>CAOJNB010000003.1 GCA_948439405.1 uncultured Coriobacteriaceae bacterium | reverse complement strand
AGTCGTACTGGAAGTAGGCCTGGACGTACTTGTCGGTGTGGTCGCCGATGATCTTGATGGAGTTCTTGTTCGCGCCGACGGTGCCGTCGCCGCCGAGGCCCCAGAACTTGCACTCGATGGTGCCGGGGGCGGCGGTGTTCGGGGCGTCCTTGTCCTCGTCGAGGGACAGGTTCGTCACGTCGTCGACGATGCCGACGGTGAACTCGCGCTTGGGCTCGTCCTTCTTGAGCTCCTCGTAGACGGCGAAGGCGCTGGAGGGCTGGGTGTCCTTGGAGCCCAGGCCGTAGCGGCCGCCGACGACCTTGATGCCGGTGAGGCCGGCCTCGTAGAGCGCGGAGACGACGTCCTCGTAGAGCGGCTCGCCGATGGAGCCCGGCTCCTTGGTGCGGTCCATGACGGCGATCTTCTTGACCGTCTCGGGGAGCACGTCGACGAAGTGCTTGATGGAGAACGGGCGGAACAGGCGGACCTTGACGAGGCCGACCTTCTCGCCGTGGGCGGTCAGGTAGTCGATGACCTCCTCGAGGACGTCGCAGAAGGAGCCCATGCAGACGACGACGCGGTCGGCGTCGGGGGCGCCGTAGTAGTTGAACAGGCCGTAGTCGGTGCCGAGCTTGTCGTTGATCTTGCCCATGTACTTCTCGACGACGGCGGGCAGCGCGTCGTAGGCAGAGTTGCAGGCCTCGCGGTGCTGGAAGAAGATGTCGCCGTTCTCGTGAGAGCCGCGGGCGTGCGGGTGCTCGGGGTTCAGCGCGTGGTCACGGAAGGCCTGGACGGCGTCCATGTCGCACATATCCTTGAGGTCATCGTAGTCCCAGACGGCGACCTTCTGGATCTCGTGGGAGGTGCGGAAGCCGTCGAAGAAGTTGATGAAGGGCACCTTGCCGGAGATGGCGGACAGGTGCGCGACGGGCGAGAGGTCCATGACCTCCTGCACGTTGCCCTCGGCCAGCATGGCGAAGCCGGTCTGGCGGCAGGCCATGACGTCGCCCTGGTCACCGAAGATGTTCAGCGACTGCGTCGCGAGCGTGCGGGCGCTGACGTGGAACACGCAGGGCAGCTGCTCGGCCGCGATCTTGTACATGTTCGGGATCATCAGGAGGAGACCCTGGGAGGCCGTGTAGGTGGTGGTGAGCGCACCGACGCCCAGCGAACCGTGGACGGCACCGGCGGCACCGGCCTCGGACTCCATCTCGACGACCTTGACGGGCATGCCGAAGATGTTCTTCATGCCCTGCGACGCCCACTGGTCGACGTGGTCGGCCATCGGGCTCGACGGGGTGATGGGGTAGATACCGGCAACGTCGGTGTAGGCATACGATACGTATGCCGCGGCCTCGTTGCCGTCCATCGACTTGAATGCTCGAGCCATATCCTCTCCTTCGGAAATGGGATAACGGACCACCGGCTATCATATCCCATCTTGCGCGCGAGCCGCGCAAGGTTCGGAAAGCACGAAATACCAGGAATTCGGTAGGGTTTCCCCGCGCTCGGGCGCGCGGGCGCCGCCTCAGCGTGCGCGCACCTGCTCCAGCAGGCGCTCGTAGGAGTCGCGGAAGCGCCGCGCGCGGGGCCCGCGGGCGTCGCGCGCGACGACGACGCCGTGCTCGTCGGAGACGAGGAACGCCTCGTCGCAGCGGGCGCGTCCGGCGCGCGCGGCCTCCGCCGCGCCGCGGTCGCGCACCACGGCCATGCCGAGGGTGGACGCGAGCTGGGCGACGAGGTCGTTGGCGCCGGAGGGGTGGCGGTCGGCGGGGCAGCCGAACACGAGGTGGTCGTCGCGCACGAGCCACAGCGACTCGGGGGCGACGCCCGTCCGCTCGCCCTCGGCGGCCGCGTCCAGCGCGCGGGCGGCCAGGGAGCGCAGGGAGGGGCGCGCCAGCGGCTCGTAGGGGCCCACCGTCATGGCCGCATGCCCCTCCTCGTCGACGATGAGCATGAGCACGCCGTCGGGATGGGCCGCGGCCCCGCGCTCGAGCGTCCACTCGACGTGCTGCCTGACCCACCCCAGGAGCTCGGCGGAGGGGGGCTCGCCGCCCAGCCGGCGGCGCGACAGCGCTCGCACGTGACGGTTCTCCAGCGGGAGCCTGCCGGCGGCGAGGCGCCACCGGCACACGAGCTCCGGCCTCCCCAGCCTGAAGTCGCCCAGCTCCCCGTTGTCACGCCGCACGTCGCCCATAGAGCGCGCCCCCTTCCTCGGTGCGGGGATTATCCCGCAGCGGGGGACGGTGCGCGCGCGGGACCCGGACACGGGGCCGACGCGCCTCCGAAGGGGCCCGCTAGAAGGCGCCGCCGCCCCCGCCGCCGCCTCCTCCTCCGCCGCCGCCGGAGGAGAAGCCGCCGCCGGAGCCGGAGCTCGTCGCCGCCGTCGAGACCGAGGAGGCGTGCGCGTAGGCGTCGGAGAACGCCGAGCTCGGCGAGCTCGCGCCGTGGCCGTGGTAGACCCACAGGTAGGGGTAGTACATGCCCGGCTCGGAGAGCAGGGCGGGCATCGCGACCCGCAGCTGCTCGATGACCTCGTCGGCGACGCCGAGCACCACGGCCATCACGAGCAGGCGGTTCCAGAGCACGACGTCCTGGGGCACGGCCTCGTCGAGGCGGGTGAACTCCCGCAGCCAGCGCCTGAGCGCCTCGAGCTTCGCGACGATCTCGACCGCCTCCGGAGACGCGTCGCGGAAGCGGCTGCTCGCCAGGCCGAGGACGACGCAGCCGACCACGAGGAGGAGCGCGCCCGCCACGAGCGCGGGCAGCCACTCGAGGAACGCGGCGAGGCCCAGGGAGGCGACGCCGGCGACGACGTCGACGACGGCCAGGGTGCGCAGGGCGCCCTTCCCGACCTCGCTCTCGTCGCGCAGGAACCCACGGGCGAGGATCCGGTCGTCCACGGCCCCCTCCCACTCCCCGACGAGCTCGGAGTAGCGCTCGGCGTGGTCCTTGGCGACGACGGGGACGCTCGCGAAGTCGAGCGTGTCGTCGTCGACGCGATGCGGCACGAGCGGCAGCACCCCGTCGAAGAGGAACTTCACCGTCTGGCGGTCCACCGGGTCCTCGAGCCTGCCGGCGTCGTGGCGCCTGACGAGGCGGAACCCTCCGCCGGACCCCCGCCCCTGCGCGTCGGGAGCGGCGAGGAGGTCCACCTGGCGCAGGTCGCACAGGCGGATGAGCGACGCGGTGATGTCCTCGGGAAGCGACTTCCCCTGGCGCAGCAGCGCGCCCAGCACGGCGGGGTGGTCCGACGAGGGGACGTCGCGGAAGTACTCCCCCTGGAAGCTCGGGGTGTGGGTGCGCTCGTAGGCGTCGCGCACGCGGCGGTAGCGCGCGACGGTCGCGACGGCCAACCCGACGCCCGCCGTCACCAGGACGATGCGCGCGATCCTGCGCGCCCACCGTCGCGCCTCCGTCCGCGCGGTCCAGCCGTCCTCCTCGGCGCGGATGGCGTCGAGCATCGCGCGGGGCTCCGGCTCCATGCCGGCGAGCCAGGAGTTGGGGAAGGTGAGGCGCAGCTCGGCGAAGTCCTCCGTGCCGACCGCCGGCACCGTCGCCCGCACGCCGTCGTCGGTCGCCCGCACCTCGCCGTCGAGCGGGCCGTGGGCCCACAGCAGCACGTTCTCGCCCGCCTCGACGCCCTCGCCGGGCGGGACCGGGAGGTGGACCGTGCAGGTGACGTCGTTCGAGGCGACGTCCCAGCCGTCCGAGACGAACTGCCAGTACAGGCTCCCGCAGTCGGCGTAGGAGAAGACGACGCCCGTGACCTCGTAGGCGATGCGGAAGGTGACCGTCGCGTCCTCCTGCGGGCAGTACAGCTTGGCGCGGAGCACCTGGCTGCCGGAGTCGTTCGTCCAGACGTAGGAGTAGTACGTGTCGTCCGCGCCCGAGGTGTCGTAGGGCAGCTCCCGGTAGGAGCCGTCCTCGACGACGCCGCACGAGAGGAGCTCGACGGAGAGGTCCGCCGCGTCGCCCCCGTCGAGCGACAGGTCCCAGTACACGCCGTTGAAGGCCCCGTCGAACTCGTAGGTGCGCTCCTCGACCACCGAGAGCACCCCGTCGGTTCCGACGGTCGCGTCGATGTCGACCCGCTCGATCGCGTAGTCGCGCGCCAGCGCGGGCGAGGGCGCCGCGACGAGCGCGGCGAGGAGCGCGAGGACGACGAGCGGCCACGCCGCACGGAGGCGGCGCTGGCGGGGACGCGGGAGAGGGGACATGGCGGCTCCGATCGGCGTCGGGAGAAGCGCGGCGGGTCGGGCTACACTCTACGCCACGCGCCGGAGGCGGAGGCCTTCGCCTCGGCACGCGAGGACGGGAGGGGCGCATGGTCGGCACGGAAGGCGCGGTCACGGGACGCATCGCGCCCACGCCCTCGGGCCGCATGCACCTGGGCAACGCGTTCTCCGCCCTGATGGCCTGGCTCGCGGCGCGCTCGCGCGGCGGGAGGGTCGTGCTCCGCATCGAGGACTTGGACCCCCGGGCGCAGGACCGCGCGGCGGCCGACCGGATCGTCGACGACCTCGCGTGGCTCGGGCTCGACTGGGACGCGGGCCCCCTGCGCCAGAGCGAGGACGGCGCCGACTACGGGCGGGCCGTCGAGGTCCTGGCCGGACGCGGGCTCACCTACCCCTGCTTCTGCACCCGCGCCGAGCTGCACGCCGCGAGCGCGCCGCACCTCTCCGACGGGACCTACGTGTACCAGGGGACCTGCCGCGACCTCGCGCCCGAGGAGGTCGCGCGGCGCTCGGAGCGCAGGAGTCCCGCCACGCGCCTGCGCGTCCCCCGCGAGGGCGACCCGGCGGCCCTCGTCTCCTTCCGCGACCTCGTCTACGGCGAGCGGGAGGAGGACCTCGCCCGCGCCTGCGGCGACTTCCTCGTGCGTCGAAGCGACGGCGTCTTCGCCTACCAGCTCGCCGTCGTGCTCGACGACGCCGCCGAGGGCGTCACCCAGGTCGTGCGCGGACGCGACCTGCTCGGCTCGACGGCGCGCCAGGTCTACCTCCAGCGCCTGCTGGGCCTGCCGACGCCGGAGTACGCCCACGTGCCGCTCCTCGTCGCGCCCGACGGCAGGCGCCTCGCCAAGCGGGACGGCGACCTGGACCTCGGCGCCCTCCGCAGGCGCTACGCCGGGCCTGAGCCCGTCGTGGGACGCCTCGCCGCGTGCGTGGGCCTCGCCGATGCGGGCGAGGAGGTCTCCGCGGCCGAGCTCGTGGAGCGCTTCTCGCTCGACGCGCTGCGGGCCCACGCGGGCGACGTCGTCGTGGGAGAGGGCTTCCTGCCCTGACGCCCCGCGGGAGCCCGGGGCCGGGTACCATGGCCTTGTCAGGTCCCAGGGGAGGTGTGAGCCGTGGCATCCGTCGCTTGGATCGTCCCGAGCCCGACCGAGGGCGGGGGCGGGTACCGCACGATCGTGAGGAAGGCCCGCGCCCTGCGGGAGCGCGGGCACGAGAACGTGTTCTACCTCGTGCCCAACGAGGACTACCGGCCCACGGACCCCTCCCTGGTCGCCGACCGCATCGAGAGGTGGTTCGGCTTCCGTCCGGACGACGTGCGCTTCCGCCCCGAGGTGGACGCCGCCCACGACGCCGTGGTCGCCACCTCGTGGGACACCGCCTCCCTCGCCGCGTCGGCGCCCTGCGCCGCGAAGGCCTACTTCGTCCAGGACTGGGAGCCGTGGTTCTTCCCCATGGGGGCGGCCCGCATCGTCGCCGAGCAGAGCTACTCCCTCGGCCTCGCGCCCATCGTCCTGGGACGCTGGCTCGCGCGGCGCCTGCGCCGGAAGACCGGGGCGCGTCCGGCCGTCTGCGACTTCGGCGTCGACCTGGGCGTCTACCGGCCGACGGACGACGCCGTGCGCGAGCGCGCGGTCTGCGCGATCTGGCAGCCCGAGAAGGACCGTCGCATCGCCCCGATCCTGCGCCAGGCCCTGCGCATCGTCGCGGACCTCGACGAGGGGGTGACCGTGGTCACCTACGGCTCGGCCGAGGGCCCGTTCCCGGGAGACCGGCGCTTCCGCCACCTCGGACTCCTGAGCGTCGAGGAGTGCAACGCCCTCTACTGCCGCTGCCGCTGCGGGGTCTCGATGAGCTCGAGCAACCCCTCCCGCATCCCCTTCGAGATGATGGCCGCGGGGCTCCCCGTCGTCGACCTCCACCGCGAGAACAACCTGCACGACTTCGCGGACGGCTGCGTCGCGCTCGCCGAGCCGACGCCCGCGGGGATCGCCTCGTCCGTCCTCGACCCGCTCGACGACGAGGGCGCGTGCGCCCGCATGGGCGAGGCGGCCCGCGCGTGGGTGGCGGGCCGGGACATCGAGCGGGAGGACGGGGCGTTCTGCGACGCCCTCGAGGCGCTCGTCGAGGGCCGGGACTGGGACGAGGGGGAGACGGGGCGCACCTACGCGGCGGCGCCGAGGCCGCTCCGGGAGGACTGCGTCGCCAGGCAACGCGAGCTCGACGCCCGCGAGCGCCGCGAGGTCGTGCTCGCGCGCACCGCGGTCCGGGCGAACCGCCTGGACGTCCGGCTCGACCCGGGTCCTGCCGACGAGGTCGTCGCCTCTTCGGTCGCCGTGTGGTCGGGCATGTCCCAGGACGACCTGCGTTGGGTCGACCTCGCGCGGGAGGAGGACGGCGCCTGGCGGACGGTCATCCCCCTGCCCGCCCGACCCGACGCCCCCACGATCTGGCACGCGCACCTCTACGTGACGCGACGGGG
This sequence comes from uncultured Coriobacteriaceae bacterium, assembly GCA_948439405.1. Taxonomy (GTDB): domain Bacteria; phylum Actinomycetota; class Coriobacteriia; order Coriobacteriales; family Atopobiaceae; genus CADBMC01. Next base: position 118,072 of record CAOJNB010000003.1, on the reverse strand, counting down.
GCAGGAGGCCGCCTGCGAAGCGCGCTGGTGGCAGTTCGTCGACGAGGCCGGGACGGCGGGATGCACCCACGAGCAGCCCCTTCCCGATGGGGGCGCGGCGCGGTCCGGCTTCGACGCCGGGCCGGTCGAGGCAGAAGACGTCGGGCGAGAGCGGGGCGGCATCCGCTCGCTGCTTGCCCGCCTCGGAAGGAGCTAGGAGACGCGATGGCAACGCTTCACGAGTGGCTGGACCTGGCCAGCGCGCTGAGGAGGCGAGGAAGGGACCCCCTGCCGGAGCGCCTCGACGCCTCGTCGGTCATCCTCCTCGACACCGAGATCGGAAGCGAGAACTCGGGGGACCACATCATCATGCAGGCGTGCGACGACGTCTGCCGCGAGATCTTCGGCACGGCGGACCTCGAGCGCATCCCGACGCATCCCGACGCATCCCGAGGCCGGCGTGAGCCCCGCGAGGACGCCGCCCCCTACCTCAAGATCCTGTGCGGGACGAACATCCTCTACAAGGACATGTACGGGCAGCGCCAGCTCGTCCTGCCCCACGACCTCCACAGCTACAAGGACGTCTGCCTGCTGGGCGTCGGCCTGTCCGACATCGGCATCGAGGGGCCGACCCCTCGCTACACGCGCATGCTGTACAAGGCGCTGCTCGGCACGAGCTGCCTGCACTCCGTCCGCGACGAGAAGGCCCGGCGCTTCCTCGTCGACCTCGGCTACGAGAACGTCCTGAACACCGCGTGCCCCACCATGTGGGGCCTCTCCCACGAGCTCCAGCGCTCCATCCCGCGGGACAAGGCCGACACGGTCGTCACGTCCGTGACGGACTACTGCTTCGACGCGGAGCGCGACGCCGAGATGCTGCGCGTGCTCCGCGAGAGCTACGACCGGGTGATCATCTGGGTCCAGGGGAGCCACGACCTCGACTGGTGCCTCGAGCGGATCGTCGACACGAGCGAGTTCGAGCTCGTGGGGCCGGATGTCTCCGAGCTCGACCGCGTGCTCGTCTCCGGCGAGGTCGACTACGTCGGGACCCGCCTCCACGCCGGCATCCGCGCCCTCAACCGACGGGTGCGCTCCCTCATCGTGACCGTGGACAACCGCGCCCGGCAGATCGGCGCCGACACGAACCTTCCGGTCATCGAGAGGGAGGACGCTGCGGCGGGAGGGCTCGCCTCGTGGGTCGAGCGTCCCTACGAGTGCGACATACGCCTCCCCGAGCGCGCGATCGCCCGCTGGAAGACCCAGTTCTCGAGCTGATCCGGCCCTCGGCTACCCCAGCGCGTGGTAGTTGATGCTGAACGGCTTGTTGGTGATGAAGACGACCGTCACGTCCTCGTCGCCGCCGCCGTGCTCGGCCACGCAGCCCTCCTCGAACCACACGAAGCTGCCGGGACCGAAGTCGCCTCTGTCGGTGTGCAGCGTCCCCTCGACGACGTACATGCCGTGGGCGCAGTCGTGGTCGTGCTCCGGGGTGACGGTGCCCTTGGGATAGGTGATCATGCGCACCACCATGCCCGTCTCCCCGTCGGTCACGAGGGTGCGCTCGAAGGTGCGGTTGCCCGTGTTCCTGCTGACGTGCTCGTAGTCCTCGAGGTTCATCTCGTCCGCCGGGATTGCGAGGAAGCCGTCCTCCTCGATCATGGTCCCCTCCGCTCTCCGCCGCGAGGCGGTCGCCGAACAGCCTGCGACCCATGGTACGCCCCCGGGAGGCGGACGGTGCCGCATCGGGGACGCGCCCGTGTTGTGAGCAGGGGGTCGGTGGGGTATCATGCTCAGTCACCACGGAGAGCTGACCGAGAGGCCGAAGGTGCTCGCCTGCTAAGCGAGTAGGGGACGCAAATCCCCTCTGGGGTTCGAATCCCCAGCTCTCCGCCAGCGCACGTCCTCGAGGGGCGTCCGTCATCCACGACGGGCGCCCCTCGTCTCGTTCGAGCCGCACCGTGCCCTTATCATTCGATTTACCTATTCCTAACTGTCTTAGCATTCGTATTTCTTGTCACTCGCGTGCCCCGTCGTTCCTGATACCGCGTAGCCGAGGGGAGGGAGCGCAGGCAGGCGCCCCGCGTCCCTCCCCGATCCCCGCGACTATGCGACCGCACGAGTGTCCGCATCTCGGACGCCAAGCCGCGCCACGGCCGACGATGCAGTCACGGCAACCGGACGAACGGAGGACGACATGACCACGATTCTCGACAAGAGGCAGTGCGAGCGCTCGAACTGGCTGGAGTACCGCAGGCCGGCGACCGCCAGGGAGCATCGCGGCTACTGGTACGACCCGACCGACCAGGACGCGTTCCACGCGCCCGAGGAGATCGACGCCCACATCGAGCGCCGTGACCTCAACAACTACGTCCGCACGCTGCGCGAGCGCCCCGACATCCTCGACCGCTTCATGCGGCGCCTCGCCGAGCACCCGGAGGAGCGGGCGCAGTGGAAGGACGTGCTCGACGCGTTCGAGAGCGGGGCGGTCATCCGCGGCGCCCGCGACCCCGCGGCCCCCTCCCGTACGTAGAGGTCCTGCGAAGGGAGCGGCGCCGCTTGACACGCGGCCGAGACGGTGACACTATGACTGGGCACGCGCCGTTACCTCAGCTGGATAGAGGGCCTGACTACGAATCAGGACGTCACAGGTTCGAATCCTGTACGGCGCACCAGCGAACCCGAGGGGCCCCGAGAGGGGCCCCTCTTCGTTTCCCGCCGCGCTACCCCTCCGGCAGGCCGCGCGCCTCGTAGCGGAACCCGATCCCGTTGCGGTCCAGCAGGTCCATGAGGTCCGAGAGTCGCCTTCCCCCTCCGGTGAAGAAGGCCTCCGTCACGAGCGCGGCGTGCCTCGCCCCCACCCCGAGGGCTGCGACGAGCGCCGTGGCACCCGCCTCGTCCAGCTCGACGGCATGCTCCAGCTCCTCGGAGCCGAGCGCGTCGCGCACGGACGGGCCGCAGGCGAGCTCCTCGACCCTCAGGCCACCTCCGCTCCCCTCGACCCACACCGAGACCGACTCCTCCGCCACGACTCCGCACCTGTCATGTACAGCCATCGCCCCTCCTCGCCTCGAATGCCGTTGCCGACATTCTGGCGGGAGGGGCGGACGGAAACAGAACGTGTGTTCGGTTCCTACTCCTCGGGGGCGATCACCTCGACGCCGCCCATGTAGGGCACGAGCGCCTCCGGGACGGTGATGCTGCCGTCCTCGTTCTGGTAGTTCTCCATGATCGCGGCCATCGTGCGGCCGACGGCGAGGCCGCTGCCGTTCAGCGTGTGGACGTAGCGCGTCCCCTTGAAGGCCTCCGGGTCGCGGTAGCGGATGTTGGCGCGGCGCGCCTGGAAGTCTCCGCAGTTCGAGCAGGAGGAGATCTCCTTGTAGTTGTCGTAGCTGGGCAGCCACACCTCGACGTCGTAGGTCTTCCTCGCGGAGAAGCCGATGTCGCCCGTGCACAGGCAGATGACGCGGTACGGCAGCCCGAGCGTCTGCAGGACGCGCTCGGCCTCGGCGGTCATGCTCTCGAGCTCGTCCATCGAGGTCTCCGGGGTGGCGAACTTGACCATCTCCACCTTGTCGAACTGGTGCACGCGGATGATGCCGCGGGTGTCGCGGCCGGCGGAGCCCGCCTCCTCGCGGAAGCACGAGGTGAAGGCGGTGTACCAGCGCGGCAGGCTCGAGGCGTCAAGGATCTCGCCCTGGTGGATGTTGGTGAGCATGACCTCGGCGGTGGGGATGAGGTACATGTCGTCGCCCACGTGGAACAGGTCGTCCTCGAACTTGGGGAGCTGGCCCGTGCCGAACAGGCACGCCGCGTTGGTGACGACGGGCGGCCACCACTCCTTGAAGCCGGCCTCGGCGTGCAGGTCGACCATGAAGTTGATGAGCGCGCGCTCGAGCCTGGCCCCCATGCCGCCCAGCAGGTAGAAGCGCGACTGGGCGAGCTTCACGCCGCGCTCGAAGTCGATGATGCCGAGGTCGGGTCCCAGGTCCCAGTGGGCCTTCGCCTCGAAGTCGAAGGTGCGCGGCGTCCCCCAGCGGCGCACCTCGGGGTTGTCAGACTCGTCGCGGCCGAAGGGAACCGACTCGTCCGCGATGTTGGGGATGGCGGCGACGAGCGCCTTGAGGTCCGCCTCGACCTGCGTGCGCTCGCGGTCGAGCTCGGCGATGCGGTCCTTGTTCGCGGCGACCCGGCGCTTGGCCTGCTCGGCCTCCTCGCGCTCTCCGGCGCGCATGAGCTCGCCAATCCTCTTGGAGACGGCGTTGCGGTCGGCCTGGAGGGACTCGACCTCGGAGATCAGCTCGCGACGGCGCGCGTCCAGCTCGAAGAAGCGCTCGCGGTCCCACGACGCGTTGCGCTCGGAGCACGACTTGTCTACGGCGTCGGGGTTCTCGCGTACGAACTTGATGTCGAGCATGGTCACTCCCTTGGCTGGGTCCGGTTGTGGGGCCAAGTATATACTGTGCGTATTTCGCGGCGGTGACCTGCCGCGCGCATGCGATGGGAGCGCCCCGATGGACCAGATCTCTGCCTTTCTCGGATGGCTCTTCGGAACGCGCGGGGGCGTCCTCGCCCTCGTGCTCGGAGCCGTCGTCTTCTTCGTGATCCTCGCCCTCGTGCTCGAGCGCAGGACCCGGGTCATGTATCGCAACCACGAGCGCTCGGACGGGGACTGGAGCCTGTTCGACGACGAGGACTAGGCGCGCCGCCCGCGGGCGGCGACCACGGGACGGAAAGGGGCTCCCATGGAGAAGGCACGTCTCACGACACCGGTGTTCAGCGTCAACCCAAAGTCCTACGTGTGGGGCGCGCGCCTGCGCGAGCTCGCCGACAAGGCGGAGGAGTGCGCCGTCCGCTACGGCCTCGACAGCTTCTTCTCGGCCCAGCTCGTCGACCTCCCCTACGTCGTGGAGCACTGCCCCCACCTCACGCCGCTCGCCCAGACGGTGGACCCGATCGTCCCCGGGCGCGGCATGGGGGCCGTCCTCCCCGAGGCGCTCGCCGACGCCGGCGTCAAGGCCGTCTTCATCAACCACGCCGAGAGGCCCCGCACCCTGCATGACATCTCGGAGAGCATCCGCCGCTGCGACGAGGTGGGCCTGCTCTCGATGGTCGCCACGGACTCCGTCGAGGACGCCCGCGCCGTCGCGCAGCTCCACCCCGACCTCATGGTGTGCGAGCTCACGAGCCTGATCGGCACCGGACAAGTGGCCGACGAGTCCTACATGCGCGAGACCCGCGAGGCCGTGAAGGCGATCTCGCCCGAGACCATCGTCTTCCAGGGGGCGGGCATCCACTGCGGGCAGGACGTCTACGACACGGTCATGCGCGGCGCGGACGGGACCGGCGCCACCTCCGGCATCGTGTGCGCGGACGACCCCCTCGCGATGATCGACGAGATGATGGCCGCCATGGCGCGTGCGCGCGACGACCTCGCGGCGCGGGCGTAGCCGGCCGGAACCAACCTCTCACCTGCGAATACTAGAAGAGGCCCCGGGCTCGTGCCCGGGGCCTCGCGCATTCGTGGTGCGGGCGAGAGGACTTGAACCTCCATGGAGTTGCCTCCATACGGACCTGAACCGTACGCGTCTGCCAATTCCGCCACGCCCGCGTGAGTGAGCATTCTACTACTACTCACCCGGGCGGCGCAACGGCAACCCGCTAAAATAATGGAGGCACATGCGCGCCGGACATCGGCGCCCGCTCCCGTCGCACCCGAACCGCACCAGGAGGAGCGCATGGCACAGCGAAGCACGCAGAGGACGACCCTGAGGCCCGCCGTCGGCGAGGCCGCCACCCCGTACGAGCGCGCCGCGGGCGTCGCCTGCGCGGAGGAGGCGGCCGCCGCCCCGGCGCCGACCCTGCTGCTCGGCCGCTACAGCGTGCTCGAGGTGCGCGCCTCGGGAGGCTTCGGACAGGTCGACGTGTGCTGGGACACCCGCCTGCAGCGCCGGGTCGCCATCAAGCGGATCCCGCTGTTCCCCACCTCCGACGACGTGCCGACGACGTCGGCCGCCGACGCGATCGGCGAGGCGCGCATCGCCTGCATGCTCGCCCACCCCAACATCGTCACCGTCCACGACTTCGAGATCGAGGGCGACTACGCCCACATCGTCATGGAGTACGTCGACGGCGTCTCGCTCGCCGAGCTGCTCCAGCGCGTCGAGGGCGGGACGCTCACCTGCGACGAGACTGCCTACGTCCTCGACGCGGTCGCCGCGGCGCTCGCCTACGCCCACGAGAACGGGGTCCTCCACCTCGACATCAAGCCCTCGAACATCCTGATCGACCGCTCCGGGGTCGTGAAGCTCTCCGACTTCGGCATGGCCGCGCTCGCCTCCGGGGCGGGCTGGGGCGGCGCGCGTGGGGGTACCGTCGGCTACATGCCGGCCGAGCAGATCATGGGGGAGCTCGTCGACGAGCGCTGCGACGTGTTCGCCCTCGCCGCCGTGGCGTGGGAGGCGCTCACGGGACGCGCCCCCTTCGACGCGAAGTCGCCCGAGGCGTCGCTCGCCAAGGTCCGCAAGGGCCCCTCGCCCAAGCTCTCGCGCCTCGATCCGAGCCTCGCCGGAGGCGTCGAGCAGGTCATGTCCGAGGCGCTCGCCCCCTTCCCCGAGCAGCGCATCCCCGACGTCGGCGACCTCGCGGACGCGCTCGTGCCCGCCCTGGGCGACCCGGAGGCCGGCGAGGCCTCCGTCCGGCAGCTGCTCGCCCAGCTCTCGGATGACGAGGTCGCCTGCGGCCTCGCCGGGACCCCGCTCCCGCTCGCGGTGCGGGCCCCCTGGCTCGGCGACGCGTGCCTGCGCGCGCTCACCGCGCTCGTGTGCGCCGTCGTCGGCTTCCGGCTGCTCGGCCCCGTCACGAACCGCCTGCTCGGCGGCGGGCGCGTCGTGGCGACCCTCGCGTGCGGCGTCGCGGGTGCGGCGTGGCCGCCGCTCGGCTCCGCGCTCGTCTCGGCCGGCCTCGCCGCCTCGCTCGCCCTCGTGAGCCCGGACCCCGCCACGGCCCCCCAGCGCGTCGCCGCCGCCGTGCTCCTGCTCGCCGCGCTCGCCGCGTGGTGGGTCCCCGCACGGAGGAGCCGCTGCGGATCCGCGGCCCTGCTCGCGGGCGTCGCCACGGGGACGCCCGTGTGCTCGGCCGCGCTCTGCGGCCTGGTCGCCGGCCCCCTCGTCGCAGGGGCCACGGGCGCGCTGTCGTGCCTGCTCATGCTCGCCTGCCCCGTCGCCGCCGAGGTCGGCTACGACCTGGGGCGGCTCGCCTCGGCGCTGCCGCCCGTGCTCGCCGATCCCGCGGCGCTCGTCCTGGTGGCGGGCTGCGCGCTCGCGGGCTGCCTCGCGAGCCTGCTCGTGGGGCGCGGCGGGACCGGGGCTGCCGTGCTCGGCGAGATCGTGGCGGCGGGAGGCGCCGTCGCGGCGCAGGTCGCCGCCGGGGCGATGGAGAATGGCGGGATATGGGAGCTGCCCGACCCGGCGTCCGTGGCGCTTGCGATAGCCTGTGTGGTGTTCCTGTCGCTGTCGCTGGCGACCTTCGGAGTGCCCGAAGACGCGGCGGAGGTGAGGTAGCGTGAACGTTCTGAGCATGTTCGAGGAGCGCGTGGGCGCCATCTTCGGCGAGTCCCCCTCGGGGAGGGCCACGCCGTTCTCGTTCAAGAAGCTCGCGAAGCGGGCCGTGCGCGCCATGGAGGACGAGACCTACGTCATCAACGGCGTCGACACCGCGCCCGCCCTCTACACCGTCCTCGTCTCGGAGGACGACGCACAGGTCATCAGGCCCCTGTACGCCCAGGTCACCCGCGAGGCGGCCCAGCTCGTCAAGTCCCAGGCCGAGCGGCGCGGCTACGCCTTCGTGGGCGAGCCCCTCTTCCGCTTCATCCCGGACCCCACCCTGCGCAGCGGCAAGTTCTCCGTGTTCGCGGAGAACGTGGGCGCGCGCACCCTCATGCGCCTCTCCGAGGAGGAGAGCGAGTTCATGGGCGGGGCGCCCGCAGCCGCGGGACGCCGGTTCGCCGGCCGCCCCTCCTCGCGCCCCGCGCCGCAGCCCGCCCCCCGTCCCGCCCGCACGCACCTCGCGGAGGACGAGCTGGGGCTCGAGCGCATGCCCGACGACCTCGGGCTCCCCGTCGCCGCCCCGGGCGCGCCGCAGGTGCCGCCCCTGGGCGCCGCCCCCGTCGCCGCCGGGGCGATGGCCGGCCGCGCCGCGCGCGCGTCCGTCCCGGAGCCCGCCGCGGAGCCCGCCCGCAGGCCCGCCGCCGAGGCGGCGTCCTGCCTGCTCATCGACCGCTCCACCGGACGCACCTACGCCGGCTCCGCCCCGCGCACGGTCATCGGCCGCGAGCGGACCGAGCGCGGCATCGTCCTGCACGACCCCAACGTGTCGCGCCGCCACGCGGAGCTCACCTTCGACGGACGGGACTGGCGCATCACGGACCTCAACTCGACGAACGGGACCCTCGTCAACGACGTCGACGTCGACTCCTGCCTCCTGAGGGACGGTGACCTCATCACCGTCGGACTCGCGAACCTCGAGTTCAGGGAGGCCTAGATGATAGACATCGTCCTGTTCGCCGGCCGCATCCTGCTCGTCGTCCTGCTGTACCTCTTCCTTTTCGCGGTGATGAGGACCGGCATCGGGCTCGTGCGGGGCCAGCGCACGGACTCCGCCATCTGGGGCATCGACGTCGACAAGGGCCCGCAGTCCCTGCGCGGGCTGCACGTGGACGTGCTCGGCCCCGTCGTCGTGGGCCGCTCCCCCTCCTCCGACATCGTGATCGCGGAGACCTACGTCTCCTCGACCCACGCCCGCTTCACCATCCAGGGGCCGGCCCTCGTGCTCGAGGACCTCGACTCCACGAACGGCACCCTCGTCAACGGGCGCCTCATCACCCAGCCCGTCACCCTGCGCGACGGCGACGAGGTGCAGATCGGCGACGCGGTCATGCGGGTGAGCAGGCGATGACGCCGCAGGGCCCCGACAGCCTGCCGCCCTCGCGCGGGGTGCGCCGCGACCCCGACGCCACGGGCCCGCTGCCCGCCGAGGAGGTCCTCGCGCGCCAGATGAAAGGCGCCGAGGCCACCGGCGAGATGCAGGTGACGCCTGCCGTCGACGGCGAGCCCGCCGAGCCCGCGAACGCGCCGGGATGGGAGACGGTCCCCGTCGCCGGGCGCGTGGACTCCGCCACCCAATCCGGCTCGAACGAGTTCCTCAGCTGGGGCGCGCGCTCCGACGTCGGCCTCGTGCGCGACCCCAACGAGGACGCGATCCTCGTCGACGCGCCCCTGTTCTGCGTGTGCGACGGCATGGGCGGCCACGAGGCCGGCGAGGTCGCCTCCGCCGTGGCGGCCGAGGCCATCGCCCGCGAGAGGCCCGACGGCGCCGACGACATCCTGCTGGGGGTCGCCGTCGAGCGGGCCAACGCGGCCGTCCTCGAGGCGGCCGAGCAGGGGCGCGGCAGGCCGGGGATGGGCTGCACGGCGACGGCGGTGCTCATCGACAAGGCGCGCATGGCGATCGCCCACGTGGGCGACTCCCGCGTCTACGTCCTGCATGCCGGCACCCTCGTGCGCGTGACCCACGACCACTCGTTCGTCGAGGAGCTCGTCGACGCCGGCGAGATCACGGTGGGCGAGGCGCGCCTGCACCCCAACCGCTCGATCATCACCCGCGCCCTGGGCTCGGACCCCAACATGTACGCGGACCACTTCACCCTCGACGTCGAGGCGGGCGACCGCATCATCGTGTGCTCGGACGGCCTCTCGTCCATGCTGTCCGACCACCAGATCGAGACGGTGGCCGTCAGCTCGGTGACCCCGCAGGGCGCCGTCGACAACCTCGTCGCGGACGCGCTCGCCCAGGGCGGCCACGACAACGTGAGCGTCATCGTCGTCGACGTGCTCGACGACGGCACCGCGAGCGAGCACCACCGCAGGCTCGTCCGCTCCGCGACCGCATGGGTCCTCGTCGCCCTCGGCGTCGTGCTCGCCCTCGCCGTCGCCGGCTTCCTCGTCGTCTCGAACACGTTCTACCTCGGGACCTCCGACGGCAACGTCGCGATATACCAGGGCCTGCGCAACGACTTCATGGGCAGGCGCCTCTCGAGCCTCGCCCAGGTCACCGACGTCGAGGTCGACGACCTGCCCGAGGCCCTCCAGGAGCAGCTCGAGGAGGGCATCTACGTGAGCGGCCTCGGCGAGGCCGAGGACACGGTGCGCTCCTACCGCGACCAGATCGCCGACGACCTCGCCAGCGAGACGCAGACCGCCCGCAACGCGGCCGCGGAGGAGGGGGGCGGCCAGGATGCCTGAGCGCAGCGTCCACTCGCGCCGCAACGTCGAGCTTCTCCTGCTGGGCGCTGCGTCGCTGCCGGTCCTGCTCATCTACGCGATGTACGTGGCCAACGCCGGCGTGGAGCTCTCCGTCTCCGCGCTCGCCGTGCCCATCGGGCTGATCGCCGCCTTCGTGGGGGCCCACCTCGCCGTGCGCCTGCTCGCGCCCGAGGCCGACCCGGCCATCCTCCCCATCGTCTTCCTGCTGTCGGGCGTCGGCATCACCTTCGTGACCCGCCTCGCCCCCGAGGCGGCCGTGGGCCAGGTCGTGTGGCTCTTCGTGTCCATCGCGGCGATGGTCGCGGTGCTGTTCTTCGTCCACGACCTCGACTCCCTCGCGCGCTACAAGTACACCGTCGGCATCGCGGGCATCGTCCTGCTCGTCCTGCCCATGCTGTTCGGCACCGAGATCGGCGGCTCCCGCCTGTGGCTGAGCCTGGGACCGCTCACCTTCCAGCCCGGCGAGCTCGCGAAGGTGCTCGTCGTCCTCTTCCTGGCGAGCTACCTCGCCGAGAACCGCGAGATGCTCTCCGTCTCCACCATCAGGCTCGGGCCGCTCGCCGTCCCGCGCCTGCGCATGCTCGCGCCCATGCTCGTCATGTGGGGCGTGAGCCTGCTCGTGGTCGTCTTCGAGCGCGACCTGGGCTGCGCGCTGCTCTTCTTCTCCGTGTTCGTGATCATGCTCTACACGGCGACCGGGCGCGTCTCCTACGTCGTCATCTCGCTCGTGCTGCTCGCCTGCGGCGGCGTGCTGTGCTACCAGCTGTTCGGCCACGTGCGCACCCGCGTCGACATCTGGCTCGACCCCTTCGCCGACCCCTCGGGCTCCGGCATGCAGCTCGTGCAGTCGCTATTCAGCCTCGCGGACGGCGGGCTGGTCGGCACCGGCGTGGGCCGGGGGCTCCCGACCCTCATCCCCGTCGTCGAGAGCGACTTCATCTTCTCCGCCGTGGGCGAGGAGATGGGCCTGTTCGGCGGCGCCGCCGTGCTCATGGGCTTCATGCTCTTCGCCGTGCGCGGCCTGGCGACGGCGGCGCGCGCCAAGTCGGACATGGCGGCGTTCACCGCCGTGGGACTGACGGCCTCCATCTCGTTCCAGGCCTTCCTGATCGTTGGCGGCGTCACGGGGCTGCTCCCGCTCACCGGCGTGACGCTCCCCTTCATGAGCCGCGGCGGCTCCTCGCTGCTGTCGAGCTTCGTGATCGTGGCCCTGCTCATGCGCGCGGGGGACCAGGCCACCGGGCGCGGCAGCCAGATCGAGGGCTCCGGGACCGGCGAGACCGGCGTGCGCTCGCAGGCGCTCGACGCGGCGCTGCCCGCGATCGACTCCGCGACCGGCCAGGTCGCCCACGGCAGCCACCTGCGCGCGCGCTTCGGGCTGCTCACGCCCGAGTCGGGCGTCCTGGGGCGCGTCGCGCTGAGCAAGCGCCTCACCGTGATGGTCACGGTCTTCGCCCTGCTGTTCGCCGCGACCATCGGCAACCTCACGCTCGTCCAGGTCGTGCGCGCGGCCGACTACCAGGACATGCCGAACAACAACCACACGATCGCCCGCAGCGCCTACGTGCAGCGCGGCTCGATCATCACCTCCGACGGCATCACGCTCGCCGAGAGCGTCGAGCAGGCCGACGGCAGCTACGTGCGCACGTACCCGCAGGGCTCGCTCGCCTCGCACGTCGTGGGCTACTTCTCCTCCCAGTACGGGTCGAGCGGCGTCGAGGCCACCCTCAACGAGACCCTCACGGGGCACGCCGACTACTCGAACTGGATGAACGCGCTCAACTCGATGGCCGGGGTCGACGTCCCAGGCAACTCCGTCGTCCTCACGATCGACTCGCGCATCCAGGCGGCCTGCGAGCGCGCGCTCCAGGGCTACACCGGCGCGATCGTGATCCTCGACCCGTCGACCGGCGCCGTGCTCGCCTCCGCCTCGTCGCCCACCTACACGAACGACCAACTCGAGTCCATCATCACCGGCGGCTCCGAGGCGGGCGAGCTCGTGAACCGCGCGACCGAGGCCCTCTACGCCCCGGGATCGACCTTCAAGGTCGTCACGCTGGCCGCAGCGCTGGAGTCCGGGGCGGCGACCCTCGAATCGACCTACTCCGCCCCCTCCTCCATCGAGGTGGGAGGCGCGCCCGTCACGAACAACCATGACGCCGACTACGGCACCGTCACGCTGCGCGAGGCCCTCACCGTGTCCTCCAACACCGCGTTCGCCCAGGTCGGCACCCAGGTCGGCGCCGACGAGCTCGTGAGCGTCGCGCGCTCCTTCGGCTACGGGTCGCAGCTGGGGCTCGACTTCTCGTGCACGACGTCGCTCATGCCGGACCCGGCCGAGATGACGGAGTGGGAGACGGCGTGGGCCGCCTGCGGCCAGCCCGTGGGCCAGCACGAGAGCCCCGCCGGCCCCCAGACGACGGTCATGCAGAACGCCGTCATCGCCCAGACGATCGCCAACGACGGCGTCGCGATGAACCCCTACGTGGTGGACCACGTCCTCTCGCCCGAGGGCGCCACCGTCACCTCGACCTCGCCCCGCACCCTCTCGCAGGTGGTCTCGCCCGGCACGTGCGACTCGCTGCAGGAGGCCATGCTCTCCGTCGTCACGAGCGGATCGGGCATGGGCGCCCAGGTGGCGGGCGTGCAGGTGGCCGGCAAGACCGGCACCGCGGAGGTCGGCAACGGGACGGCGAACTCGCTGTTCGTCGGCTACGCCCCCTACGACAGCCCGACGCTCGCCGTCTCGATCTGCATCGAGGGCCAGCAGGGCGAGGACGTCGAGGGGCTCGCCGCCGGCGTCGCCGGCCGGCTGATCGCCGAGGTCCTCTCCATCCAAGCGCAGGGGGCCGCATAATGACGTACGCGAACGCACACGGAAACGCACACGAGGAGTAACGCTATGGCAGACAGGGTCCTAGGCGGACGCTACACGATCCAGGACAGGATCGGCACCGGCGGCATGGCCGTCGTCTACCGCGGAATCGACAACGTGCTGGGCAGGACGGTCGCGATCAAGACCATGCTCCCCCAGTACGCCAGCGACCCCTCCTTCGCGGCGCGCTTCAAGCAGGAGGCCCAGGCCGCCGCCGCCCTGCAGAGCCCCTACATCGTCTCCGTGTACGACTGGGGCCGCGACGGCGACACCTACTACATCGCGATGGAGTACCTGCGCGGCACGGACCTCAAGAGCGGCATCCGCAACCACGAGGCGCTCGACTGCCGCAAGGTCGCCCAGATCGGCCGGCAGATCGCCCAGGCCCTGATGGTCGCCCACCGCCACGACATCATCCACCGCGACATCAAGCCGCAGAACATCATGGTGCAGCCCGACGGCAACATCAAGGTGATGGACTTCGGCATCGCGCGGGCGAAGAACTCGCACCTCACGACCGACAACTCGGTGCTCGGCACCGCCCACTACGTCTCGCCCGAGCAGACGCAGGGCAAGCCGCTCGGCCCCACGACCGACATCTACTCCCTCGGCATCGTCATGTACGAGGCGGCCACGGGCCAGGTCCCCTTCCAGGGCGACGACTCAATCACCGTCGCGCTCAAGCAGGTCAACGAGCAGCCGGTGCCGCCCAGCCAGATCAACCCCGCGGTGGACCCCTCGCTCGAGGCGATCATCCTCAAGTGCATGCAGAAGGACCCGGGCGCCCGCTTCCAGACGGCCGAGGAGCTCGCCCGCACCCTCACCAGCTACCTCTCCGGACGCAGCGTCGAGGCCGAGACCGCCGTCATGGGCGCCGCGACCACGCAGATGATGGGCCGCCCCGCCAAGACGGAGGTCCACGCCCCCATCGCCGGGACGGCGCGCGCCTCCCAGACCCAGCAGCAGTCCGCGACCGAGCAGGCCGAGAAGCGCGAGCGGAAGCGCAAGCGGCGCCTCGTCGCCGGGATCGTCTGCGGCCTCCTCGCGCTCGCCGTCGTAATCGGCGTCGCCGTCGCCCTCATCGGCGGGGGGACGAAGTCCCAGGCCGTCCCCAACTTCGTGAACATGACCGAGGAGGACGCCGTCGCCGCGATCGAGGAGGAGGGCTTCTTCCAGGTCGGCTCGATCACGCAGGGCTACTCCGACGAGGTCGCCGAGGGCCGCGTCATGGAGCAGGACCCCGCCTTCGGTGAGAGCGCCTCGGAGGGGACGCGCATCAACCTCGTGATCTCCCAGGGCGAGGAGCCCGCGGGCGACGTCGAGGTGCCCGACCTCACCAACATGACGCCCGAGCAGGCGCAGGACGAGCTCACGCGCGCCGGCCTCAAGGGCGCCGAGGGCGAGGCCGTCTACTCCGACGACGTGGCGGAGGGCCGCATCGCGCGCCAGGACACCGCTGCGGGCACCACCGTCAAGGAGGGCGAGACCGTGACCTACCACGTCTCGCGCGGCCCCGAGCCCTCGAGCGTGCCCAACGTGATCGGGATGGGCTACCAGTCCGCGGCGAGCGCCCTCGACGCGGCCGGCTTCTCCGTGAGCTACGAGCAGGGCTCCGCGGCGCCCGACGCCGCCAGCGCGGGCGTCGTCTACGCGCAGTCCCCGACGGGCGGCTCCGATGCCAAGGCGGGCTCGACGGTGACCATCACCTACTACGGGCCCTACGTCGCGCCCGAGCCCGACCCCGAGCCCGCGCCCGAGCCCACGACGCCCTCCGGCGGCGAGGAGGGCGGCGGCGCGACGGAGTAGCGCCCCGGCGCGCCCGCGCCCGGCCGAACGGAAGGGGCGCCCGTCCCTCGCGGGACGGGCGCCCTCGTCATGCGATGGGGCCCCGGGCCTTCCGGCTCCTACGCCTCGGCGGCACGGCGCGCGGCCTCGAACTCCCAGATGCCGTCCTCCTCGGTGAGGGCGGCGTACCCGTTCTCGCCCAGCAGGGACATGCCGGCGGTCGCCGCGGCGAAGCGCATCGCGCGCTCGAGCCCCTCGCCCTTGTATGCCTGGTACAGGACGCCGGTGTTGTAGGCGTCGCCGGCTCCGTTGGTGCCGAGGATCTCGTCGCGGTCGATGCGCAGGCTCGGCAGCGACACGAACTCGCCGTTCGCGCAGTCGTAGCCGAACGCCTGGGAGGAGCAGTGGATGACCGCCCAGGTGGAGGCGCCCAGCTCGGCGAGCTTGCCGCAGGCCTCGCGGGCCAGGGCCTCGTCGGGCTCGCCGTCGCGCATGATGTCGATGCCGGTGGCGATGCGCGTCTCGATCTCGTTGATCACGCAGTAGTCGGTGTACTTGAGCGCGCTCGCGACGATGTGGTGCGCCCGGTCGTTCTCCTTGGAGACGATGTCGATCGAGGTGCGCATCCCGCGGGAGCGGGCCTCGTGCAGCAGGCGCGCGGCGTGCGTGCCGTACTCCGGGTCGTCGGCATCGAGCCTGGCGAGGCCCAGCAGGTACTCGAGGTGGAAGATGTCGCAGTCGACCTTGTCCCAGTGCACGTAGGACTCGTCGAACACGCGGCTCGAGGCCGGGTGCGAGAAGAAGGTGCGCTGCTTCGAGGCGAGCGAGTTCATGACCAGGGTCGCCGAGCTCGCCCCCTCGCGGGTGAGCCCAGAGAGGTCCACGTTGGGATACGCGGACAGCATCGACACCGAGCGGTCGCCGCCCTCGTCGAGGCCCGCGATCGCGGAGACGTGGATGGGGATCTCGTGGTCGATGTGGGCGAGCTGGGAGATGTTGTTCCCGATGCCCCCGACGAAGTGCTTGGTCTCGAGGATGTGGGTCTGCATGCCCTCGACCGGGAAGTACTCGATCTGGTGGAACGTGTCCGCGACGAGCGAACCCGCGTACGTGATGCCCTTGCCTGCCATGCCGGCGACCTCCTTGGCGCGCGGGAGGGCCCGCCCCGCGGGACGGACCCTCCGACCAACCTACGAACGTTCCGGACGTGCCGCTAGAGCGACAGGCGCTTCTGGCCGAACTCCGGGTAGATGATCTTGTGGTCCGGGCCGAAGTGCTTGAGGATGACCAGGTCCTCGCAGGGGGACTGGTTGGTCACCGTCACGCCCTCGACCGCGGCGTCGTGGCCCACGAAGAACTCGTCGGCGGTGAGCTGGCCGAAGCGGATCAGCGTGGGGGACTCGCACTGGTAGGACCCGAGCGTGCCGTGGCCCTCGATGACGACGCAGCCGTAGGCGCCGTCGTCCTTGACGACCGCCGTCTGGCCCGGCTTCACGACGAGCTCCTTGGCGCCGATGTAGGGGTTGCCGTAGCAGACCCAGTACTGGACGTGCGCCTCGTCCTCGACCTCGACGACGGGACGGTGGAAGTAGTGCTCGCGGTAGTTGGGGTCGGTGTTCATCTCCCAGTCCGCGCAGGCGAGGATGGCCTCGAGGGAGTCCTTCGTCTCCTCGGGCATGTTCATGTGGAGCCACTCCTCCTCGAACACCTCGCCGTAGACGTTGTTCTCCCACACGGCCATGATGTCGGAGTTCCACTGCGGCTCGTAGGTGCACAGCGAGCCGGGGGCATGGACCATGCCGGCCGGGGTGTACCAGCCGGTGTCGAGCTCGAGACGGAAGGCGCGGGAGAGCTCGGTGATGCGGTTGTCCTTGCTGGGGAACTCCTGCAGGCGCTCGAGGACCTCCTCCTTGGTGACGGACGGGTCGAAGCCGAAGTAGGTGATGGGCATCTCGCCGGTCGTCTGGTTGTACTGCTTCGGGAAGAAGTAGTGCTCGGGCTTGGCGTTGAGGCCGACCTTGGCGGCGTCCTCCTCGTCCTGGTGGATGTGGTGGAACAGCGGCCACAGGTTGTCATAGAACTTCGAGTACATCGGCCAGGTGCCGAAGCGCTCCACCAGCTCCTTGCCGATGAGGTCGGCGCCGAGCTCCTCGACGAAGTCGCGGAACAGGACCTTGCCCTCCTCGGTGCCGTCGGTGTTGACGTAGCTCATGCCCTCGGTGGGGCCGGCGCCCTCGCTGGCGGACGGGGTGATCGAGGAGAACCAGCGCTCCGTGATCTGGCCGCGGTCGGTGCCGAAGGCGAAGTAGTCGTCGGGGTGCAGGCGCAGCCTCTTGCCCGGCTTGTTGAACGGACGCGGGACCCAGGTCGGGGTGAGCTGGAGGATGCCTCCGCTCTTCTCGAAGACCTCTCTGATGCTAGCCATTGCGTGCGTCCCCTCTCTGTCGATGGCTTGTCGGTCGACACGCTCGGCACGATTGTACGTTGCGCCCACCGGGGGCCCGCCGCGATTCGCCGAAGGGACGTCCCTGCTACGATGGTGAGTCGCCGGCGGCCGCCGGCACGACGCCGAGAAGGGGCGAGGGCATGTCGCACGACGAACGCAGCGGGTCCGGGAGCGCGAGCGAGGGGGCGGCCGTCGCCGAGCCGCGTAGGATCTTCTGGCTGCTGAGGGCCTACGGCCTGCTGAGCCTGGTCTCCGGCCTCCTCATCCTGGTGGTCGCGGGCCTCATCGCCTTCGCGCTGGCGACGCACGCCGACGAGCTGCTCGCGCGCTCGCACGACATGACGCTCACCCTCCAGCTCTCGGTCGTGCACGTCCTCGTCTACGTCGTCACCGCCGCCGTCGCGGTCGTCTTCGGGATCTCGCTGCTGAGGAACCACCGGCGCAACGCGGCGCGCTACGCCTACGGGCTCATCGCGCTCGACGTCGTCTCCCTCGTGCTGGAGGTCATGCTCCGAGGCGCCGTGCAGGACGCCCTCGGCTCGATCGGCCACATCGTCTTCCTCCTCGTCGTCGCCGTCACCGTCGACCCGACGCTGATAGAGGAGCGCCGCCGGGAGCGGGCGGAGCAGGAGGCCGAGGACGAGGCGGCGGCGCGCGCCGGCACGCTCGGGCGCGCCAAGGGCGACCGCGGCTTCATCGAGCTCGACTTCTTCAACCTGTTCTGGGTCTTCGTCGTCTGCTGCGTGCTCGGCCTCGTCATCGAGACCGTCTACCACATGGTCGTCGTCGACCCCGGGGTCTACCAGGACCGCGCGGGGATGCTCTTCGGACCCTTCTCGCCGATCTACGGCGTGGGCGCCGTGCTCATGACGGTCGCGCTCAACCGCTTCTGGCGGGCGAGCCCCGTCGTCGTCTTCCTCGTCGCCGCGGTGATCGGGGGGCTCTTCGAGGCGGCGGTGAGCTGGTTCATGCAGGTCGGGTTCGGAGCCGTGGCCTGGGACTACTCGGGCTTCACCATCTTCGGGCTCTTCCCCGACCCGATCGCCGAGCTCATGGGCGGGCGCACCTCGACCCTGTTCATGTGCATGTGGGGCGCCCTCGGCCTGTTCTGGATCCGCGTGTGCCTGCCCCGGCTGCTCAAGCTGATCAACGTCATCCCGTGGAGGATGCGCTACTCGCTCACCTCGGTGTGCGCCGCGCTCATGCTCGTGAACGCGATCATGACGTTCCAGTCGCTCGAGTGCTGGTACCAGCGGGAGAGCGGGCTCGCTCCGAGCTCGCCGGTCGAGGAGTTCTACGCCGAGCACTTCGACGACGCCTACATGGAGCACCGCTTCCAGAGCATGACCATCACGCCCGAGGACTCCGCACGCATCAGCGAGTCGTAGGGGCCTCGGGGCGCCCCAGCCCGAGGGCGGCCCCGCGCAGCGCTTCGAGCAGGGCGACGCGGCCCAGCGTCAGCTCGCGGCCTCGGTGCCTGATCGCGAGAAGCGAGCGGCCCAGGTCGACTCCGCGCACGCGGACGAGGCGCAGCGCGCCGGACGCGACGTGCCCGGCGACGAGGGCGAGCGGCAGGACCGAGACCCCCAGGCCGTGGCGGACCGCCTCGACGAGCGCCTCGGTGCTCACGCTCTCCCACGTCGGCTCGCACGCGATGCCGCGGGAGAGCATCGCCGCGTCGAAGAGGTCGCGCACGCCGGACCCCCGCTCGCGCAGGAGCAGCGGCAGGCGAGCGAGCGCGGCGGGAGCGAGCTCGTCCGGGACGTCCGGGCCGCCTGCGCCCGCCGCGACCACCACGAGTTCGTCGGACGCGAGCTCCTCCGCCTCGACGCGCGGGTCGCGCACGATGCCCTCGACGAGCCCGAGGTCGACCTCGCCCGCGGCGACGGCGCGCTCGACGCTCGCGGAGTCCATCACGCGAGCCCGCACGGACACGGGCGGGTCGAGCTCGCGGGTGCGGGCCGCGGCGGCAGGAAGGAGCCTCGTCGCCCACGTGATGCTCGACGCCACGCGGACGACCTCGCCGCCACCCCCCTCCATCGCCCGCTCGAGACCGTCGAGCTCCCCGAGGACGGCGCGGGCGCGCGCGAGCAGGCGTCGTCCCTCCTCGGTGGGGACCATCCGGCGCGGCATGCGGTCGAACAGGCGAACCCCGAAGCGCTCCTCGAGGGCCCGCACCGCCTGGCTCACGGAGGGCTGCGCGACGCCGAGGGCGCGCGCCGCGGCCGTGACGCCTCCCTCCTCGCACACGGCGACGAACAGCTCGAGGTCCCTCACGGTCATGCGTCCCGCCATCATGTCCCCTCGTCCTGCTTCACATAGGTTTGAACCTATCACCTTGATAGGAATACTAGTAGTTCTCATATCTTCTTGTTCAGGCTAGCGTGTCAGATGTCAGGCGCGGCCGAGGAGGACGCATGGGTGCAGGGTCCGAGGACATCGACGAGATTCGAGGGCTCACGAGCGAGGAGGCGGCGCGCCTGCTCGCCGAGGTCGGCCCCAACGAGGTCGCGGAGCGACGCCGCAATCCGGTCCTGGCCTTCCTCGGGCGCTACTGGGGACCGATGCCCTGGCTGCTCGAGCTCGCCATGGCGCTCGCCCTCGCCGTGGGCCACGCGACGGAGGCCCTCGTCATCTTCGTGCTTCTCACCGTCAACGCCGTCGTGGGGACGGTGCAGTCCTCGACCGCGGCTGAGGCGGTCCGCATGCTCAAGGACGACCTGTGCGTACGCGTCCCGACGCTGCGCGACGGCGCGTGGGGCGAGGTCGAGTCGCGCCTGCTCGTCCCCGGCGACGTGGTCTCCCTCTCGCTGGGCGACGTCGTGCCCGCCGACGGAAGCGTGCTGTCGGGCGCCTGCGAGCTTGACCTCTCGTCGCTCACGGGCGAGTCGCTCCCCCGCGAGGCGGGCGAGGGCGACGAGGTGCCGTCCGGGGGCGTGGTGGTGCGCGGGAGGGTCGTCGCGCGCGTCACCGAGACCGGCGAGCGGACCGCGTGCGGGAGGGCGGCCGCCCTCGTGCGCGACGCCGCCCCTCGCTCGCGCCAGCAGGAGCTCCTCTTCCTGATCGTCCGCTACATGATGTACGTGGGCGTCGCGGCGTCGGTCGCGGTCGCCGCCTGGGCCCTGGTGCGCGGCGAGGGCCTCGTCGCGGTCGCCTCGCTCGCCGTCACCTTCCTCATGGGGGCCGTCCCGGTCGCCCTGCCGGCGGTCCTCTCCATCGTCCAGGCGGCGGGGGCCACGGAGCTCTCGCGCGAGGGGGTCCTCGTGACCCGCCTCGACTCCGTGGAGGACGCCGCCTCCATCGACGTCTTCTGCCTGGACAAGACGGGCACGATCACTCGCAACGCCCTCGAGGTCACCGACGTCGTCCCGTTCGGCGGCCGCAGCGCGGAGGAGGTCCTGCGCCTCGCGCTGCTCGCGAGCGAGAGAACGGGCGGCGAGGCCATCGACGCCGCGGCCGTGCGCGCGGCGACGGGGCGCGGCGTGGGCCGGGACGGCTGCCGCCAGCTCTCCTACGTGCCCTTCGACCCGTCGACGAAGCGGACGGAGGCCCTCGTCGAGCTCGCGGACGGCTCGCGCCTCGTCGTGGCGAAGGGCGCGCCGCGCACCCTGTTCGAGCTCGCGGGAGGGTCGGCGGAGCTCGGCGGGGTCGTGGCCGACCTCTCCGGACGCGGGCGTCGCGCCGTCTGCGTCGGCGTCAGGCGCGAGGGCGAGGAGGCGCTCGGGCTCGTCGGGGTGCTCGGACTCTCCGACCCGCCGCGCGAGGACGCCGCCGAGCTCATCGCCGAGATGGGAGGGCTCGGCATCCGCTGCCTCATGCTCACGGGCGACGACGTCGCGATCGCGCGCACGGTCGCCCGCGAGGTCGGCATCGGGGACCGCATCCTGCGCGCCTCGGAGCTCCGCGGCCTTCCCGAGGACGAGGAGCTGCGCCTCGTCGAGGAGTGTGACGGCTTCGCCGAGGTCCTCCCCGAGGACAAGCACCGCATCGTGAGCCTGCTCCAGCGCGCCGGCCACTCCGTGGGGATGACCGGCGACGGCGTGAACGACGCCCCCGCGCTGCGCCAGGCCGAGCTGGGATGCGCGGTCGAGGGGGCCTGCGACGTCGCGCGCGCCTCGGCGAGCGCCGTGCTCTGCGAGCCGGGCCTCGCAGGCATCGTGAGCGCCGTCCGCGAGAGCCGCAGGACCTACCAGCGCATGCTCACCTGGGTCATCAACAAGGTGACAAAGGTGATGGAGGTGGTCGTGCTCTTCACGGCCGCCTACCTGCTGCTCGGGGAGATGCCGGTGACGCTCCTGGGGATGTCGCTGCTCGTGTTCGCCAACGACTTCGCGACCATGTCCATCGCCTCGGACCACGTGGTCGCGACGGACTCGCCCAACGCCTGGGACCTGCGCTCGATCGTGGCCGCCGCGAGCGGGCTCGGCGCCCTGTTCGCCCTCGAGGACCTCGCGATCGAGCTCGTGGCCCTCGGTCCGGCCGGCCTCGGGCACGAGGCCGCGGCGACCCTCGTGATGTACGCGCTCGTCGTGAACTCCCAGGTGCGGCTCCTGCTCGTCCGCGAGCGCGGGCGGCTGTGGGCGTCGGCGCCGAGCCGCCTCGTCGTCTGCGTCGCCGTGCTCGCGACCGCCGCCTTCACCGCCGTCGCGGGCCTCGGTTGGTTCGTGCCCGCGGCCCCCTGGCCGGCCGTGCTCGCGACGCTCGCCGCCTGCACGGCGGGAGGCCTCCTCGTCGACCGTGCGAAGGTCGCCCTGTTCCGCCTGTTCGGCGTGAAGTAGGGGGCGGGCGGCTACCGGGAGACGCCGAGCTCCTCGGCGACGTAGCGCCCGGTGACGCTCTCCGGGCACGCCGCCACCCGCTCCGGCGTCCCCGCGCACACCACGCGCCCGCCGTCCTCGCCGCCGCCGGGCCCCATGTCGACCACCCAGTCCGCGTTGCAGATCATGTCCAGGTCGTGCTCGATCACGACGACCGTGGCCCCGTTGGAGACGAGGCGCTGCAGGACGCCGAGAAGCACCTCGACGTCGAGGGGGTGCAGCCCGATCGTGGGCTCGTCGAACACGAAGAGGGCGTCGGCCTGGTCGCGGGCGAGCTCGCCGGCGAGCTTGAGGCGCTGCGCCTCGCCGCCGGAGAGCGCGGGCGTCGCCTCGCCGAGGGTGAGGTAGCCCAGGCCGAGGTCGTCCAGCACCTGGAGCTTGCGGCGGGCGTTGCGCAGGCCCGTGTCCGCGAGCAGCCCGAGCGCCTGCTCGACGGTGCAGGCCAGCAGCTCGGGCAGGCTGATGTCGCCCATGAGGCGGACGTCGGCGGCCTCGCGCGCGTAGCGGGAGCCTCCGCAGTCCGGGCACGGGATGTCGACGTCGGGCAGGAACTGGACGTCGAGCTCGATCTGGCCCGTACCGTCGCAGGTGGGACACCTCAGCGACCCGGTGTTGTAGGAGAAGGCGCCCGCGCGCAGGCCGCGCTCCTTGGCCTCGGGCAGGCGCGCGTAGGCGCGGCGCAGGTCGTCCATCACGCCCGAGTAGGTGGCCACGGTGGAGCGCACGTTCGCCCCGATGGGCGTCGCGTCGATGAGGCTCACCCGGCGCAGCCCCTCGGCCTCGACGCGTCGCACGGGAGCGGGCAGCGGCTCGCCGGCGATCGCGGCGCGCAAGCCGGGGACGAGGCTCTCGAGCACGAGCGTCGTCTTGCCCGAGCCGGACACGCCCGTGACGGCCGTGAGCATGCCGCGCGGGATCTCCACCGCGAGCGGCCGGACGGTGTGGATCGCGTCGGTCTCGAGGCCGACGCTCCCCCGCGCGAAGACCTCCCCCGCTGACGCACGCTCCCGGACGCGGACGTGGCGCTCGCCCGAGAGGAACGGCCCGATCCTCGTCGCCGGGCTCGCCTCGACCTCCTCGGGGGTGCCCTGGGCGATGATGCGGCCGCCGTTCGCCCCCGAGCCGGGGCCGATCTCGACGACGTGGTCCGAGCGCCGAAGCACCCGGACGTCGTGGTCAACCAGCACGACGGAGTTGCCGTCGGCGAGCAGGTCGTACACGACGCCCAGCAGGCCGTCGACGTTCGAGGGGTGCAGCCCGATGCTCGGTTCGTCGAGCACGTAGAGCACGCCGCAGGTGCGGTTGCGCACGGCGCGCGCGAGCTGCACGCGCTGGCGCTCGCCGGTGGACAGGGTCGAGCTCGCGCGGTCGAGGGAGAGGTAGCCGAGCCCCAGCTGCTGGAGGCGTTGGATCGGCTCGCGCGTCTCGGCGCAGATGCTCTCGGCCATCGGGCGCATCTCCTCCGGCACCAGGTCCGGGACGCGGGGCACCCAGGCGGCGAGCTCGTCGAGCGTCATCCGCGTCGCCTCGCCCAGGTTCATCCCGTCCACCGTCGGCGCGAGGGCCGCGGCCGAGAGGCGCGTGCCGCCGCAGTCCGGGCAGGGTTCCTCCCTGAGGAACTTCTGCAGGCGCGCGAGGCCCTTCTCGTCCTTCACCTTCGAGAGCGCGTTCTCCACCGTGTAGACGGCATTGAAGTAGGTGAAGTCCATCTCGCCCACGTCGCCCGTCTTCGACGACTGGTAGAACATGTGGTGCTTCTCGGCCGGACCGTGGAACACGATCTCGCGCTCCTCGGGCGTGAGGTCGCGGAAGGGCACGTCCGTGCGCACGCCCATCTCGCGGGCGATGTCGCGCATGAGCTTCCACATGAGCTGCTGCCAGGAGGCAACGGCGCCCTCCTCGATCGAGAGCGACTCGTCGGGCACGAGAGTGGACTCGTCGACCGTGCGCACGATCCCCGTGCCCCCGCAGGTGGGACAGGCCCCCGCGCTGTTGAAGGCCAGGTCCTCGGCGCCGGGCCCGTAGAAGGACTCCCCGCACACGGGACACGTGGTGGGAACCATGAGCGCGACGTCCATGTTGGGCGGCACGCGGTGCCCGTTCGGGCACACGTGGCTTCCCAGGCGGGAGAAGATGAGGCGCAGGTAGTTGAGCAGCTCCGTCGAGGTGCCGAACGTGGAGTGGACGCCGGGGATGCCGGGACGCTGGCGCAGCGCCAGGGCTGCGGGCACGTGCAGCACCTCGTCGACGGTGGCGCGCGCCGTCTGGGCGATCCTGCGGCGGGTGTAGGTCGACAGCGCGTCGAGGTAGCGTCGGCTCCCCTCCGCGTAGAGGGTCCCGAGGGCGAGCGAGCTCTTGCCCGAGCCGGAGACGCCCGCGATGCCGACGAGGCAGCCCAGCGGGATGTCCACGTCGACGCCCTTCAGGTTGTGGACGCGCGCGCCGCGCACCTCGATGTGGTCTGGCTGTGCCGCCCTCATGCAGGCCTCGCTTCCCCCGTCGCCGCATCATGGCGATGCTACACCGACGACGGACGGGGCGGGCTACTCCGTCGGCGCGCCTTGGTGGTGCGGGCCGGCTTCGTTGTCATTTGGGAACGTCTCGGAGGCTTCCGAGGAGACGTCGTGTGCCGAATCGACAACGAAGTCCGCACCGTCCGTGCTTTCGGAGCGGAATTCCGCGACACAAGCGAGGGGGCGGGCCCTCGCGGGCCCGCCCCCTCGGAAGCGCCCTTCTCTGCAACAGGGACTAGTGGTCGCCCGTGGACAGGTACGGGGAGTTGCGGGACTCCTCGATGGAGCGCAGCGTCAGCGCGTTCTCGCGCTCGTAGTCGTCGAGCGGCGAGGCCATCGCGTCGAACTCCTCCGGCGTGTAGAGCTGCTGGTACCAGGTGCGCGTCGCGAAGTAGTCCGTGAGGTCGCGGTTCACGAAGCCGCGGCCGTGGCGGGCGTAGATCTCGTTGCGGGCGAGGTAGAGCTCCCACAGCGAGAGGTCCTGGAGCTCGTCGGCGGAGTAGTAGCGCGA
This sequence comes from uncultured Coriobacteriaceae bacterium, assembly GCA_948439405.1. Lineage (GTDB taxonomy): Bacteria > Actinomycetota > Coriobacteriia > Coriobacteriales > Atopobiaceae > CADBMC01. The sequence goes on along the minus strand of CAOJNB010000003.1, from coordinate 92,827 downwards.
GTCGCTCTCGGGCAGGACGTAGGTATCCGGGTTCGCGAGCGTGTCGTAGGAGGAAACGTTGTCGACCGGCATGTACTCGGTCTCGGCCTCCCCGGCGTAGCCACCGCCCTCGCAGGAGATGCGGATAGTGCGGTACTCGCTCTCGCTTCCGCTGCAGGTCGAGTCGAACACGATCCGGTACATCGAGCGCTGGGAGGCGTAGATCTCCTCGTAGATGCGGGCGAGCGTCTCGGCGAGGTCCGACGTGTCGGCGTCGTAGTAGGCGCCGTTGCAGGCCTCCGCGAGGTCGCGCAGGTCGTCGGCCTCGACGTCGTCGCCGATGCCGATGATGTAGACGGGGATGCCGGTGAGGCGGGACAGCTCGATCACGTCGTCCTCGGTGTAGGAGCTGTCGTTCTCGATGCCGTCCGTGAAGGCGATGACCACGCGCGACCCCGTCTTGAGGTTGGTGCGCTGCAGCGCCCAGTACAGCGCGTCGTAGAGCGCCGTGTCTCCGTTCGGGTAGACGGAGTCGATGGCGCTGGAGAGCAGCTGCTGGTCGGTCGTGAAGGGCTGGACGTTGTAGACGTCGTCGTCGAACGAGGTGATCTCCACCTCGGTGCCGGCGTAGTTGGCGGTCTCCTCGACGAAGGTGTGGGCCGCGGACTGGGCGTTCTCGATCTTGTCGTCGTCGCCCATCGAGCCGCTCTGGTCGAGCACGAGGTTGAGCGCCATCGCGTCCTCGGCGGTGAGCTGGGCCACCTCGCTCACGGTGCCCACGTACTCGGTACCGTCCGCGGTCAGCTCGACCACGGACACCCAGGACGGGTCGACGCCGTCGATGACATTGCCGTCCTCGTCGAGGAAGCTCGCGTACAGGGAGACCGTCGGGTAGGCGGCGTTGTCGACCTGCGAGACGCTCATCTCGAGGCCCGTCTCGTCGGCGACCTCCTCCTGGGCGGAGGAGCCCTCCGGCTCGGCGGCGCCGTCGGGGCGCAGCACGAAGAACCACACGAGCGCGGCGACGGCCGCCACGAGCACGAGGGAGGCGACGACGATCAGGGCGATGAGGGGACCCTTGCCCCTGCCGCCGCCCCCGCCGCGGGGACCGGACGGGTCCACGGCGGTCATGCCTGGGTCGGCGGGCGCGTAGCCGTCGACGAGCGGGGGCTCCCCGACGGCCGCCTCGGGCTCCGGGGCCGAGGGGGCGGGGGCCCCGCACTTGTCGCAGAACCTGCTCCCCTCCCTGAGCTCGGCGCCGCAGTTGTCACAGAACATGTGGCCTCCCTTTCTGCGCCCTACGCGGCCTCGCCGTCATGGGTGCGCGTCGTGCGGTAGCTCTCGAGGTAGCCGGCGAACTCCGGGGACGTGTCGGAGTTCCCGGAGCGCCACGCCTTGTGGTCGATGATGTCGCTCTCGAACCCATAGTAGGCGTCTATGTAGGCGATCAGCCCGTCGAGGGCCTCGAGCTGCTCGGGGGTGTAATCCATGGCCCCGCCCACGTGGACCATCTCGATGCCGACCGACCAGGCGTTCATCCCGTAGTCCGAGGCCCACTCCCCGACGGGGACCGTGCCCGCCATGTCGTCGCGGCCGTCCTCCTCGATGCCGTACAGCTCGTTGTGGCCCGTGTCGCCATAGCCGGCGTGGTGGGCGATCTCGTCCAGCGGGACGCACTGCACGACCGTCCCGTCGCGACCGACCACGAAGTGCGCGGCGACCCCGTTGCCGCTGGCGTCCCAGGAGGAGACGATGGCCTGCGGCTCCGCGTCGACCTCGGTGTCGTGCAGCACGATGTAGCGCTGGTGCTCGGGGCCCTTCTCGCCGTGCGAGAGGGAGGGGCGGTAGTCCTCCACGATGCCGAGGCCCTCCCGGAGCTCCTCGGGGCCGGGCTCCTCGGGGCTCGCCGCGGGCGCGGCCTCGGCCTCCTCCCGCCCCTCGGGCTCCCGCCCGACGTCGGGCGCAGGACGCAGGAGGGCCCAGGTGGCGAGGGCGACCGCGACGAGCGCCGCGACGGACACGACGAGCGCCGCGCGCCTCAGGCCGCGACCGCCGTGCGACGTCGTCCCTCTCCCGCGCGCCTCGCCCATGCCCTCTCCCGTCGCTCGTCCCGCCTCGAACACCGCCCTCCGATTCTGCACCATGTCGCGGACGCTGTCGGCCCGCATCCCCTCAGGGACGGGACGCGCGCCCCGCGAGCGGAGCACCCGACGCCCGGCGGGCCGCGACGAACCAGCGTCCCCGCTCCCACCACAGCAGGCGTCGCTCCTCCCGACGACGTCCCGCGAAGGTGACCTCCCAGCCCACGAGCCGCGTCCCGAGCTCCCAGCGGCCCAGCTCGCGCACGACGGCCGAGGACGCCACGCGGAAGCGGCGCCCGTCGGGCCAGAGGACCGCCAGCGGGCGAGCCTCCCCCTCCTCGTCCGTCTCCGAGACGACGCGCAGGTAGGTGCGCTCCTCGGGAAGGGGCACGCCGTTCGTCCCCGCGAGCGAGCGCGTCATGGCGCGTCCCCCTCGCGCTCCGCGCGCCACAGGTCCCCGAAGGGCACGGAGGCGCCGTCGAGACGCAGCGTCCGCGTCGCGACGTCCACCTGGCGGACGACGCCGCGAACCGTCTCGTAGCCGCCGCGCCCGTAGCGCTCCACGCGCACGCGGTCGCCCCGGGCGAGCGACGAGAGCTCGGCGGAGAGGCGCTCGGCGTCCTCCTCGGTCAGCTCGCGACGGGGCTCGGGCGCGCGCATGCGCTCCCGCACCAGGGCCTCGTAGCCGGCGAGGGCCGCGAAGGGGAGGAACTGGGATGCGCGAGACGCGCGGCCGCTACTCATGGTGGCCTCCCACCTGCGCCGCGCGAGAGAGCCCGGTCGCCGCGGGGCGGAGGTCCGTCCCGCGGAACACCGCCGCCCGCCCGAAGCGCCTGCGCACGGCGACCTCGGCGGAGGCGAGCTCGCGCTCCTCGGCCTGGCGCGCCCCGGGGCCGAAGAGCGCCGCCTGCGAGCGCTCCGCCCCGACGAGCCCCGTGAGCGCGACGCCGACGCGTCGCACCGCCCGGGCGGGGTCCGCGACCTCCCGCCACGCCCGCGCGACCGCGTCCCAGATGGCCGAGCGGGAGTCCGTGGGCAGGGGCAGCCTGCGGTCGGCGGCGTCGCCGGGCCTGCCCCCCTCTCCCGCCCTCCACGAGTAGCCGCACCACAGGGAGACGCCGGAGCAGGCGCAGCCCCTGGAGACGAGCTCGAGGACGGAGGCGTCGACCATCTCGCGCAGCACGACGAGGGCCTCCTCGGGGGCGTAGTCGCGCATGAGGACCTGCCCGTTGCCGATCGAGCGTCCTTGGGGGACGAAGGACCTGACGTCCGCCAGGGTGCACGGCTCGCGCCCCCAGGCGTGGTCGATCAGCACGTCCGCCCGGACGCCGAACTCCGAGCGGAGCTCCGGGGGCGGGACCAGCGTCACGCCGTGCAGGTCGCGCACGCCCCAGCGCGCGAGACGCCGGGCCGTCCCGGAGGCGATGCCCCATATGTCCGTGATCGGCCGGTGGTGCCACACGCGTTCGCGGAAGGCCTCCTCGTCGAGTGCGCCCGTGCGGTCCTCCTCGTGCTTGGCGAACAGGTCGAGCGCGACCTTGGCGAGGAAGAGGTTGGTGCCGATGCCGGCCGTGGCGCTCACGCGCGTCTCCCGCTCGACCTCCGCCATGAGCGACCAGGCGAGCTCGCGCGGCGTCATCCCGTAGAGGCGCAGGTAGGGGGCCGTGTCGACGAAGCACTCGTCCACCGAGTAGACGTGGACGTCCTCGGGGGCGAACCTGCGCAGGTAGATGCCCACGACCTGCGAGGACACCTCCATGTAGCGGCGCATGCGCGGGCGCACCTTGAGGTAGCGCAGCCCCTTCGGGATCTCGCGCACGCGGGGGCGGGACGGGCACCCCTTCGCCTTGAGGGACGGCGAGACCGCCAGGCAGATGGTGCCCTCGCCTCGGGAGGGGTCCGCGACCACGAGGTCCGTCGTGAACGGGTCGAGCCCGCGGTCGGCGCACTCGACCGAGGCGTAGAAGCTCTTCAGGTCGATCGCCAGGTAGCGGTAGTCCTCCTCGCGCGCCATGGTCCCTCCCTCCCGGATGCGAACATGTGTTCTGCTCACCCATGATAATGGCAGGGAGTCCGGACGGAAACGACGTGCGGGCCGCATGCGCGGCAGACAAAAGGCAGCCCAGGGACGTTCAAGCCCCTGGGCTGCGGATTCTCTGGTGCCCCCGGACGGATTCGAACCGCCGACACCCGCTTTAGGAGAGCGGTGCTCTATCCCCTGAGCTACGAGGGCCTCTGTGCGACGCCCGACGCCTAGCGCTTCCCGGCCTTCGCGGCCTCCTTGGCCTCGCGCTTGGCGCGACGCTCGGCGGCCTCGGCCTCCTCGACGTCGTAGATGAGCTTCTCCTGGGCCTTCACCGTCATCGAGCGGGCGCGGGCCTGGCAGGCGTTGCGCATCGGGCGAATCTTCACGATATCGTAGACGAGCGCGCCGATCACGCACACGTAGGCGGCGATCAGGGCGGCCGTGGTGACCGTCCCCCACATCTCGCGCTGGGCGCCCTCGACGCCGGCCGCGAACTGGCCGCCGGCCAGCGACACGACCATGGTCACGAGGCCGATGGACAGCAGCACGATCCACACGCGGCGGCGCGGCGCGTAGGTCTCCTCCTTGTGCAGGAGGATGTCGGCCACGCGCATGAGGCGCTGCTCGTCGTTGCGGCTCTGCTGGCGCGCCGCCTTGCTGCGCAGGCGCTCGGCGGTGATCTCCTTGCGCGTCGCGTTCTTCTTGTCGGAGAGGCGGCTGCCGGTGTAGACGGAGTCGCCGGCGCTGCGCGCGGGCTTCGCGCGGGCCGCGGACTTCTTCTGGGGCGACGGCGTGGTGTTGCGGGAATCAGGCATTGCTCTCCTTCATGGGACGGAACTCGGAGCCGGTGAGGATCTCGAAGGCCTCCTGGTAGCGCCTCGAGGTCCCCTCGATGACGTCGGCGGGGAGGTGGGGCGGCTCGCCCTGCATGTCCCAGTTCGCCTTCAGCCAGTCGCGCACGAACTGCTTGTCATAGCTGGGCTGCACGGAGCCGGGCTCGTAGCCCTCGGCCGGCCAGAAGCGGCTGGAGTCGGGGGTCATGCACTCGTCGATGAGGGTGATCTCGCCGTCGATGACGCCGAACTCGAACTTGGTGTCGGCGATGATGATCCCGCGCTCGGCGGCGTAGTCGGCGCCGGCCTGGTACATCCTGAGGGAGAGGTCGCGCAGGCGCTCGGCGGTCTCGGTGCCGACGATGTCGCAGCAGCGCTCGAACGAGATGTTCTCGTCGTGGTCGCCCACGGCCGCCTTGGTGGACGGGGTGAAGATGGGCTCCGGGATCCTGGAGGCCTCGACGAGGCCGTCGGGCAGCTTGATGCCGCACACGGTGCCGTCCTCGTCGTAGGTCTTCTTGCCGCTGCCGGTGAGGTAGCCGCGCACGATGCACTCGACGGGCAGCGTCTCGGCCTTGCGCACGAGCATGGAGCGGCCGCACAGGTAGTCCGCGTAGGGCGCGAACTGCTCGGGGAGGTCCGCCACGTCGCACGAGATCATGTGGTTGGGCATGAGGTCGGCGAAGCGCTCGAACCAGAAGGCGGAGATGCGGGTGAGGATCTCGCCCTTGTGCGGGATCTCGTCCGGGAGGACGAAGTCGAACGCGCTCACGCGGTCCGACGCGACGAGCAGCAGCGCGTCGCCGCAGTCGTAGATGTCGCGGACCTTGCCCTTGCTGTCAGGGCGCATATCCGGCGTAGTCAAGGCGCTCATCCTCCCGAGGGCCGCAGCCCCACGCGGCCCCGCGGGGCCGACCGACACGTCAGCTTTCCATTGTAGCCGAGGGACGCCTGCGCTGCTGCTTCGCGCGATGCTCCCGGGGGATGTGCAGGGTGAAGGTGGACCCCTGGCCGACCTTGGACTCCACGGAGATGTTGCCGTTGTGGCGGTCGGCGATGTGCTTGGTGAGGGCCAGGCCGATTCCCAGGCCCCCGGACGCGCGCTCGCGGCTCGCGTCGGAGCGCCAGAAGCGACTGAACACGCGCGAGAGGTCCTCGGGCTCGATGCCGACACCCGTGTCCGAGACGGAGACGAGGACGTCGCCGCGGTCCGACCCCACGTGCACCTCCACGGAGCCGCCCTCGGGCGTGTAGCGCAGGGCGTTGCTCAGCAGGTTCGTCACCGCTCGGTTCATCAGGTCGCGGTCGACCTCGGCGTAGATGGGGTACCACTCCTCCCCGAACTCCGGGTCGACCTCGGCGGGCTCGTCCTCGTCGGGCTCGGGGGCGTCGTCGTTGTAGAACGCGAGCTCGAGCCCGTTGTCGGAGAACAGCTGGGCCTGGGTGGCGACGAGGTTGCTCACGAGCTCGACGACGTCGCACTCCACGGGCTCGAAGGGCGTCGTCCCGTTCTCCATGCGGGAGAGCTGGAGCATCGCGTCGACGAGGCGCGAGAGGCGCCGCACCTCGCCGCCCACGACGGCGAGGTTCTCGTCGTCGCAGGGCATCACGCCGTCCTGCATGGCCTCGACGGTCGCCTGCAGCGCCATCAGCGGCGTGCGCAGCTCGTGGGCGACGTCGCTCGTGAGCTGGTGCTCGAGCTTCAGGTCGCGCTCCAGGCTCGTCGCCATGTCGTCGAAGGTCTCGCCGAGCTGGCCTATCTCGTCGGCGCCGCGCACGTTGCTGCGGGCGGAGAGGTTGCCGGAGCGCAGCGAGGCGGCCGCGGAGGTGATGCGCTTGAGCGGACGGGTGAGGGAGTGGGCGACGATGGCGCCGATGACGCAGGCGAGCACGGTCGCGACCACGCTCACGACGAGGATCGCGGCGTAGGAGTTCTCGCGGAACTCCTCGTCGGACTTCGTGAGCAGCGCGTCGGAGCCGAAGGCCCACAGGCGCACCGTCCCGACGCTCCTGCCCGAGGAGTCGACGATGTCGACCGCGACCGAGGACTCGGACTCCGTAGGCGCGAGCGAGACGCGCCTTCCCGAGGAGGGGGAGCCGCCCGGCGCGTAGCCCGTCGCCTTCTCCTCGCCCCAGGTGTCGTCGTACAGGATGGTCCCGTCCGCGTCGAGCACCTGCACGCCGACGTCGGAGGTCACCGAGACGATGGACCCGAGGTCCGCGACGAGCTCGGGCGTCCAGGCGCCGTCGGACTCGTAGGCGCTCGCGATGTCGTGGGCGGCGACCTGCGCGAGCGACTCCATGTTCGAGCGGGTGTAGGAGTTGAACTGCTGCTCCCAGGCGTAGCTGAGCACGATCACGAGCAGCGACACCGTCATGACGGCGGTCAGCGCGAACGAGATCGTCGTGCGCGCCGCGAAGCTCAGCCGGCGCTGGGAGTCGCTCCTCGTCGTCTGCCAGGAGGCGACGGAGGGGTCGGAGGGGACGCCCGCCTTCCACAGCGGGACGCGGCCGGCCGACCCGTTCGGGCGGGCCACGCCTCCCTACTCCTTGGCGTCGGGCTCCGCCGGCGCCGCCGGCGCCTCGAAGCGATAGCCGACGCCGTGCACGGTGTAGAGCCAGCGCGGGTTGCGCGGGTCGTCGCCCAGCTTCGCACGGAGGTTCTTGACGTGGGAGTCGATCGTGCGCTCGTAGCCCTCGAAGTCGTAGCCGAGGACCTTCTCGACGAGCTCCATGCGGGTGTAGACGCGGCCCGGGTAGCGGGCGAGGGTGGCGAGCAGCTTGAACTCCGAGGCGGTGAGGTCCACCTCGGTGCCCTCGACGGTGACCTTGTGGCTGGAGATGTCGATGACCAGGTCGCCGAAGTCCAGGAGCTCCATCTTCGGCTCGGCCTCGGCGTGGGCGCGGCGGAACAGCGCGCGGACGCGCGCCACGAGCTCGCGCGGCGAGAAGGGCTTGACCAGGTAGTCGTCGGCGCCGAGCTCGAGGCCGATGATGCGGTCCTCGACCTCGCCCTTCGCGGTGAGCATGATGATGGGCACGTCCGAGGTCTCGCGGACGGCGCGGCACACGCGCTCGCCCGAGAGCTTCGGGAGCATCAGGTCGAGGATGATGAGGTCGAAGGTATGCTTCTCGAACTCCTCGAGCGCGGACTGGCCGTCGCCCACGCCGCGGACCCAGTAGCCCTCGCGCTCGAGGTAGGCCGCGACGGCGCCACGGATGGGCTTCTCGTCCTCGACCAGCAGGATCTTCTTCGTCTCAGAAGCCATGGCGTGCTCTCCCGTCTCGTCTAGCGCCGCGGCCGGCGGTGGCAGCGGCCCATCACCCCATATTACCGCCCGCGGGCGCCCGCGCGCGGCTACATGCCGAAGGTGCGCACGCGCACCTCGGCGGGCGAGCCCGTGGCCTCGTCCTTCACGGTCGCGAAGGTCACGAAGCGCGACGTCTCGCCGCAGACGGCCGGGTACTCCCCGTAGTCCACGCAGTTGTCCGAGGCCGCGAGGATCGCGTAGGTCTCGGCCTCGGTGTCGATCACGAAGTAGGACGAGGTGCTCTTGACGACGTAGAGCCCCTTGGCGGAGCCCGCCACGTCGGCGGCCGGCTCGCGCGACAGCCACACGAAGGGACCGTCGCCGTGGCCTAAGTAGGTCCCCATGTTGGCGAACAGCCCGCCCGACTGGTAGTTGGCCTCGATGGAGAAGGCGAACTCCTCGCCGATGCGCGTCGCCTTGAACGGGGCGATGCCGACCGGCAGGGTGAGGCGGTCGACGACCGTCTCCAGGTCGTCGTCGAGCGAGTAGGCGGTGATCCCGTAGTAGACGCCCTCGTCCGCGTTGACGCGCGGCGCGAGCACGACCTGGTCGCCGGAGACCGTGGGCGGCGTCGCGAAGCGGCCGGGCGACTCCACGACGGCGCGGGCCTCGTCGGCGCCGCGCTCCCACAGGTAGCACATGGAGCTCTCGGCCGTCCGGCTCCCGGAGAGCGACGGCATGACCTGCCAGAGCACCTTGCCGCCCGTGCAGCACAGCTGCGGCGGCTCGTACTCGGCGTCCGCCTCCCACAGCTCGGTCGGCGAGCCGGAGATGCTGCCGCCCTCGAAGGGCTGCGCGTAGAGGGCCCACGCACGGCTGAGCACGTCGAGCTCGACCCAGGCGTACACCCGGTCGGAGCAGCGCACGTCGTAGATCGTCCAGTTGGCGCCCTCGCCCACCGGGCCCGGCAGCACGTCGTTGACGGCGCCCGTGAGCAGCGAGAGGGCCTGCGCGGCCACCATCGTGCCCGACGAGGCCGCCGGGGAGGTCACGGCGGCCCAGGCGCTGTCGCCCGGGTGCAGCACGCAGCCGGGAGGCAGGCTCCAGCTGAGCTGCTCGGCGAGGGGGAGGTCCGCCTCCTCGTAGGACTCGGTCACGTTGACGGCGTCGCCCTCGCCCGCCTGGACCGGACGGTCCCCGTCCCCGCTGCCCGCCGGGTTGGTGCACCCCGGGAGCAGGCTGGCGACGGCGACGGCGCCGCCGAGGGCGGCCGTCCCCTTGAGGAACGTCCGGCGGGTGACGCCGTGGCTGCGGCGGGCTCGCGTCATGCGGGCTAGGCCCTCCCGGCGAGCCCCTGGGCCTCGCGCAGGGCGCGCGTCATCTGGTCCGCGCACGAGGTCGCCCGCGGCCCGCAGGTGTTGCCCTCGAGCACCGCGCAGACGTCGTCGACGGACTGCCCGCGGACGAGCTTGCCGATCGCCTTGAGGTTGCCGTTGCAGCCGCCCTCGAAGCTCACGCCCTCGATGACGGTCCCGGTGTCGTCGAGGTCGACGTGGATGGCCTTCGAGCACACGCCGCGCGGCGCGAAGTCGTGATGGATCATGTCCCCTCCTTGCCGTCGGGATTCCTTGTACCCGTCCCGCGTCACTCGAAGCTGATGCGCTCGAGGCGGTCGAAGGCGACGTCGATGCGGGTGAGGAAGCTCCACGGGTCGAAGATGGCGTCGAGCTGGGAGGGCTCGAGCGTGCACTCCGGGTCCTCCTCGAGGCGCTCGCGCAGGGTCTTGCCGGCGCGCGCCTGCTGGACGTCGTCCCACACCTCCATGGAGTTGCGCTGGACGATCGCGTAGGCCTGCTCGCGGGTGATGCCGGTCTCGACGAGTGCGAGCAGGACCTTGCTCGAGAAGATCAGGCCGCGGGTGCTGTCGAGGTTGGCGCGCATCCTCGCCGGGTACAGCACGAGCCCGTCGACGATGCGGATGAGGCACTGGAGCATGTGGTCGAGGGCGATGAAGGAGTCCGCCTGGGCGACGCGCTCGGCGGAGGAGTGGCTGATGTCGCGCTCGTGCCAGAGGGCGACGTTGTCGAAGGCGACCTGCGCGTTCGCCTTGACCACGCGGGAGAGGCCGCACACCTTCTCGAGGGTGATCGGGTTGCGCTTATGCGGCATCGCGCTCGAGCCCTTCTGACCCTTGCGGAACGGCTCCTCGGCCTCGAGGGTGTCGGTCTTCTGCAGCGAGCGGCACTCGGTCGCGATGCGCTCGCAGGTCGCCGCGCAGGTCGCGAGGACGCCGGCGAGGTAGGCGTGGTGGTCGCGCGAGATGACCTGGGTGGACAGCGGGTCGTGGGCGAGGCCGAGGCGCTCGCAGACGTACTCCTCGACGAACGGGTCGATGCTGGAGTAGGTGCCGACCGCGCCCGAGATCGCGCCGAAGGCCACGTTCTCGCGAGCGGACTTGAGGCGGTCGTAGTCGCGCTTGAGCTCCCAGGCCCAGCTGGCGAACTTCATGCCGAACGTCATCGGCTCGGCGTGGATGCCGTGGGTGCGTCCGACGCACAGCGTGTCGCGCTCCTCGACGGCGCGACGGTGGCAGATCTCGCCGAGGCGGCGGACGTCGTCGATCAGGATGTCGGTCGCCTGGCAGAGCTGGTAGCACATGGCCGTGTCGCCGAGGTCGGTGCTCGTCATGCCGTAGTGGACCCAGCGGCTGGGCTTGGGCTGGTCGGCCGGGACGTCGCGGTCGATGTAGGAGCCCATGTTGGTGAGGAAGGAGATGACGTCGTGGTGGGTGACCGCCTCGATCTCGTCGACCTCGTCCTTGTCGAACGTCGCGTGCTCGCGGATCCAGGCGGCCTCCTCGCGCGTGATGCCGATCGCGCCGAGCTCGGCCTGGGCCTCGCAGGCGAGCACCTCGATCTCCTGCCAGATGGCGTACTTGTTCTCGAGGTCGAAGATGTGGGCCATTTCGGGACGGGAGTAGCGCTCGATCATCGCGGGTCCTTTCTGCGAGGCGGATGCCCTGATTCTACATGCACCGGGGGCGGCGGCCCCGACCCCCACATGGGCTACAATCCCCTTGGTTATTACGAGTTCGACTGAAAGTATTACGGGTGGCGGACGAAGGGACGGCTGCGATGAGGACCCTCTACCTCGAGTGCTCGATGGGTGCCGCCGGCGACATGCTGATGGCGGCCCTCTGCGACCTGATGGACGAAGAACAGCGCGCGCTGTTCCTCGAGCGAATGAACGCCCTCGGCCTCGAGGGGGTCCGCGTCGAGGCGGAGCGTGGGGCGAGCCACGGCATCTCCGGCACGCACGCGCACGTCTACGTGCACGGGGCCGAGGAGGGGCACGAGCACGAGCATCACCATCACCATCACGGCGAGGGGCACGACCACTGCCACCACCATCATCACGAGCACGAGCACTGCCACGAGCACGGCCACGGGCATGGGCACCACCATCACCACGAGCACGGGCACGAGCATGGGCACCACCATCACCACGCGCACGCCACGCCCGGGCACGTCGCCGAGCTGATCGAAGGCCTCGCGGTCGACGAGCGCGTCCGCGCCCACGCGCGCGCCGTCTACGACGCGATCGCCGAGGCCGAGGCGAAGGCGCACGGCGTCCCCGTCTCCGACGTCCACTACCACGAGGTCGGGGCCCTCGACGCCGTCGCGGACGTCACCGGCGTGTGCCTCGCGCTCGACATGCTCGCCCCCGACGCGGTCGTGGCGTCCCCGGTCCACGTGGGCTCCGGGACGGTCGAGTGCGCCCACGGGGTCGTCCCCGTCCCCGCCCCGGCCACGGCCGAGCTGCTGCGCGGCGTCCCCTCGTACGGCGGCGAGGTCGCGGGCGAGCTGTGCACGCCCACCGGCGCCGCCCTCCTCTCCCACTTCGCCGCCTCCTTCGGGCCCATGCCGGTGATGGCGTGCGACGCGGTCGGCGTCGGCGTCGGAACGAGGGAGTTCGGCCGGGCCAACGTGGTCCGCGCGTTCCTGGGCGAGGTGACGGGCTCGGGCAACGGGGAGATCTGCGAGGCCGTGTGCAACATCGACGACATGTCCGCCGAGGACCTCGGCTACGCCTCGGCGCGCCTCATCGAGCGCGGCGCGCTCGACGCCTACGTGCTCTCCGGGACGATGAAGAAGGGGCGTCCCGCCCACGAGCTCTGCGTCCTGTGCGACCCCGCCGTCGTCGACGACGTCGCGCGGGCGGTGCTCGAGGAGACGACGAGCAACGGGCTCCGCGTGCGCACCTGCCGCAAGTGGTCGCTCGACCCGCGCGTCGAGGAGGTCGAGACGGCGTGGGGGCCCGCCCGCGTGAAGGTGTCCGAGGGCTTCGGCATCCGCCACGTCAAGCCGGAGCACGACGACGTGCGGCGCATCGCGCGCGAGAACGGGCTTCCGGCGTCGGACGTCCGCGACGCGGTCCGGGCGGCCTGGGAGCGCGGCAGGGCGTAGCAGGCGAGGCATGGTAGGCCGTGTGGGGTTCGAACCCACGACCTTGGGATTAAAAGTCCCCTGCTCTTCCAACTGAGCTAACGGCCCGTTCGCCTGACGACCGTCCGACAAAGTGTAGCGCAGGGCCCTCCGGGGCCCCGTGCCTCCGGACGCGTCCGAGGGCGACGCGGAGGGTTCGGCGCTCTTGTGCGACTTCCACCGGGAGACGATGGCAGGAAACGTCGCGAAGTGCGCTCCCGACGGCTCGTCGCTGGCAGGCAGACGCGTCAAGTGCGCTGAAATCGCAGGCCCCCACGGCGCAGAGCGCACGAAATCCACCGCACTTGACGCCACTTCCTGCCAGCGGAAGGGGAAGAACACCTCACTTGTCGGCCTTTCCCGCCATCACGTGGGGAAATCCACCGCACAAGCGCGTACTTCCTGGCAGGGCGGCACCCCGAACGGAAGCTAGAGGGCCCAGAGCCCGTCCTCGAAGACGGGAACCTCCCCGCCGGACGCCGTGAGCCCCGTGATCGAGAGGTCGTCCGCACCGACCATGAAGTCCACGTGGGCGTGGCTGCGGTTCACGCCCCGGGCGAGGAGCTCGTCCTCGTCGAGCGAGGAGCCGTCGCGCTGGCACTCGGCGAACCCCTTGCCGAGCGCGAGGTGGCAGCTCGCGTTCTCGTCGAACAGGGTGTTGTAGAAGAGGAGCCCGCTCCGGCGGATGGGCGTGTCCTTGGCGATGAGGGCGACCTCGCCGAGGCGGCGCGCCCCCTCGTCGACCGCGAGCAGGCGCTCCAGGCTCGCGCGGCCCTCGTCGGCGCCGAACTCGACCACGCGGCCCGCCTCGAAGCGGAGCCACATGCCCCGGATCGTCGTGCCCTGGTACACCAGCGGCATCGTCGAGCGGACCACGCCCTCCGCGCGAAGGCGGCCGGGCGAGGTGAACACCTCCTCGGTGGGGATGTTGGGCTGGAACTCCCTGCCGTCGGCGAGGCGCATCGAGCCGCCGCCCCACACGTGGGCGGACGGAAGGCCCACGGCGAGGTCCGTTCCGTTCGCGGAGCGGTACCGCAGGGCTTCGAGCCCGAGGTCGTTCATCGCCTCCCGGCGCTTGGCGAGCTCGGCGTCGTGCTCCCGCCACGCCGCGACGGGGTCGCCCCCGTCGGCGCGGGCGGTGGCGAGGATGGCCTCCCACATGCGCTCGTTCGCCTGCTCGTCGTCCTCCGCGTCGGGGAACACCACGCGGGACCACGCCGCGACGGGGACGCCTGCGATGCACCACGCGTTCTCGCCGAAGTCGAGCCCGTGGCGCCACACCGCGCACTGGGAGTTGCGGGCCGTCGCCGCCGCGACGGGCTTGGCGGGGTCGATCCCGTCGAGGGCGGCGGGGTCCGAGCCCGTGAGCGAGAGGAAGCACGCCCCCTGGGCGGCCAGGGAGTCCATCTGCTCGCGCTTCCACGAGGGCGTCTCCTCGAACCACTCGAGGGCGACGTTCTCGTACTCCAGGCGACGCAGCGCGTCGTCGGACCAGTTGGTCGTCACGTGGCCGGCGCCCGCGGCGTAGGCGGCGCGCACCACGCGCCGCACGAACGCGGCGGCCTCGACGGGCGCGTCCACCACCAGCTCCTGGCCCGGCTGCAGCGCGACGCCCACGCGCACGAGCAGGTCGGCATAGTCGTCCATCCGGCGGTCGAGGTCCTGGCGCATGACGTCCTCCCATACGAGACGGGGCCCCGAAGGGCCCCGGTTCGGATCATGGAGCGGGCGACGGGATTCGAACCCGCGGATACCAGCTTGGGAAGCTGGGGCCTTACCACTTGGCGACGCCCGCGCGTGCCCTCAAGTGTACCGTCCCGCCCGGCGGCGGGCAAGGAGCGCTACGACCTGCGGATCACCTCGGTCACGATCGAGCAGACGTCGTCGATCTGGTCGGCGTCGAGCTCCTCGGCGACGTCGGCGAGGCTGTGGCCCAGCGCGGGCAGGCCGTGCTCGTCGATCCCGACGATGGTCGCGGCGCGCATGGACGTCCGCATCGCGGGCGTGGCGTCGGTGTCGCCCCAGCGCATGGTGGCGTCGGCGAGGTCGACGTGGACGTCGCGGGCGACGTCCCTGATCAGGCGGACGAGACGGCGGTCGGCCTTGCGCCTGTTGTCCAGGCCCTCCTCGGTGAGGACGGTGAGGCGTCCCGCGCCCACGTGCGTGAGGTTGAGCACGAAGGCCCCGCGACACTCGCGGCGGTGCTCGTCGAGGAAGGCCTTGATGCCCGCGTTGCCCAGCTCGGACGCGCCGAGCGCCACGAAGTAGATGTCGTGCGCGACGAGGTCGTCGTCGCCCAGGGAGAGCGTCGCCTCGCGCAGGTCGTCGCCGTCGGGGGCGGAGGGCGCGTCGGGGAACTCCCCCTCCTCGGCGCTCCCGTCGATCACGCGGAAGCTCCCGTTGGCGACCGCGCCGCCCTTCCATCCGTCGTCGTCGCTCTCGAAGTTGTCCCACGAGCCGATGGAGCGGCCGTCCTTCTTGGCGTCGTAGTCGTCGCTCACGCCGAGCCACTCGCTCATCGACTCCTCCTCCTGGCGCCGCTTGCGCCCGAAGAGGCCGCGGCGCTTGCGCTGCTGGGAGGCCTCGAGTTCGGAGGGGGAGATCACGTCGAACTGCTCCTGGCGCGCGCCGGCGGGCGCGGCGTCGGCGGGCTCGGCGGCGCGGGCTCGGTAGGGGTTCACGAGCGGCGTGGGGCGCGGGACGCGGCGCTGGGGCGCCTCGGGCTCCTGCGCGAAGAGGTCGTCCGAGAGCGAGATGTCGCCGGTGGCGTCGAGGGGATCCTCGGCGTCGCGGGCCGGGTCGGCGAGGTCGAACAGCGCCGCGCGGCGGCCCATCGGGCGGGCGGCGGGAGCCTCGCTGGTCGGGTCGTCAGCGCCGGCGAAGTCGGCGGGGGTGGCGGGGACGGTCGCGTCCGGGTCGGGCGCGGGCGCCGCCGGCTCCTCGTGCTCGTCCACCTGCTCGGGAGCCTCGTCCTGCTCGGCGGCCTCGGAGCCGTCCTCCGCGTCGCGGCGGAACAGGGAGACGAGGCGCGCGCGCAGGCCGCGTCCCGGGGTGGCGACGGTCGGCTGGTCGCCGTCCTCGAGGTCGTCCTCGGCCGCGTCCCCGAGGTCGGGGTCGCCGAGGGGCTCCTCGGCGGAGGGGACGGGAAGGCTCGCGGAGGTGCCCTCCAGCTCGAACTCGCCGGGGTCCATCGCGACGGTCGCGTCGGAGTCGGGCTCCGGGGCGACCTCCACGCGACGCCTGACGACCTCGGGCTCGACGTAGGTCACCTGGCAGGTGGAGGGCAGGATGCCGAGGCTCGCGAGGACCTCCTCGCCGTGCCTCACGCCCACGACCTCCTCGACCTCGACGACCTCCTCGAAGCTGACGGTGGGCTGGTCCTCGGACGGGACCTCTCCCGCCTCGGGCGCCTCGCCGGGATGCTCGGACGCCTGCTGGACACGGTCCATGACGGCGAGCATCGCCGCCACGCCGGACTTCGCCGCGTTCGCGCCGTCGGTGCACGCCATGAACCGCTCGGAGACGAGCGAGACGCCGCGCAGCAGGACGGGGAGGGCCGCGAGGATCGCGACGACCCACACGACCCTGCGCGCCACGGGCGGGACGAAGCCGAGCAGCTGGAAGAGGGAGAGGACCGCCGAGGCGGGGACGAGCACGGGCACGAGGGTCCTGACCAGGACCTGCACTGAGGCGAGGGGCTCGCGGGAGAGGAGGTCCTCGCGCGGCGTGTCGTAGTGGGCGACGACCACGATGGGTCGGTTCCCGCGCTCGACCTTGGGCCCGCACGCCTCGTGGAGCGCGATCACGTTCTGGCTGCGCGCCCGGGGCCCGATCGAGCCGAGGAGGTCGTAGCCGAACTGACGGGCGACCAGCAGCGCGGCGGCCGCGAGGGCGAGCACGACGCCGATGCCGCCGAGCGGGGACACCTGGGTGCCGGCGAGCACGACGCCGAGGAACACGACGACCATGGTGACGCCGGCGAACAGGGAGGACGCCGCGGGGGCGTCGAAGTCCTGGACGGTAGCCTCCAGGCCGCGCGACTCGAAGACCTCGGCGATCTCCTGCGCCGCCTGGACCTCCTCCTCGCTGTTCGCGGGCGCGATGCCGATTCGGTCGCAGAGATGGTCCAGGTGGTCCCGACTCTTAGCCATGTGGTCGTGCCTCCGATGATCCGTATGAGGTGCTACGTATAATCTGTGAGTATATACGGCTTGCTATGGAGAACTCGCAGCTGATGATACCAAAGCAGCGACGAGGCGACCGGGGGGAGCGTGGCGGGACCATGAGCGCACGAGGGGACGCCACGACGCCGAACGCGGACGACCTCCAGGCCCGGCGCATCACGTCCCTCGCGCTCCACTTCACGAACCGCGCGAAGCCCACCTCGTCCGAGGACCTCTGGCGCGAGTTCTATCCCGAGCAGGAGCGCCGCGACACCGTCGCGCGGATGTTCCGCAGGGACCGCGAGCTGCTCGAGGAGCTCGGGGTGTACCTGGAGCGCGTGGGCGAGGACGAGGGCTCGGCGTCCTGGCGCCTCGACACGGACGCCTCCCTCGCGGGCTCCGCCCGCCTCTCCCCGCGCGACGCCCTGCTGC
This sequence comes from uncultured Coriobacteriaceae bacterium, assembly GCA_948439405.1. Classification (GTDB taxonomy): domain Bacteria; phylum Actinomycetota; class Coriobacteriia; order Coriobacteriales; family Atopobiaceae; genus CADBMC01. Next base: position 75,578 of record CAOJNB010000003.1, on the reverse strand, counting down.
TCGAGCTCGCCTGCCGTCCCCTGGCTGCCGACCCGTCCTTCCCCTACGCGGACGAGCTCTCCGTCGCGCTCGTCAAGGTGTCCGGCTGCTTCGACGAGGGGCTTCCCGGCACCGCGCCGCGCCCCGCACGGGCGCCCGCGGGGCTGCGCGCGCTGCGCTCCTGCCACGAGCGCCGCGTCGCCTGCCGCATGCGCTACGTGACGGCCGACGGCCGCGGGCTCGACCGCGTGGTCGCGGTGCTGGGCTTCTTCGGCCTGCGCGACCGCGTCTACGCCGTGGCCGCGACGGTGGGCGGGGACGGCTCGCTCGAGGAGGGCGGCGTGCGCACCTACCGCTGCGACCGCGTCGCCTCCGCCCGTCCCGTCGAGGACGTGCGCTACGAGGTGCCGGGGGACTTCTCCGTCGACGACCACCGGGTGCTCCCCTTCCAGATCGGCGACGTCGCCGCGGACGTGACCTTCCTCGTCCCCGCCTGTCGCGCGGCCGACGTGAGGCGCGAGGGCATGGGCAAGGGCGCGTGGGAGGGACGCGAGGGGGGCGAGCTCTGGACGGTCGGGGCGGCGGACCTCGAGGCGGCCGCGGCGTGGGCCGTCGCGGCGGGCGTCGTCCCGCTCGCGCCCGAAGGCGCCCGCGCCGCCTGGCACCATGCGCTTGAGGCGAGCGCACGGCGTGCGACGGAGGCGACCCCCGTCCCCTGCGCGGCCCCCTCGCGCCCGCGGCGCGGCGGCAGGAGGGGCAGGAAGGGCGGGCGCGAGACGGCGCGCCTGCTGGTGGCCCTGCTCGGGACCCTCGAGCGCGAGGGAGGGACGGTGTCCGCGGACGTCGTCTCGAACCGCCTCGGCGTCTCGCGCAAGGAGGCGCTCAACCTCATCGAGCTGCTTTCGACGGCGTCCGACGAGGACGGGATGTACCTGCCCCTCTACCGCTCCGACGCGGGCGACGAGGTGTCGCTCTCCTACGACCGCGGCCTGCGCGGCCACCCCCTGCGCCTCACCGTCGGCGAGACGCGTGCCGTCGTGGCGGCGCTACAGCGCGTGGGCGTGGACGAGGGCGACCCCACGTACCGCACGGTCGTCGAGGCGTTCGGGGCGCGCCGCGAGGGCGCCGAGGCCCCGGCGCCCGAGGGCTGGGACCTGCCCGAGCGGGAGGCCTCCCTCCTCGAGGCCTGCGTCGCCGCGATCTACGACGCCCGTCCCGTGACGTTCCGCTACCGCGGCACGCTCGACTCCTCCGAGCACGCTCGCCACGTGCTGCCGACGGGGCTGCGACAGGACGAGGGGGCGTGGCTCGTCGACGCCGACGACCTCGACCGCGGTCAGCCCCGCACCTTCCGGCTCGACCGCATGCGCGACGTCAGGCCGATGGGAGGGCCGGAGGACCCTGAGGCCGCCGGGGACTCCGTCGAGCGGCACGAGGCAGGGCGCAGGGTCCGCGTGTGCCTCGCCGACCGGCGGGCCCTCGACCTGCTCGACTGGCCCGGCCTGGAGATCGAGGGCGAGACGGCGGACGGATGGGTTTGCGGGACGATCGACTTCTACGGGGGCTCCTGGCTCCCGCGCAGGATCGCCGCCTGCGCCGGCACCGCCTGGACGGACGACGGCGAGGTCCGGGACCTCGTCGCCGCGCTGTGCCGCGAGCAGCTGGGGGCGGCCGGGGCCTAGGCGTCGTGGAGGCGGCGCCACGAGGCGATGCCGTCCCCCACCTCGCGCGCAGGCACGACGCGCCTGCTCGACGAGGGCAGCGAGGCCAGGAAGGAGCGCCCGTAGCGCTTCGTCACGAGCCGCGAGTCGCACAGGACGAGCACGCCGCGGTCCTGGGACGTCCTGATCAGACGGCCCGCCGCCTGCTTGACGGCGAGGACGGCCTCGGGGAGCGAGTAGCGCCACCAGGCGCTGCGCTCGCGCCGGTCGCGCTCGCGTACGAGCGGGTCGCGGGGGCTCGCGAAGGGGAGCTTGGGGATGACCACGCAGCGCAGCGTCTCGCCGCCGGCGTCGAACCCCTCCCAGAACGAGCGCAGCGCGAGCAGCGACAGCGAGCGCTCCGAGAGGAAGCGGTCCCGCAGCTGCCGTCCCGCCCCGCCGCGCTCCTGCATCGCGAGGTCGAGGCCGTGCTCGGCGAGGCGGGGCGCCAGCCCCTCGTAGACGCTCTCCATCTCGCGCCTGTTCGTGAACAGGGTGAGGACCGACCCCTCCATCGCGACGTGGACGTCGAGCAGGAGGTCCTCGAGCGCCTCGAGGTAGCCCGCGTCGCCCGGCTGCGGGAGGTCGCCAGCGACGATGACGCCCATGTGATCGTCGAAGTCGTAGCTCGAGTCGAGCCGGAGGGCGCGGCGGCGCCCGGGTGCGACGAGGTCGAGCCCGACGGCATGCTCGAAGTGGGAGAAGTCCTCGCCCACCGCCATGGTGGCCGAGGTGAAGACGACGCTCATCATCTCCGGGAGCCATCGCTCGGCGAGCTCGGAGCCGATGTCGATCTTCTCGGCCCGCAGCTCCTCGCTCCCCGCGCCGCGGCGAGAGCGCGACAGGGAGGCGGAGTACACGTAGCTCTCGTCCGTCCCCTCGACGACGAGCCGGGCGGCGACGAGCAGCTCGCGCAGGGCGCGCGTCGCCTCGGCGAGGTCGGCGTCGGGCTTCGGGATGGCGTCGGCCACGGCGGCGGACGCCTCGTCGAGCGCCTTGCAGGCCTCTGACAGGCGGTCGACGGCGACGAGGCCGACCTCGGCGACGAGGGCCCATTCCGGGGTGTCGCGCACCTCCGGCCCGATCCACACCGTCACGTTCTCGTACCCGGCGTTCCCGCCGGCGAGCGCGGAGAGACCGCGCACCGCGTCGAACAGGTCCGCGCAGGCGATGCTCGCGCGGGAGAGGGCGGCGGCCGCCTTGGTGAGGAGCCCGACGACGAGCGTCGATCCCTCGGAGGAGGAGGCCTGCGCCATCAGCGCGTGGATGGCGCCGGTGCGCGTGCCGCCCAGACGCTCGAAGGCGGTCCTGGCGGCCTGGGCTGACATCTCGCGGGCCCATTGGCGACGCGCCTCCGACTCGAAGGAGTGGGCCTCGTCGACGACCCAGTGCCGGACGGGAGGCAGGATCTTGCCGTCGGCCTCGACGTTGCGCAGAAGCAGGGAGTGGTTCGTCACCACGATGTCGGCCGAGGCGGCCCGGCGGCGCGCGCCGTGCACGACGCATCCCTGCGAGAAGAACGGGCAGCGCACGCGCTCGCACTGCTCCGAGGAGCCCGCGAGCAGCGAGCGCGGCACCGAGCGCCAGCGGATGCCGAGGCCGTCGAGGTCGCCCGTGGGCGACTGGCTCGCGAGCGCGAGCGTGACGGCGATGGCGTACAGCATGTCCGCGGAGGCGGCGGATGCAGAGCGCCGCTGGTCGGCGACCTCGTCGAGGGGCAGGTCGGCCGAGATGGCGCGCACGAGGCGCCGCAGGCACGGGTAGTGCTCGTAGCCCTTGAGGGCGAAGAAGCGCACGCCCGCCGGCAGCGCGGCGTCGAGGGCGGGCAGCTCGTGGGAGACGAGCTGGTCGGTGAGGGCGTTCGTCTTGGTCGCGACGCCCACGGTGATGCCGTTGCCCTGGGCGAGGCGCACGGCGGGCAGCAGGTAGGCCATGGACTTGCCGACGCCGGTGCCCGCCTCCACGGCGAGGTGGGAGGAGCTCGCGAGCGCCTCGCGCACAGCGAGCGACATCTCGACCTGCTCGTCCCGCCGCTCGAACCCCTCGTACATGCGGGGGACGACGCCGCCCTCGTCGAACTCCTCCGCCAGCTCGGCGGCCTCCGGGACGACGGGCGCGTGGCCGAGCTCCGCGGCATCGACGCGGGCGGGCGCCGCGTCCCCGGACAGCAGCTCGGAGCGCACGTGGGGCAGGTCGAGGACGGCGGGGCCCGCCTCGAGCGCGAGGTGGGCGAGGACGGGCCTTGGAGCCCAGTCCACCTCGGGATGCATGTCCGCCATCGCGCAGAGCACGCCCGGGGGCAGGGCGGCGAGCCCGCAGAGGATGACGCGCCACAGGCCGGCGAGCGCCTCGACGTCGTCGTCGGCGCGGTGGGTCGCCCCCGCGCAGCCGAAGGCCTCGGCGAGGTCGACGAGGCGGTGCGAGGAGAGGCACGGCAGGGCGATCCTCGAGAGCTGGAGGGTGTCCACCCAGGCGTGCGACACCGAGGGCGCCCCGGACACGCTCTCGACGAAGTGGCGGTCGAAGGCGGCGTTGTGCGCGAGCACGGGCATGCCGCCGACGAAGTCCGCGAGCTCCGCGACGGCCGCGCGGGCGCGCGGCGCGTCGGCGACGTCGGCCTCGCGGATCCCCGTGAGCCGCACGATCTCGGGCGGGATCGGGTGATGGGGCCGGACGAAGGTGCGGAAGCGCTCGACGACCTCGCGGCCCGAGATGCGCGCCGCCGCGATCTCGATGAGCTCGCTCGTCCGGAACGAGAGTCCCGTCGTCTCCGTGTCGAGGACGACCATGTCCTCCTCGAGCAGCCCGAAGTCCCGCGTCGCGGCCTCGGACCCGAAGCCGCGGTACAGCTCGCGCACGCGCTCGGGCGTGTCGGGCAGGAAGAGGCGCTCGAGCGGCTCGGCGGAGCGTGCGACGTGCTCACGTCGGGGCATGCGCCCTACCTGCCCTCGAGCGCGAGCTCGACGAACCTGCGGCAGAGCTCGGGGAACCCGATGCCGGCGTGGCACGCGGCGTCGGGCATCAGCGACGTCTCGGTCATACCGGGGATGGTGTTGGTCTCGAGGATGACGGGAGTCCCATCGGAGGTGACGATGAAGTCGGAGCGCGACGCGCCGCGGCACCCGAGGGCGACGTGGGCGCGCACCGCAAGCTCCTGGGCGCGGCCGTAGACGTCCGCGGCGAGGCGGGCCGGGATGACGTGGTGGAGCTCCGAGGGCTCGTACTTGGTCTCGAGGTCGTAGAAGTCCGAGTCCATGGCAATCTCAACGACGGGCAGGGCCTCCGGGGCCTCGTTGCCGACGACGGCGACGGTGATCTCGGTCCCCTCGACGCCGGCCTCGACGAGCACGCGACCGCCCTCCGCGCCCGCGAGCTCGACCGCGGCGGGCAGCTCGGCGGCGTCTCGGACCTTCGTGATGCCGTAGCTCGAGCCGTTCACCTCGGGCTTGACGAAGAGGGGAAGTCCCAGCTCCTCGCAGATCCCGGCCGCCGCGGCGGCGTCGAGGCGCTCGCCTGCTCCAAGGGTGCGGGAGGGGGCCGTCGGAATGCCGGCGCGCTCGTAGACCAGCTTCGAGAGGGACTTGTCGGCTGCCGTCGCCGAGGCCTCGACCCCGGAGAAGGTGTAGGGGATGCGGAGAATCTCGAGCAGGCCCTGCACGCAGCCGTCCTCCCCGTACCGCCCGTGCATGGCGACGAAGGCGACGTCATAGGAGCCCGAGGTCAGCGCGGAGAGGAAGCTGGAATCAGCGACGTCGAGGACGTCGACGCGCGAGAAGCCGGCCGCCGCGAGCGCGGTCTCGCACGCGCGGGCGGACGAGATGGCGATCTCCCTCTCGTCGGACCATCCTCCGGTGAGGATGGCGACGCGCGTCGAGGTGACGTCGTTCCCGGACATGTGGGTCTCCCTCTCTCTGGGCATGGCTACGTTAGACTCGTCGGAAGCACACAGGCCTGAGGATACCCCCAACCGCGACGTCCGCGGCACCCCGATCACGAGGAGCAGACATGCCCGAGCAGAAGCGCGACATCCGCACGCTGACGTACGCCGAGCTCGGCGGGCTGCTCGAGGGGCTCGGCCAGCCGAGGTTCAGGCTCGCCCAGCTCGACGAGTGGGTGTGGCGACAGGCCGTCACCTCCTTCGACGAGATGACGAACCTTCCGAAGTCCCTGCGCTCGACGCTCGCAGAGCGCTTCGTCGTGGGAGGGACGGAGGAGGTCGCGCGCAGGACGTCCGGCGACGGAACCAGGAAGTACCTGCTCCGCCTTCCCGACGGCACCTGCGTCGAGTGCGTGGGGATGCCGAGCGGCCCGCGCCTGTCCGTGTGCGTCTCCACGCAGGCGGGCTGTGCGATGGGCTGCGCCTTCTGCGCGACGGGAAGGCAGGGGCTCGAGCGCTCGCTCTCCGGCGAGGAGATCTTCGCCCAGGTCGCCCATGTCTCCGCCGACTTCGCCATGCGTCCCACGAGCGTGGTGCTCATGGGCCAGGGCGAGCCCTTCGCCAACTACGACGAGACCCTTCGGGGCATGCGCATGCTCAACGCCGAGCGTGGCATGGGCATCGGGGCGCGCCACATCACGGTGTCGACCTGCGGCATCGTCCCCATGATCTCGCGCTTCGCCAACGAGCCCGAGCAGTTCACCCTCGCTGTGTCGCTGCACTCCGCCGTGCAGACGACGCGCAACGAGCTCATGCCGGGAGTCCGCAAGTTCTCCCTCGTGCACCTCCACGACGTGATGCACGTCTACACGGAGAAGACGGGCAGGAGGCCCTCCTACGAGTACGCGCTCATCGCGGGCGTCAACGACACCGAGCCCGAGCTCGAGAGCCTGATGAACTTCTGCGGCGGAACACTCTGCCACGTGAACCTCATCCAGCTGAACGACGTGGAGGGCTCACCCTTCCGTCCCTCGAGCCCGGCCCGCGCCGAGGCGTTCGTCAGGGCCCTCGGCTCCGTCGGCGTCCAGGCGACCATCCGGCGCTCCCGCGGCGGGGACATCGACGCCGCATGCGGGCAGCTGCGGCATCGCGTCGACTCCTAGGGCCGTCTGCGTATTAGAACATACGTTCTAGTACGTCAGAACCCGAGGTTCTCCCACTGCGAGTCCGCGTACTCGCTGCTCGTCATGTGCCTGGCCGGATCGGGACCTCCGAGCAGGCCGCTCGCGGCGAGCAGGTCGCGCGAGGTCGCACGGATGGTCGAGAAGGCGGCGCGAGTCATCTCGCGCAGCTCGGCGCGCGTCTCCTCGTCGAGGGCGAACCGGTAGACGAGGTATCCGGTCGCGGCGGTGACGACGACCCTGAGGGCGAAGCAGCTGACCTTACCCATCGATCTCCTCCTCGAGACTGCGTCCCTCGATCAACCTTACGAGCCGCTCGAGCTCCTCCTCGTCGGAGAACTCGATCTCAATCTTGTTCTTGCCGCGGACGCTCCGGACGCGCACGCCCGTGTTGAGGGAGGACCTCAGGAGCTTCGCGGCGCGCTTGTACGACTTCGGCGTCGGCACGCGGGGGGTTCGGGCGTCGGCGTTGCCAGAGAACAGCGATGCGAGGTTTTCTGTCTGTCGCACGGACAGACGCTCCTCGACGACCTTCTTGGCCAGCTTGATCCGTCCCTCCATGGACGGTACCGCGAGGATCGCGCGGGCGTGCCCGGCGGTCAGCTCCCTCGTGGACATCAGGGCCTGGACCGATTCGGGGAGGTCCAGCAGGCGGAGGCTGTTCGTGATCGTGGAACGGGACTTCGAGACCGCCTTCGCGAGCTGCTCCTGGGTGAGGCCGTTCTGGTCGATGAGCTGGCGGTAGCCCTGGGCCTCCTCGATCGGGTCGAGGTCGGAGCGCTGGAGGTTCTCGATGAGGGCGAGCTGGAAGACCTGGTCGTCTGAGATCTCCCTGATGACGACCGGGACCTCCTTCAGCTCGGCGAGGCGGGCGGCCTGGTACCTTCTCTCGCCTGCAACGATCTCGTAGTCCGAGCCGACCTTGCGGACGAGGATGGGTTGGAGTATCCCGTTCTGCCTGATCGAGTCAGCCAGCTCCTCGAGCGCCCCCTTGTCGAAGTTCTTTCGAGGCTGGTTGGGGTTCGGGACGAGCGCGTCGATGGGCGCCATGGTCGTCGGCGTGCCGGAGCCCACCTCCGCGTTCGCCTCGCCGAGCAGCGAGCCCAACCCCCTGCCAAGTCCGGACTTTGCCTTAGCCACGTGCGATCACTTCCTTCGCGAGGGACCGATACGCGAGCGTCCCCTTGTTGAGGCGCGCGTAGACGGTGACGGGCATCCCGAAGCTCGGAGCCTCGGAGATCTTGACGCTCCTGGGGATGATCGACTTAAACACCTTGTCCTTGAAGTAGCTCCGCACTTCGTCGACGACCTGCTTCGACAGCGTCGTACGGCTGTCGAACATCGTCATGAGCACGCCGAAAATCTCGAGGTCCGGGTTGAGACGGTCCCTGACCATCCGCATGGACTCGAGGAGCTTCGTGACGCCCTCGAGGGCGTAGTACTCGCACTGGATGGGAATGAGGAGGCTGTCGGCTGCTACGAGCGAGTTGATCGTGAGCAGGCCGAGCGACGGCGGGCAATCGATGAACACGTAGTCGAACTCGTCCGCGACGCTGTCGACGATCTCCTTGAGTCGTCCCTCGCGGGCCATCGTGTTGACGAGCTCGATCTCCGCGCCGGCGAGCTGAATCGTCGCGGGCACGACGTACACCTTGTCGACCTGCGTCTCGACGATCAGGTCCTCAACCGAGACGTTCTCCATGAGCGCGTTGTAGACGCAGGCGTCGAGGTTCTCTTTCTCGATGCCATATCCGCTCGTCGTGTTCCCCTGTGGGTCGAAGTCGACGACGAGCACCTTGTAGCCGAGATCACCCAGCGCGGCAGAGAGGTTCACCGCAGTGGTCGACTTACCTACGCCACCCTTTTGGTTGATGATGGCTATCCTTCGCGTCGGCGCATCGGGACGATGACGCTTTCTCTCGTGGAATCCCACGGCATCTCCTTCGATTTAGCTTCGTTTGCGTGCATCTGCATCATGCCACATCGATCGGAGATGTTTCACGTGAAACATCGTCTGACGGCTATCTGTCCCTGAGCGGTCGCTTGAGGGCCATTCCAGCGCGGCGAGGGAGCCGAATCCTCGGTTCTTCGACTCTGTCCATTCTCGTGATGACTCTGGTTCCGAGACCATGCGGCAGTTCGAATGTTTCACGTGAAACATGACGCATGCCGCACAGGTCAAGGACCTTCTCGTACTGCTCGTCGGTCAGCTCCTCCTTGGGACCCTTCGTCACGAGGAGCGAACCGTTGGTTTCGAGGAGTGGCGCGGCATACTCGACGAGCACGTCGATGCTGGAGACCGCACGCGCCGTGATGAGCGAGAACGACTTGGGACGCTCCCTCGCGAGGTCCTCGATCCTCGTATGGAGCACCTTGACCTGGGATTCGAGACAAAGGGTCTCCACCATCCGTTGGAGTGCGGAGGTCTTCTTGCCGACGGCATCCGTCAGCGTGGTTCGCACGCCGGTCGCAATGGCGAGAGGCATACCGGGGAACCCAGCCCCGGATCCGATGTCGAGAATCGAGTCGCATCCCATGGGGACGAACGGCACGAGCAGCAGCGAGTCGAGCACGTGGAGGACGAGAGCCTCCTCCCAGTCCACGATGCGGGTGAGGTTGGTCCTCTCGTTCTCTTCGCGCACCTGTTCGAGATGCCTCACGAGCAGGCCGGCCTGCCTCTCGTCCAACGTGATTTCGTAGGAGGCCGCCATGTCGGCGATGGCGGCCGCAGACTCCGTCCTCTCCATGTTCCTCCTCACAGATCGGCGCTGTCGATTAGGCGCGTCGTGACAAGAGTATCCGGGACAGGACTTCTTGTCATGAGAAAGGGGCTCCGAGAGGAGCCCCTTCGAAGACCTCTGTGTCGAGCGATCGTGGTGCGTCAAGCGACGGGCGCCACGACGACGTGCCTGTTCGGCTCGACGCCCTCGGAATAGGTGGTGAGCTCCGGATCGTCCGCGAGGGCGAGGTGGGCGATGCGGCGCTCGTAGGCGTTCATGACGGGAAGGTTCATCGGCCTGTGCTGCTGCTTGGCACGGGACGCGGCGCCATAGGCGATGGAGCGCACCTTCTCCTTGCGTGCGCTCTTGTACCCCTCGATGTCGACGACGATCGGGTAGCGGAACCCGAGCTTGCGGCTCACGAGCGAGGCGACGAGGGTCTGGACGGCCTCGAGGTTCCTGCCGTGACGGCCGATGAGGATGTTGAGGTTGCCGCCCGTGGCGTCGAGGATGAGCTCCCCCTCGTCTCCCTCGTACTCGTCGATCGCGCTGTGCTCCTCGCCGAAGCAGGCGAGGATGGAGCGGATGCAGTCGATGGTGACGTCCGCGACGAGGTCGAGCTCGTCGTCGGTCAGCTCGGTTCCCTCTTCGTAGTGCTGCTTCATCTCCTGAAGCTTCTCGGTATCAAGTTCCATGTGTGCACGCCTTCTATCAGCAAGCGGTGGGCCGTCTCTGCGGCGGGGACCTAGGACTTCTTGTGTGGGCGCTTCTTCCTCTCGCGGCGCATGACCTCGACGTGGATGGGGGCGTTCGCCTCCTTGATGGCCTCCTCGGCGAGGATCTTCGCCTTCACGCGGTTCGCGATGAGGAGCTGCTGGATGACGCCCCAGGCGGAGGAGGTGACGTAGTAGAGGTTGACGCCGGCAGGAAGGCTCCAGCCAACCCAGACCATGAGGAGGGCCATGCCGACCGCCATGACCTTCATCTGGCTGCCCTGGGCCGACTCGCCCATCCCCTGCTGGCTCGTGATGATGGGAATGAGGGTGAGGACGCCGAAGAGGAGGTCGGTGATGACGTAGGCGGAGGCGGCGGCGATGCCCATGGCGCCCACCGCGTCCTTCGCCGAGGTGGCGAGCGAGGGGAGGATACCGTAGAAGCTCGCGTCCGCGGACACGCCCTTCAGCACGGTGAACAGCGCGAAGAAGATCGGCATCTGGAGGATGAGGGGCAGGCAGCCGCCGATCGGGTTGACGTCGTTCTCGGAATAGAAGCGACGCATCTCCTCGGCCTGCCGCTGCGGGTCGTTTGCGTAGCGGCTCTGGATCTCCTGCATGCGCCCCGACATCAGCGACATCCTGGTCGTGGAGGTCACCTGCTTGATGGAGAGCGGCAGGAGGGCCAGTCGGATGATGAAGGTCAGGATGATGATCGCGAGGCCCCAGTCACCGCACAGGTTGGCTATCCACTCCAGTACGGTTTCGATGAGACCGCAGAACGCTTCCCACATATCTCCTCCGTGAAGCTCCGTCCGCTAGGGGACGGGGTCGTAGCCTCCCTTGTGGAACGGGTGGCACCGGCAGATTCTCTTTATCGCCATCCAGCCGCCCTTGACGGCGCCGTAGCGTGTGACGGCCTCGAGGGCATACTGGGAGCACGTCGGACGGTAGATGCAGCAGGCCGGGAGGAGCGGGGAGAGGAACCTCTGGTATCCCCTGATCAGCAGGACGAGGGCATGACCGACGACCGACATCTCAGTCCCGCACCTCCTCCGACACGCGCAGGTCGCACCGCTTGGCCAGCTTCGCGAGCGCCCGCGCGACGTCCGCCGGCGCGGCGTCATGCGTGGCGCGCGTCGAGAACAGGATGACCGACCAACCAGGAATAGGGAATCCGCTCTGGCGAGCGGACTCCCTCAGGATCCTCTTGCATCTGTTCCTGTACACCGCGTTGCCGAGCCGCTTGGCGGCGACGAAGGCGACGCGGCCCCGGCCGAAGCCGTCCTGTCTGAGGAAGACCATCCTCACGAGCGGGTGGTTCGCACGCCGTCCGTTCGAGAAGACGGTCTGGAACTCCCTCCCGGACTTAATGGTCTCCATCAGGCAGCTAGACAGTCAGCCTCTTGCGACCCTTGGCGCGACGACGGGCGAGGACCTGACGACCGCCCTTGGTCGCCATGCGGGCGCGGAAGCCGTGGCACTTGGCCCGCTTCCTCTTGTTCGGCTGGTACGTACGCTTCATGTCAAATCCCTCCGAAAGAATCTCGGTCAATGAGCATATGGACGGGTTATTTTACAAACCGACTGCTCAGGCTGTCAAATGGGACTTCGCCACAACCATCCGCAATCCAGTGGGACCGCATGAATCGACGCGCGGATGGTCCTGAAACTTCCGTGGGTGGGATGGAACGTCATGGAAGATGGTATGCTTGACCCCATGGATAACAGGGTCGTTCGCCGAGGTTATCTACAACTTTTCAACGAATGTCGAAAGTTCCACGCTCCAGGCGAATGGTTTTGAAAACTTTCAACATTTCGTCGAAAGACTGTCGAAGGATGGGCAGCGGGACGTGGCAGAGGGCTTCTACACATTCGTCGGAGACGGGACGGACGAGCGGGGCGCGAGGGAGAGCGAGCTCCCGTCCGTCGACGAGGTGCGCTATCCCGCGCGCATCGCGGTCTACGACGACCCCTCGGTCACCCCGCGCGTGGTCACCATCCAGCCGATGCCCGTGCGCGACTACCTCGAGGAGATCACGCGCACGGTCAACCAGCTCTCGCACGAGCAGGGCGGCACCATCCCCTTCATGATCATCCGCGAGGTGGTGGAGAACTACATCCACGCCTACTTCATCGCGCCGACGATCTCCATCCTCGACGCCGGCAACACCCTGCGCTTCTCGGACCAGGGCCCCGGGATCAGGGACAAGACGCGCGCCCTCGAGTACGGGACCACCTCGGCGACCGAGGAGATGAAGCGCTACATACGCGGCGTCGGCAGCGGCCTCCCCCTCGCGCAGCAGTACATGCTGGACAAGGGCGGCTCGCTCACCATCCGCGACAACCTGAGCCACGGCACCGTCGTCACCATCTCGACGCGGCCCGAGGACGACGCCTCCATCCCCGTGGCCCCGCTGCACAAGCCCCAGGCGCAGGAGGTCGCGCCGTCCACCGCGGCGGCGGGGGACCTCGGCGTGCGTGGCAGGCAGGTCGTCTGCTACCTCGGCGAGCACGAGGAGGTGGGCCCGTCCGACCTGGTCGCCTCCTATGGCGGCTCGCAGCCCACGTGGTCGCGCGAGCTCAAGCGCCTGGACGACCTCGGCGTCCTCGTCAAGCGCGGTCGCAAGCGCCACCTCACCGAGCTCGGACGCGCGTGTCTCTCGCAGATCGAGGGGTAGGCCGAGGTTTTCAACATTCGCCTGCCCCGTATAATGAGTTATCTACATCCTCGTAGGTTTTCTACATCACGGGAGAGGGCGAGATGGGCACCGAACCGTCAACCGCATCCGACGCCGCCGCGCTCTGGGAGGACACGATCGGCCTGATGTCAGCCGAGGGCTCGGCGCAGCCCCTCGTCGAGATGATGAGGAGCTGCGTGGCGCTCTCGCTCGACGACGGAACGCTCACCGTCGCCACGCCCGCGCGCTTCGTGCAGCGGACCCTCTCGAACGAGGCGTCGTCCATCGAGCCGGCGCTGCGCCAGGCGGCCTTCGCGCCGGTCTCCCTCGTCGTCGAGCTCTCCCAGGCCGAGACGGCGCCGGCGGCGGCGCTCGCCGGGGAGGCGACGATCGGGCGCGCCGAGTTCGAACGCCTGTCGGCGCGCGGCGAGGCGAGGCCGAGCGGAGGAAACGAGCGTCCCGAGCCCGTGCGCGAGGGCGCGGGCGGCGGGATGCGGGGAGGCGAGGGCCCGCGCGCGGCGAGCAGCCTCGTCAGCCAGGTGACCGAGGTCGACTCGCGGCTCACCTTCGAGCGCTTCATCGAGGGCAACGAGAACGCCATCGCCCTCTCGGCCGCGAAGCAGGTCGCGAACGGCATCAACAAGTCGTACAACCCGCTGTTCATCTTCGGGAAGAGCGGGCTCGGCAAGACGCACCTGCTCAAGGCCATCCAAAACTACGTCATCCAGAACGACCCGACGCGGATCTGCGTGTACCGGACGTCGCACGACTTCACGAACGACTACACCCAGGCGATGGTCAACACCGAGAAGAGCGTCAAGGACGAGTTCGAGCGCAACTACCGCGACGTCGACGTCCTCATCATCGACGACATCCAGAACCTGAAGCCGACGGGCAACACGACCGAGTTCTTCTTCGACCTCTTCAACTACCTCAGCAGCCACGGCAAGCAGATCGTGCTCGCGGCCGACCGCTCGCCGAGCGACCTCGGGATGGGCTCGCAGGGATTCGACGAGCGCATCACCTCGCGCCTCGACTCGGGCTTCTCCTGCTCCATCGGCACCCCCGAGTACGAGCTCAAGCTCGCGCTCGTCAGGGCCTTCTGCGCCAGGCTGCGCGAGGACGCCGGGCGCGAGCACATGCCGGCGCTCGACGGCACCCTCTCCGAGGAAGACCTCGAGCTCATGGCCGAGCGCGCGGGCTCGAACATCCGCGTCATCGAGGCGTTCTGCCAGTCCTGCCTCATCCGCGCCACCCAGATCGAGCGGAGCGAGGGGCGCCCCATCACCTCGGACGAGATCGTCGCCGAGGCGGCGAAGCGGTGGAAGCCGGGCCACCAGGTGGTGACGGTCGAGGCGATCCAGGACGCCGTCGCGGCCGAGTACGGCGTCTCCCGCGCCGACATCGTCGGCAACAAGCGCACCAAGGAGGTCGCCCCGCCGCGGCACGTGGCCATCTGGCTCACGAGGGAGCTCACCGGCATGACGCTCGTCGAGATCGGGAACCGGTTCGGCGGCAGGAAGCATGCGACCGTGAAGCACAGCATCGAATGGGTCGACGAGCGCAGGCGGAAGGACCGCACCCTCCACGACCTGGTCGAGCGCATTCGCAACGACCTGCAAGGCGGCTGACGGAGGGATGTAGGGAACTCTGTCGGAAGCGTGTCGAGGAGTGTCGGAAAGTTGCGGGTTCCTGTAGAAGGTTTTCGGGCGATACTTCCGGTGTAGACGGACCGAACACCGAATGAAGAAACATCTCGTGTCAGATTTCGGTCACTACCTGGCAGAACCTCGGTTGTCTACATTTCGACAGACCCTACTAAGACTATTACCGACCTATGTATTACCTATAAAGAGATAGACGGGGAGAAGAGCGAGAAGGAGACGCCCATGAAGTTCACCGTCAGCCAGTCCGCCCTCGCGCGGGCGATCGGGATCGTCAGCAAGGGGCTCGCGTCGAACTCGACGCTCCCCATCCTCTCCGGCATCCTCCTGCGCACATCCGAAGGGACGCTCGAGCTGCAGACGTCGAACCTCACCATCTCGATCCGCCACGAGCTCGCGGCCAACGTCGAGGCGCCGGGGGAGACGGTCGTCTCGGGAAGGATGCTCTCAAGCATCGCGAAGAGCCTCCCGGACGCAGCGGTGACGTTCGAGGGCGAGGGCAGCACGCTCGACATCTCCTGCGGCCGCGCGCACTTCCGCCTCGCCACCCTCGATCCCCAGGACTTCCCCGAGTTCCCGCCCATCGAGCTCCAGCGCTCCATCGAGCTGCCCGCCGCCGTCCTCGAGGACATGGTGGGCAAGGTGTACCGCTTCGTGTCGAAGGAGGCGTCGCCCCCCGTCCTCACCGGCATCTCCATGACCGTCGAGGGCAGCACGCTGCGCCTCGTCGCGACCGACTCCATCCGCCTCGCGGTGTGCGAGGCCGCGATCGAGGCACCCGCCGGCGCAGAGGGCTTCTCGATGATCGTGCCCGGCGCCTCGTTCCACGACGTCATCTCGCTGCCGTCGGACTCCGGCACCATCACGGTGGGGTCCACCGAGAACCAGGTCGTCTTCGTCTACGGGACCACGACCTACGTCTCCCGCCGCATCGAGGGCAACTACCCGGACGCGGCGGCCCTGCTGCCCGACTCCGCGTCCTGCCGCGTCACCTTCGACGTCGCCGAGATGTCCGCCGCCCTGCGCCGCGTGGCCGTCGTCGCGGTGAACAACCCGGCCGTCCGCTTCGACTTCGACGCGGACGCGGCCACTGCGACGCTCAGCTCCGTCTCGACGGACCAGGGCGAGGCCTCCGAGTCCGTCTCCGCGGCGGTCGAGGGGGCGTCGATGACGATCGGGCTCAACAACCGCCTGCTGCTCGAGGGGCTCCAGGCCTGCCCGGAGGACACGATGACGCTCGACCTCCAGGACCCCACGCGCCCGGCCGTCTTCCGCTCGCTGGACGCCACGAGCTACCTGTACCTGCTCATGCCCGTCCGGATCTAGCGCGTGTCCCTCCTCGTACGGACGCTCTCGCTCAGGGACTTCCGCAACGTCCGCTCCCGCGACCTCGAGCTGGGCGGCGGCATGAACGTGTTCGTCGGGCCGAACGCGACCGGCAAGACGAACGCCGTGGAGGCCCTCCAGCTGCTCACGGCGGCCACCTCGTTCCGCCACCCCTCGCCCTCCGAGCTCGTGCGCGAGGGATGCGAGCGCGGGCGGGCGAGCTGCGTCGTGGAGGGCGACGGCCGTCGCCTCGACGTCGCCTGCGAGGTCGATCGCGAGCGGCGCTCGTTCGTGCTCAACGGCAAGCGCGCCCGCTCGGTGACCGTCGTGGGCACCCTGCCGTCCGTCCTGTTCGAGCCGGACCACCTCCTGCTCGTGAAGGGCGCGGCCTCGCGCCGCCGCCAGGAGGTGGACCAGTTCGCGGCGCAGGTGAACCGGGGGTACCGTCGCGTCCTCTCCTCGTACGCGAAGGGCGTCGAGCAGCGCAACCGGCTGCTTCGCGACGGAGCTCCCGACCCGGCCCTGCTCGGCGCGTGGGACGAGTCCGTCTCCCTGGGCGCGGCCGCCCTGCTGGGCGCCCGCATGCGGCTGCTCTCCCGCCTGCTGCCCCTCGTCGCGGACGCCTACCGGGCCATCTCCGACGGCGAGGACCTCTCCTTCTCCTACGAGTGCTCCCTCGGGGTCGACCCCGCCGGGCTGGACCGCGCGGCCCTCGCGGACGCCATGCGCGAGGCGCTCGGGCGGGGTCGGGCGGACGAGCTGAGGCGGGGCATGACGCTCGTCGGTCCACACCGCGACGACCTCCGCTTCGCGATCGACGGACGCGAGGCCAGGACGTACGGGTCGCAGGGCCAGCAGCGCTCCGTCGTGCTCGCCCTCAAGATGGCGGAGGTGTCGGTCGCCGGCGAGGTGTGCGGCACGCCGCCGCTGCTGCTGCTCGACGACGTGATGAGCGAGCTCGACGCCCGACGCCGCTCCGCCGTGGCACGCATGGCGTCCGACGGAGTCCAGACCGTGATGACGACGACCAACCTCGAGTACTTCTCGCCCGAGGCCCTCGAGGACGCCCGGGTGGTGAGGTTCGGTGCGTAAGGGAAGGGAGCCGCGCGAGGAGCGCATCGGCGAGGCCTCGCTCGGCGAGCTGGTGTCGGCCTTCGTGAGCCGCGCGGACGACGGGGCGGGCTCGGGGACGCGCCGCGCGCTGCGGGCCTGGCTCTCCGCCAACGGCGACCGCGAGCGCGACCACACGGTCGGCGTGTACCTGCGCGAGGACGAGCGGGGGGACACCCTGATCGTCTACGTCGACTCCTCGTCGGCCCTCCAGGACTTCACCGTGAAGCGCCATCTCTACGTAGGCCGCCTCGAGGCCGCGGGGCTGCCCGTCGCGGACGTCTCCTTCAAGCTCTCCCGCTACCGGCGACGCCGTCGTGACGACGCCCCCGCCGACCGCGACGAGGGGACACCCCTTCCGGAGCTCGACGCCGCCACGCTCTCCCGCCTCGCCGAGGAGGTGTCCCCGCTGCCTCCCGCCCTCAGGGAAGCAGCCTACGAGGCCCTCAGCAGCATGGAGGCCGCCGGCCGCGCGGAGGATACCCGAAATTCCTGAATGAGCCCCAGAAGCGGTTCTGAACGCTCTCAGAGGCAACCTTCTCTGTAGGTGGTCTGTTTTTCCTGTCATTCGGGCGGAATCCACCCCAGCGGTCATAAGCTATATAAGGTTGGAATCAT
Source organism: uncultured Coriobacteriaceae bacterium (assembly GCA_948439405.1). GTDB lineage: Bacteria > Actinomycetota > Coriobacteriia > Coriobacteriales > Atopobiaceae > CADBMC01. The sequence continues at coordinate 58,009 of CAOJNB010000003.1, read as the reverse complement.
CAGCGAAGGGAACTCCGTGGCTGCTAAGAAGAAGCACGACGAGTACGGCGGCTCCGACATCAAGATCCTCGAGGGCCTCGAGGCCGTCCGCAAGCGCCCGGGCATGTACATCGGCTCCACGAGCGCGAGCGGCCTGCACCACCTCGTCTGGGAGATCGTCGACAACTCCGTCGACGAGGCCATGGCCGGGTTCTGCACCCGGATCGACGTCACGGTGCACGCGGACGGTTCGGTGACCGTCGTCGACAACGGCCGCGGCATCCCCGTCGAGAAGCATCCCGTCAAGAGGATCCCCACCCTCGAGGTCGTCATGACGATCCTGCACGCGGGCGGCAAGTTCGACAACAACGCCTACAAGGTCTCCGGCGGCCTCCACGGCGTCGGCGTCTCGGTCGTCAACGCCCTGTCCAAGCAGATGGTCGTCCAGGTCAAGCGTGATGGCCAGATCTACGAGATGCGCTTCAGCCGCGGCAAGACGACCCAGAAGCTCACCGTGCTCGGCAAGGCCAAGACCAAGGGCACCGGCACCACCACGACCTTCTGGCCGGACGACGAGATCTTCGAGACCACCGACTTCGACTTCGACATCCTGCGCAACCGCCTGCAGGAGACGGCCTTCCTCAACCGCAACCTCAAGATCGTCCTCACCGACGAGCGGGCCCTCATGCCCCGCGTCGAGGAGTTCTGCTACTCGGGCGGCATCGTCGACTTCGTCAAGTTCCTCAACGAGGGCAAGGAGATAGCCGACGGCCTCAAGCGCCCGATCTACCTCTCCGGCCGCAGCGAGCCCGACGCCGAGCCCGACAAGCTGGGCGAGGTCGAGGTCGCCCTCCAGTGGAACACCGGGTACTCCGAGAACGTGATGAGCTTCGCCAACGACATCCACACCCCCGAGGGCGGCATGCACCTCGAGGGCTTCCGCGGCGCGCTCACCAGCGTCGTCAACGACTACGCGCGCAGGCAGAACATCCTCAAGGAGAAGGACGCGAACCTCACCGGCGACGACGTCCGCGAGGGCCTCGCCGCCGTCATCTCCGTCAAGCTCGCCGATCCGCAGTTCGAGGGGCAGACGAAGGCCAAGCTCGGCTCCTCGTTCATGCGCACCCTCGTGCGCAAGGTCGTCTCCTCCGGGCTCACCGAGTACCTCGAGGAGCATCCGAAGGCCGCCCGCGAGATCGTGCGCAAGGCCCAGCAGGCCGCGAAGGGCCGCATGGCCGCGCGCAAGGCGCGCGACGCGACGCGGCGCAAGACCATGCTCGAGAGCGCTGCGCTGCCCGGCAAGCTCGCCGACTGCTCGGTGCGCGACCCGGCCGTCGCCGAGCTCTTCATCGTCGAGGGCGACTCCGCCGGCGGTTCCGCCAAGGACGGCCGCAGGCGTGACATCCAGGCCATCCTGCCGCTGCGCGGCAAGATCCTCAACGTCGAGCGCGTGGGCGACCATAAGGCGTTCTCCTCGGACACTATCCAGTCGCTCATCACCGCCATCGGCTGCGGCGTCACCACGGGCAGCGGCGAGGGCGGCGACTTCGACATCGAGAAGGTGCGCTACCACAAGATCATCATCATGACGGACGCCGACGTCGACGGCGCGCACATCCGCATCCTGCTGCTCACCTTCTTCTACAAGTACATGCGCCCGCTTATCGACGCCGGCTACGTGTACTCCGCCGTCCCGCCGATCTTCGGCGTGAAGGTGGGCAAGAAGATCCACTACGTCTACCCGAACGGGCGGAGCACCGAGGACGCGCTGCTCAGGCAGGCGATCGAGGAGCACGTCCCGGTGGACGCGAACGGCAAGCGCCGCAAGTACAACGTCCAGCGCTACAAGGGTCTGGGCGAGATGGACCCGGCGCAGCTCGCCGACACCACGATGGACCCGCGCACCCGCATCCTGCAGCGCGTCACGATCGAGGACGCGGTCAAGGCGGACCGCGCCGTCTCCGAGCTCATGGGCTCGCAGGTGGCCACCAGGCGCGCCTACATCGAGCAGCACGCCAAGGACGCCCGGTTCCTCGACATCTAGCATCCCCGCGCACGGAAGGAAGGCACACCCGTGGCTGACGACACCACGAACAACGACGACGTCTCGATGCCCGACGACCTCCGCGAGCTGCTGAGCCGCGCGGAGCGCGACGAGGACGGCGCGCCGGTGTACGACCCCGATGAGGTCGACGAGGACGCCGAGGACGAGGAGCCCGAGGAGGACGAGGAGGAGGCCGGCGACGACGCCTCCGCGGAGGCGGCCGACGATGGCAAGCTCCTCGTCTCCGAGTTCGGCAGGGAGATGGAGCAGTCCTTCATCGAGTACTCGATGTCGGTCATCACCGCCCGAGCCCTGCCCGACGTCCGCGACGGCCTCAAGCCGGTCCACCGCCGCATCCTCTACGCGATGAACGAGTCGGGCATCTTCCCGAACAAGCCCCACAAGAAGAGCGCCTGGACCGTCGGCGAGGTCATCGGCAAGTACCACCCCCACGGCGACTCCGCCGTCTACGAGGCCATGGTCCGCCTCGCCCAGTGGTTCAGCATGCGCGTGCCGCTGGTGGACGGCCACGGCAACTTCGGCAACATCGACGGCGACGGCGCCGCGGCCATGCGCTACACCGAGAGCCGCCTGGCCCGTCCCGCCATGGAGCTGCTCCGCGACCTCAACAAGGACACGGTCGACTGGCAGCCCAACTACGACGAGAGCCTCCAGGAGCCTACCGTGCTCCCGGCGCGCTTCCCGAACCTGCTCGTCAACGGCTCCTCGGGCATCGCCGTCGGCATGGCGACCAACATCCCGCCGCACAACCTCGGCGAGGCCATCGACGCCGCCTGCCTGCTCATCGACCAACCCGACGCGACCGTCGACGACCTGATGCGCGTCATGCCCGGCCCCGACTTCCCTACGGGCGGCCTCATCATGGGCTCCGAGGGCATCCGCGAGGCCTACGAGACGGGCCGCGGCATCATCACGCTGCGCGCGAAGGCGCACGTGGAGTCCACGAAGACGGGCAAGGCAAAGCTCGTGTTCACCGAGTTCCCCTACCAGGTGAACAAGGGGACGCTGCAGGAGAAGATCGCCGCGCTCGTCAACGAGAAGCGCGTCGAGGGCATCTCCGACATGCGCGACGAGTCCAACCGGAAGGGCCTGCGCCTCGTTATCGAGCTCAAGCAGGGCGCCATCCCCGAGGTCGTCCTCAACAACCTGTACAAGTACTCCTCGCTGCAGACGTCGTTCGGCATCATCAACCTCGCCCTGGTCGACGGCGTGCCCAGGACCCTCTCGCTGAGGGAGATGCTCTCGCACTACATCGACCACCAGGTCGACGTCGTGACGAGGCGCACCCGCTTCGACCTTGAGAAGGCCCGCGCCCGCGCCCACATCCTCGAGGGCCTCGTCCTCGCGCTCGACAACATCGACGAGGTCATCTCGATCATCCGCTCGAGCCGCACCGACGCGGAGGCGTCCGAACGCCTGAGCGCGCGCTTCGGCTTCACCAAGGAGCAGACGACCGCCATCCTCGAGATGCGCCTGCGCCGCCTCACCGGCCTGGAGCGCGACAAGCTCACCGAGGAGCTCGAGGGCCTGCGCCGCGCCATCGCCTACTACGAGGAGCTGCTCGCCGACGAGCGCAAGATCCTGGGCGTCATCAAGCAGGAGATGCTCGAGATCAAGGAGCGCTTCGCCACCAAGCGCCTCACCACCATCTCCGACGCGCCGGTGGACCTCGACGTCGAGGACCTCATCGCCGACGAGGACATGGTCGTGACCTGCACGCACGCGGGCTACATCAAGCGCCTCCCGGTCGCCACCTACCGCTCGCAGCGCCGCGGCGGCAAGGGGGTCCAGGGGCTCACCCTCAAGGAGAACGACTTCGTCGAGGACCTCTTCGTCGCCTCGACCCACGACTACGTGCTCTTCTTCACGAACAAGGGCAAGGTCTACCGCCTCAAGGTCCACGAGCTCCCGCTCGCCGGGCGCCATGCGCGCGGCACCGCGATCGTGAACCTGCTCCAGCTCGCCGAGGGCGAGCTGCCCACCGCGGTCATCACCTGCCGCGAGTTCCCGGACGGCGAGTACCTCATGTTCGCCACCCGCAACGGCATGGTGAAGAAGACGGCCATGAGCGCCTACGACCGCTCGCGGCGCGACGGCATCATCGCCATCAAGCTCCGTGACGGCGACGAGCTCATCAACGTGCGCCGCGTGAGGCCGGGCGACAAGGTCATCCTCTGCTCCACCGAGGGCAAGACGATCCTGTTCGACGAGTCCGAGTGCCGCCCGATGGGCAGGGACACCTCCGGCGTGCGCGGCATCAGCCTGCGCGACGGCACGACGATGCTGGGGATGGAGATCTCCAATGGCCGCGGCGACCTGTTCGTGATCACCGACCAGGGCTACGGCAAGCGCACCCCCGTCGCCGACTACCCCGAGCACCGTCGCGGCGGCCAGGGCGTGTTCACGATCGCCCGCTCCGCGAAGAAGGGGCCCCTCGCCGCGATGCGCGTCGTCGGGCCGCAGCACGAGCTCATGATCGTGAGCGAGTCCGGCTCGGTGATCCGCGTGCGCTCCAACGACATCTCCCGCCTCGGCCGCTCGACCCAGGGCGTCAAGGTCATGAACGTGTCCGAGGGCGACCGCGTCACGGCCGTCGCCCGCATGGTCGCCAAGGCGCCCCACAAGCGCGAGGACGGGCCGCAGGCGACCCTCGACGTGCGTGCCGCCGGCGCGACGAGCGAGGACGACCCGATCGACGTCGGGGGCGACGAGCAGTTTGACGAGAGCCTGGTCGACGACGAGTAGCCGGGCGGCCCGGTGCGCCGGGAACGAAGGGACGTGACCCTCGCGGGCTTCGGGGCCTAGGCCTCGGGGCCCGCGAAGTCGTCCGGGGAGAGCCCGGCGACGAAAGCGCGGAACTCCTCGAGCTCGGCGACGGCCTCCTCGCGCTCGACCTCGTCGAGGGCGGGAAGCGCCGCGACGTCGAGGACGGACTGGTCTGCGTAGATGGGGGCCTTCGTCCGGACGGCGAGCGCAACGGCGTCGGAGGGTCGGGCGTCGATCGCGTGGCTGGAGCCCTCCGCGTCGACGAGGTTGACGGACGCGTGGAAGGTGGTCCCGTCGACCTTGACGACGGCCACGCTCGTGACCCGGCCGCCGAGCGCGTCGATGGCGGTCGAGAACAGGTCCATCGTCATCGGGCGCCCGCCCGGCGCGCCGCCGGAGGCCATGCCGATCACGGCGGCCTCGGCGCGCCCGATCCGGATGGGGAGCTCGGGCGCGGCCTCGCCCTCGGAGGGGCCGCGGCGGCGCAGCACGACCATGGAGGGGACCGGGCCGCCCCCGACGACGACCGCGCCCACGTCCATGCGAACCATCGCCATGGCGACCTCCCTCCGCTCCGAAGCGTCCTCTCGTCACGTATCGTACCCGTAGAGCGCCCGGCCGCGTCGCCCCGCGGCGGACGAGTCGGATTCGGCACAAATTCGCGGTTGACCGACGCGGGTCTAACGGGTATCGTATCGTCTCACGTTGGGCCCGTAGCTCAGTTGGTCAGAGCGTCCGGCTGATAACCGGGAGGTCACAAGTTCGAACCTTGTCGGGCCCACCATTTCCGAGAATAGCCGCCCCAGCGTGAGCCGAGTCGCCGTTGGGGCGGTTATTGCGTTTCTCGGCTATACTTTGCGCACCGAACGCGGGGATGTAGCTCAGCTGGGAGAGCGCGGGCTTTGCAAGCCTGAGGTCGTGGGTTCGAACCCCATCATCTCCACCACGGAACACCAGGGCGCCCGCGGGCGCCCTCTTTCGTCGGAGGACCTGCGGCGTGTGTGGACGGGGCGTGCAGCCCGCGCGCCGCGCCGCCTGCGGCATCCGGCGCAACTACGATAGGTTGCGGGGCGCCGCGCGCCCCCCGAAAGCGCCGCGAACCCGGGGGTCAGATGTCCGACAACGCGATCTCAGACGAGCTCGACCGCCTCACCTGCGACGTGCTCGGCCAGGCGCTCGACTCGCTGGCCGCCGGCGTCGCCGTCCCGGTGCTCGTCGCCCTCGACGAGGGGGAGGGGCCCCAGGTGACCGCCTTCTCCGACGACGGGCAGGACGAGTGCCTGGCGGCGGCGCGCGAGCACGTGCGCGCGTCGGGTGCCGCGCTCCGCTACGCGCTGCTCTACGACGGCGACGTCGCCGACGACGACGGTGCCTACCACCAGGCCCTCATCATCGAGTTCGCCGAGCGCGGCGACGAGTGGGCGTGGTCCGGCTACGTCCTCTACGAGGGCTTCGGCGCCGGGGAGGGCTTCGCGTGGAGCGACCCCCAGCCGGCCGGCGAGTGCCCCGCGCTCCTCTAGGTCTCGGAAGGGAACCAACCCATGATTCAGGACGGACTGCGAAACATCGCGATTATCGCGCACGTCGACCACGGGAAGACGACGCTCGTCGACAAGCTCCTGCGCGCCACGGACGCCTTCCGCGAGGGCCAGCAGGTGCAGGAGCGCGTGCTTGACTCCAACGACCAGGAGCGCGAGCGCGGCATCACGATCCTGGCCAAGAACATCTCCATCGAGCACCGCGGGGTGAAGATCAACGTGATCGACACCCCCGGCCACGCGGACTTCGGCGGCGAGGTCGAGCGCGTCCTCAAGATGGCCGACGGCGCCCTGCTGCTCGTCGACGCCTACGAGGGCCCGATGCCGCAGACCCGCTTCGTGCTCACCCACGCGATCGAGGCCGGTCTGCAGATCATGATCGTCGTCAACAAGATCGACCGCGACGCCGCCCGCCCGCGAGAGGTCGTCGACGACGTCCTCGACCTGATGCTCGACCTGGGCGCCAGCGACGAGCAGCTCGAGTTCGCGATGGAGCACGTGGTGTTCGCGAGCGCCGTCAACGGCTACGCGCGCCTCGACCCCGACGACGGCAACGACGACATGCTCCCGCTGCTCGACATGATCGTCGACGACATGCCCAGGCCCGAGGCGGACCCGGACGGGCCCCTCGCCATGCAGTGCGTCACGATCGACCACTCGGACTACGTGGGCCGCATCGCGATCGGCCGCGTGTGGTCGGGCACCGTGCGGCGCGGCGAGCGGGCGCTCGTGGTCAAGTCCTCCGGCGAGGAGCGGCTCGCGCAGGTCAAGCAGGTCTTCACCTTCGACTACCTGGGCCGCGTCGAGTGCGAGGAGGTCGCCGCGGGCGACATCTGCGCCGTCGTGGGCATCGAGGACGCCGACATCGGCGACGTCTACACCGACCCGGAATCCCCCGTCGCCCTCGAGCCGATCGTGATCGACCCGCCGACGATGGCCGTCGTGTTCGAGGCCTCGACCTCCCCGCTCGTCGGGCGCGAGGGCGAGGTCGTCGGCGGCCGCCAGCTCAAGCAGCGCCTCATGCAGGAGCGCGAGAACAACGTGACCATGCGCATCGAGGAGCAGTCCGACGGCCTCGGCGTCGAGGTGGCCGGCCGCGGCATCCTGCACCTCTCCGTGCTGATGGAGGAGATGCGCCGCGAGGGCTTCGAGTTCCAGGTCGGCCGCCCGCGCGTGCTGTTCTCCGAGGACGGGAACGGCAACCGCCTCGAGCCCATCGAGAGCGCGGTCGTCGAGTGCCCCGACGAGTACTCCGGCAAGGTCATCGAGCTGTTCGGCGGCGCCTCCGGGATCATGGTGGGGATGGAGTCCGGCATGTCGCAGTGCCGCCTCGAGTTCCACATCCCCACCCGCGGCCTGCTCGGCCTGCGCAACAAGGTCCTCAACGTCACCCACGGCGAGGGCGTGTTCTACCACACCTTCCTCGAGTACGGCCCCTACGCCGGCGACCTCGGCAAGCGCCAGAACGGCGCGATGATCTCCATGTCGACCGACAAGGCCGTCTCCTACGCGCTCGGGACGCTGCAGGAGCGCGGCCAGATGTTCGTCGGTCCCGGCGACGAGTGCTACGAGGGCATGATCGTCGGCGAGCGCTCGAAGCCCGGCGACATGGTCGTCAACGTCGCGCGCACCAAGCAGCTGGGCAACCAGCGCGCCTCCACGGCCGACATCGCCGTGCAGCTCACGCCCCCGCGCACGTTCACGCTCGAGGAGGCCCTCGAGTACATCATGGACGACGAGCTCGTCGAGGTGACCCCGAAGAGCGTCCGCCTGCGCAAGAAGCTGCTCTCCGAGATCGACCGCCGCAAGGCGCGCGTCAAGGAGATGAACGCCTCCTAGCGACGCGGCGGGAAGTGGGGTATACTCCCACTGCTATCACGGAGAGTTGTCCGAGCGGCTGAAGGAGCACGATTGGAAATCGTGTAGGCGCCACAAGCGTCTCCGGGGTTCAAATCCCCGACTCTCCGCCAGAACTTCCCTGTGGCGCCTGCGGGCGCCACATCACCCTAACGGAGGGGTGGCAGAGCGGCTGAATGCGGCGGTCTCGAAAACCGTTTACCCCCTCGGGGGTACGAGGGTTCGAATCCCTCCTCCTCCGCCCGACGCCTGACGGGGCCCGCGTCGCGGGCCCCGTTGCGTTTTCCGTGGGGTCCGGCGCGCGCGTCCGACCCGCGGCGCCCCCGTCTGCGCCCGCATCCTCGACACCTCGGCTTCCCGGTCCGTCTCCCGTCCGGCCGGCGCGGGATTCGCGTCCGCCCCTCCCCCTACCATGTGTGGGGACGTTGACGACCTGGAGGGGATCCAGCTTCCGGACGCTGGCGGGGAGGCGACGTGCTACGATACCTCCCTGTACTCTTCCTGCCCCGGGCGCAACCTTCACGACCCGGGGCCGCCAGCCCAGAGGAGGTGACCACATGAAGGCTTACGAACTGCTGTTCTTCGTCGACCCGACGAGCACGGACGAGGTCCGCGCGGGTGTCATGAAGCGCATCGAAGTCACCATCGTCGAGAACGGTGGCAAGATCGATGACGTCGAGGACTGGGGTCGTCGCAAGCTCGCCTACGAGATCGACCATCTCGCCGAGGGCGACTACACGCTCGTCAACTTCCACGCAGATCCCACCCAGATCGCCGAGCTCGATCGCATTCTCCGCATCAACGACGCGGTGAAGCGCCACATGATCGTGCGTCGACAGGACAAGGACTAGGTCCCGTTCGGGGAACGGGACCTGCCGACGAGAGGCAGTGACCAGGCATGAGCATCAACCGCGTGAACATCTCGGGCAACCTCACCCGCGATCCGGAGCTTCGCCAGACCCAGGGCGGCACCGCCGTCCTGACGCTCGGCGTCGCCGTCAACGACCGCAGGCGCAACCCGCAGACCAACGAGTGGGAGGACTACCCCAACTTCGTCGACTGCGTGATGTTCGGGACCCGCGCCGAGGCTCTGTCCCGCTACCTCTCCAAGGGGCAGAAGGTCGCCATCGAGGGCAAGCTGCGCTACAGCTCGTGGGAGCGCGACGGGCAGCGCCGCAGCAAGCTCGAGGTCGTCATCGACGAGCTCGAGTTCATGACGCCCCGCGACGGCCAGGGTGGCTACCAGCGCCAGGCCCCCGCACCCCGCCAGGACCGCCCGAGTCCCGCCCCCGTCGTCCAGACCCCGCCCGCGGCGGACGTCTACGACGAGGACATCCCGTTCTAAGAAAGGCAACAAGACATGGCTCAAGAGTATCAGCGCCAGCCGCGTCGCAAGTACTGCCAGTTCTGCAAGGAGAACACCGAGTACATCGACTACAAGGACACGCAGCTGCTGCGCAAGTACATGACCGACCGAGGCAAGATCAAGCCGCGCCGCGTCACGGGCGCCTGCACCCAGCACCAGCATGACGTCGCCCTCGCGATCAAGCGCGCCAGGGAGATGGCCCTCCTGCCGTACACCGTCACCGTCGTCTCCGGGCGCGGCGGTCGCGGCGGGCGTCGGAACCGCGACTAGAGACGAGGAGCTTCCATGAACGTGATTCTTCTGGGCGAGCTCCGTGGCAAGGGCGGAGAGGGTGACGTGATCGACGTGGCCCAGGGCTACGCCGAGAACTACCTCCTCCCGAAGCGCCTTGCCATCAAGGCCACCCCCGGCAACCTCAAGCAGCTCGAGGAGCGCCGTCACAACATCGCGAAGCGCGAGGAGAAGCGCATCGCCGACGCCGAGGCCGCGAAGGCCGCCCTCGACGCGAAGACCGTGAAGGTCGACGCGCGCGTCGGCGAGGAGGGCCAGCTCTTCGGCTCCGTCACCTCCACGATGGTGGCCGACGCCATCAAGGAGCAGCTCGGCATCGAGATCGACCGTCGCCGCGTCGAGCGCAGCACCGCGATCAAGACCGCCGGCGTCCACGAGGTGTCCGTCAACCTCTACCGCGACATCGCCGCCAGCGTGTACGTGGTCGTCGGTGACGTGACCGCCGAGGAGGCCGAGGAGGAGCCCGAGGCCGACGAGGCCGTCGAGGGCGCCGAGGCCGAGGACGTCGAGGAGGCGGAGGCCTCCGAGGACGCCGAGTAGCCTCGCCTACTTTCGACATTCGGCCCTCCCGTCGCGATGCGACGGGAGGGCCCTTTCGTTAAACCGCAGGTGAGGACCTCGCCGCCTTCGTAAGGAGCCGACGGGGTCCTCTCCTTGCGACCGACCGAAACACAAGGCCGCTACCTGGGCAAAGAATGAAGATGCACAGGCGGGAGGCACCGCGGGAAATGTATCGCCTGGTTCCGTCCATTCCCCGGAACAGCCGTTCGAGAGATGTAGAAAACTCTTCGCGGAAAGTCCCGAAAGTTGTCGAAAGTGTCGACAACTCGCCGTTCGCGAGATGACGCGCGGGAGTTGTTTACAACGCCCTGTTGACAGGCCTGGGACGGCCCTGACGGCGTCCCGAAGGGGCCTCCGCATGCGGTACCATGCCCTCCGAGAGCGAAGGAGGGCGGCATGGACGCCGGGACCTACGACAACGTGATGACCGAGGCGGTCGGCTCCCCCGACCGCTCGATGCCGTGCGACCGCGCCGCGGAGGCGTCCGTCCTCTCGGCGATGATCCTCTCCCAGGACGCGCTCACGGAGTGCCTCACGCTGCTGGACGCCCAGGACTTCTACATCCCGTCCAACCGCCGCATCTTCCTGGCGATCAGGGACCTGTTCGAGAGGGGCTCCAGCCCGGATCCCGTCTCGCTCGCCGACCTCCTCAAGTCCCGCGGCGAGCTCGACCGCGTGGGAGGGCCCTCCTACCTCCTCGAGCTGGGTGGCGACACGTTCGCGATGGCGAGCTGGCGCAACCACGTGGAGATCCTGCGCCGAGACACCACGCTGCGGCGCCTCATCGAGGCCTCCGCGGCCATCACCGCCCTCGCCTACGACGCCCCCGAGGACACGCGCGAGGTCGTCGACATGGCGGAGCGGCGCCTGTTCGAGGTCACCCAGCGCGACGTCGCCGACGGCGACCAGAGCCTCGAGGAGATCCTCTCCGCCCTCTACACGGAGCTCGGCGTCATGTCCCGGCAGAAGGGCGCCATCGGCATCAACACGGGGTTCCCCCGCCTCGACCGCAGCCTGCTCGGCCTCAGGGCCGGCCAGATGGTGGTCATCGGCGCCCGCCCCGGCGTGGGCAAGACCTCCTTCGCCCTCAACGTCGCGGTCAACGCCGCCGCGCAGGGGGCGTCGGTCGCCTTCTTCTCCCTCGAGATGAGCTCGGTCGAGGTCGGCCAGCGCCTGCTCTCCTCGCGCTCCCGCATCGACCTCTCCACCATCCGCAGCGCGCGGATCCGCGAGAACCAGTGGCACGAGCTCCTCACGGCGTGCAACGACCTCTCGAGCCTCGACGTGAGGGTGGACGACACGCCCGGCACCACGGTGACCGAGATCCGCGCCAAGGCGCGGCGCATGCTCCACAACAAGGAGAAGGGCCTCGTGATCATCGACTACCTCCAGCTCCTGAGCCCGCCCTCGGGGCAGCGCCGCTCGGACAGCCGCGCGACGGAGGTCGCCGAGATGAGCCGCGGCATCAAGATCATGGCCAAGGAGCTCGGCGTGCCCGTCATCGCCCTCTCGCAGCTCTCGCGCGAGACGGAGCGGCGCACCGGCAAGAGGCCCCAGCTCTCCGACCTGCGCGAGTCCGGCGCCATCGAGCAGGACGCCGACGTCGTCCTGCTGCTGGACCGCTCGAGCACCCCCGAGGAGGCCGAGCGCCAGGACAGGCCGGACACGGGCATGACGGACGTCATCATCGCCAAGAACCGCTCGGGCCCCACCGACATCGTCCCGCTCGGCTTCGTGGCGAGCTCCACGAAGTTCTATGAGGTGGACACCCGCCACGAGCCCTAAGAGGGCCCTGGCCTATACTTGACAGCGCCCCGCAGGCCGAGGGTGAGCCGCGGGAGAGGCCGAGGGGAGATCGCATGCCTGCAACAGTGCTCGTCGGAACGCAGTGGGGCGATGAGGGGAAGGGCAAGATCACCGACCTCATCACCTCCGGCTTCGACATCGTCTGCCGCTTCCAGGGAGGCGCAAACGCCGGTCACACCGTCCAGGCCAACGGGCGGAGCTACGGCCTCCACCAGATGCCCTCCGGCGTCATGGTCGAGGGCGTCATGCCGGTCGTCGGCAACGGCTGCATCGTCGACCCCGAGGTCCTCCTCGGCGAGGTCGACATGCTCGAGGCCGACGGCGTCGACTGCTCGCTGCTGCGCGTCTCCGGCAACGCCCACGTCGTCATGCCCTGGCACAAGGACCTCGACGGCGCGATCGAGGAGGCGCTGGGCGAGCGCTCGCTCGGCACCACCAAGCGCGGCATCGGGCCGTGCTACGCGCACAAGATGGGTCGCACGGGCATCCGCATCCAGGACATGCTCGACGACGAGACCTTCCGCCGCCGCGTCGGCGAGGCCCTCGTCACCGTGAACGTCGAGCTCGCCTCCTATGGGTGCGCGACCTACGAGGTCGACCAGGTCTGCGACGCCTACCTGCCGATGTGCGCGCGCCTGCGCCCCTACATCGCCGAGACCTCGGGCATCCTCAACGAGTGCCTCGAGCGCGGCGGGAAGGTCCTGTTCGAGGGCGCCCAGGCGACCATGCTCGACATCGACCACGGAACCTATCCCTTCGTGACCTCCTCCAACTGCACCGCGGGAGGCGCGGTCACCGGCTCGGGCGTCGGCCCCACCAACATCGAGCGCGTCCTCGGCGTCGTGAAGGCCTACACCACCCGCGTCGGCGAGGGCCCGCTGCCCACCGAGCAGCCCGAGGGCACCGAGGTGGGCGACACCCTGTGCGAGGTCGGCCACGAGTACGGCGTCACCACCGGGCGCCGCCGCCGCTGCGGCTGGTACGACGCCTGCCTGCTCACCTACGCGAAGCGCGTCAACGGCCTCACCCACGTCGCGATCACCAAGCTCGACGTCCTCGGCGCCTTCGACACGATCAAGATCTGCGTCGCCTACGACATCGACGGCGTGCGCTACGAGACGGTGCCCGAGCACGAGGCCCTCTTCGAGCGCGCCGAGCCCGTCTACGAGGAGATGCCGGGCTGGAAGTGCGACATCTCGGACTGCCGCACCTTCGAGGAGCTGCCGCGCGAGGCGCAGGACTACGTCTGTCGCCTCGCCGAGCTGGGAGGCGTCACCCCGTCGTTCGTGGCCGTCGGCCCGGACCGGGAGCAGACCATCACGATCGACTGGGAGTAGGGCGCCGGCCGCGCCGGCGCGTCACGAGGAGGTTCGCCATGAGCGAGAAGGTCGACATCCTGCTGCTTGGTTCGGGCGGGCGCGAGCACGCCCTGCTCGCCAAGCTCGCCGAATCCCCCCGCGCCGGCAGGCTCTGGGTCGCCCCGGGCAACGGCGGCATGCTCGGGCTCGCCGAGCGCGCCGGCCTCGACGAGGACGACCCGGAGGCCGTGGCGCGCTTCGCCGTCGAGCACGGCGTCGGGCTCGTGGTGATCGGCCCCGAGGCCCCGCTGGTCGCGGGCGTGGCCGACGCGGTCCGCGCCGCCGGGGTCGCCTGCTTCGGCCCGAACGCCGACGCCGCCCGCATGGAGGGCTCCAAGGAGTTCGCCAAGCAGGTCATGGAGCGCGCCGGCGTCCCCACCGCCGCCTACCGCGCCTTCACCGAGGAGGCCCCCTGCCTGGACTACGTCCGTGAGCTCGCGGGCCCCTGCGTCGTGAAGGCGGACGGGCTGGCCGCCGGCAAGGGCGTCACCGTCGCGCAGACCTGCGAGGAGGCGCTCGAGGCCGTGCGCCGCTGCTTCGCCGGCGACTTCGGCGAGGCGGGCGCCACCGTCGTGGTCGAGGAGATGCTCAAGGGCCCCGAGTGCTCGCTGCTCGCCCTCACGGACGGCACGACGCTCGTGCCGCTCGCCTCCTCCCAGGACCACAAGCGCGCCCTCGACGGCGACCTCGGCCCCAACACCGGCGGCATGGGCGTGTACTCCCCGGTGCCCATCGTCACCGACGAGGAGCTCGCGCAGATGGTCGACATCGAGCGCCGCGTCGTCGCGCAGCTCGCCGCCGACGGCATCGACTACCGCGGCTGCCTGTACGGCGGCTTCATGCTCACCGAGGAGGGCCCGAAGGTCCTCGAGTTCAACGCGCGCTTCGGCGACCCCGAGACCCAGGTGGTCCTGCCCCGCATGCGGGCGGACCTCGTCGAGTGCTTCCTCGCCTGCGACGAGGGCACCCTGGCCGACGTCGAGATCGGCTGGGACGAGCGCTGGGCGGTCTCCGTCGTGCTCGCGAGCGCCGGCTACCCGGGCCCCTACGAGAAGGGCAGGGAGATCTCCGGCATCGAGGCGGCCGAGGCGCTCGACGGCGTCACCGTCTACCACGCCGGCACGGCCCTCGACGACCAGGGCCGCCTCGTGACGAGCGGCGGCCGCGTCCTGGCCGTGACGGCGCTCGCCGACACCTTCGAGGCCGCGCGCGAGCTCTCCTACGAGGGCTGCGCCCTCATCGACTTCGAGGGCAAGACGTACCGCTCCGACATCGGCCTGCGCGCGCTGCGCGGCCGCGACGCCTGGGAGGCGTGACGCGATGGCGGGAGCCGAGGGTCGCGACGGCCTCGACGAGGGGCGCCCGCTGCCCGTCGAGGTCGGGCCCCTGCGCGACGCGACCGACGCGCTGAGCTTCGACGGCGACCGTCGCTCGACGGGGCGCGTCGGCGAGGCGGTCGAGCGCGGCTTCGTCCCCGGCGGCGACGACCCGCGCGACGCCTCCCTCGAGGAGCGCGTCGACTCCGAGGAGACCGCCTGGACGGGCAGGATCTTCTCGGTGAGCCGCCTCGGCGTGACGCTTCCCGACGGCAGGCACGCCGTGCGCGACGTCGTGCGCCACAACGGCGCGGTCGCGATCGTCGCCCTCACCGACGAGGGCCGCGTGTGCCTGGTGCGCCAGTACCGCACGGCACTCGGCCGCGTCACGGTCGAGGTGCCCGCCGGCAAGCTCGACCCCGGCGAGGACCCGCTCGACTGCGCGCGGCGCGAGCTGCGCGAGGAGACGGGCATGGAGGCGGGGCGCATGGCCTACCTCACCACGATCGCCACCTCGGGCGGGTTCTGCGACGAGCTCATCCACCTGTTCATGGCGACCGGGCTCACCCAGGCGGAGGCCGCCCCCGACGCCGACGAGTTCATCAACGTGGACCTCGTGGACGTGAGCGAGCTCGTAGACGCCGTGCTCGACGGCCGGGTCGAGGACGCCAAGACCGTGGTCGGCGCGCTCGCCTGCGACGCCGTGCTGCGCCGCCTCGCCCCTCCCGACGACGGCGGGCCCGCGTGACGGCGCGCGCCGGCCGCCGCCGCGTCTCGCCCGTCGGCCTCTTCCTCTCGTACTACCGGCCCCACCTCGGTCTGTTCGTCGCGGACACCGTCTGCGCGGTCCTCATCGCCGCGATCGACCTCGCCTTCCCCTACGTCCTGCGCGAGGTGACGGGCAACCTCTTCGCGCGCGGCGCCTCCGAGGTCATGGGCGTGCTGGGCTACCTGGCGATCGGCCTCGTGGCCATGTACGCCGTCCGCTTCGCCTGCAAGTACTTCGTGGGCGCCTGGGGCCACATCATGGGCGCGCGCATGGAGTCGACGATGCGCCAGGACCTCTTCGACACCTACGAGCGCTTCAGCTTCTCCTACTTCGACCGCAACAAGACGGGCGACCTGATGAGCCGCGTCGTCTCGGACCTGTTCGACATCTCCGAGGCCGCGCACCACGGCCCCGAGTTCGTCCTGCTGTGCGTCCTCGAGGTGTGCGGCTCGTTCGTCCTGCTCGCGACGATCAACTGGAAGCTCTCGCTCGCCCTCGCGCTTGTCGCCGCGGTGCTCATGGCCTACAACGTCCGCGCCAACCTGCGCATGCGCGCCGTCTACCGGGAGAACCGCCTCAAGATCAGCGACGTGAACACCCAGCTCGAGGATTCGCTCGCAGGCGCCCGCGTGGTCAAGAGCTTCGCGAACGAGGGGGTGGAGAGCGCCCGCTTCGCCGACGCCAACGAGGCGTACCTGCAGGCGAAGGAGGAGATGTACCACACGATGGGCCGCTACACGGCGGCCGTCTCCGCCTTCATGGGCTCGCTCTACACCGTCGTGATCGTGCTCGGCGGCTACCTCGTCGCCCGCGGCGAGATGCAGGCCGCCGACCTCGCCACCTACGCGCTCTACATCACCCTGTTCACGACGCCGATCGAGAACCTGCTCAACTTCACGGAGACGCTGCAGAAGGCCGCCGCCGGCTTCCGGCGCCTGACCGAGGTCCTCGACACCGTCCCCGACGTCGTCGACGCCCCCGACGCCCGTCCCATCGAGGTGACGGAGGGCGCCGTGCGCTACGAGGGCGTCCGCTTCTCCTATCCCACCAACCCCGACGTCGAGGTGCTCTCCGGCTTCGACCTCGACCTGCGGCCCGGCGTCACGGTCGCGCTCGTCGGCCCCTCGGGCGGCGGCAAGACGACCGCCTGCTCGCTCCTGCCCCGCTTCTACGATGTCGACGCCGGCTCGATCAGCATCGACGGCCAGGACGTGCGCCAGGTGACGCAGAAGTCGCTGCGCCAGGCGATCGGGATGGTGCAGCAGGAGGTCTACCTGTTCGGCAGTACCATCTTCGACAACATCGCCTACGGCAGGCCCGGCGCGAGCTTCGAGGAGGTCGTCGCGGCCGCCAAGGCGGCCGACATCCACGACTTCGTCATGTCGCTGCCCGACGGCTACGAGACGGTCGTCGGCGAGCGCGGCAGCACCCTCTCGGGAGGCCAGCGCCAGCGCATCGCGATCGCCCGCGTGTTCCTCAAGGACCCGAAGATCCTGATCCTCGACGAGGCGACCTCCGCGCTCGACAACGAGAGCGAGCACGCGGTCCAGGCCGCCCTCGACGCACTCGCCCGCGGCAGGACCACCATCGTCATCGCGCACCGCCTCTCCACCATCAAGGGCGCCGACGAGATCGCCACCGTCGAGGGGGGCAGGATCGTCGAGCGCGGGACGCACGAGGAGCTGCTCGCGCGGGGCGGCGTCTACGCGCGCTACTACCGGATGCAGTTCGGCGAGGGGGCCGGCTAGCGATGGCGGGCGCGCCCAGGCGGCTGCGGCCCGGCCCGGGGAGCCTGTCCGCCGACGAGGCCGAGCGCCTGTTCTCCACCGTCGACGAGACGGGCCACGTCGACGAGGAGCGCTCCCGCGCCGAGCACGAGCGCAGGAGCTCGGGGCGCTCCGCCGTCGAGGTCGACCCGCTCGACCCCGAGGCCGACCCCTCCGGCGCCGACGCGGAGCGCCGCGCCAACCGGCGCGCGGTCGTGGCGGTCGTCGTGGCGGTCACCCTCGTCGTCCTGGTCCAGGTGGCCTTCGCGGTCGTGCGCCGCGGCTCGGCCTCCGCCCTCTCGGAGGACGTGAGCGTCGCCTCGGTGAGCTCGGCGATGCGCCTCGGCGTCGAGTGGGGAGACGGGTTCACCCAGTTCCCGGAGGACTTCGTCGTGCAGGAGGCCGACGAGGCGACGGGCCGCATCGAGGTGAGCGTCACGAGCACCGGCTCGCACGACGTGCTCGACTGCCTCTCCCGCTCGCAGATCCAGGCCACGGCGCTCTCCGTGAACGCGCTGCTCAACCCCGACATCGACACGGTCATCTACCACGTGAACGTGTACGTGGACGAGGACGGCGACCTCAGGGCCGACGCGGGCTCGCCGCTCTCGGCGCGCGCGGAGCTCACGGGCTTCATGACGTTCGTCTGGACGAAGGAGACGACGGAGGAGGGCATCACCTTCTCCTGCACTATCTCCGGCGTCGACGAGGACATGGCCGACGAGCTGCGCGACCTCGTGGCGGGTCCGATCGTGCTGCCCGCGCCCGACGAGGACGCCCCCGCCGAAACGACGGGGGCGCCAGTCGGTGCCGATGGCTCCGGGGAGGACCTCCTCGCCTAGCCGACCAGGCGGGTGACCTCGCCGAGCTCGGTCTCGAACGAGACGCCGCGCATCTCGTAGTCGGGCTGCTCGCGCGTCACGCGCATGCAGGCCGTGACGAAGCCGTTGGAGAAGCGCACGGCGTCCAGGAGGTTCCTGCCGCTCATGACGGCCGCCAGCACGCCGCTGGCGTAGAGGTCCCCGGTGCCGTGGAGCATGTAGGGCAGCAGCTCGCCCTCGGTCCCCTCGAGCTCGCCGCCGGCGACCTGGATGAAGTTGCGGATGAGCCCGTCGCCGCGGACGACGCCCTTGATCACGACGGCCTTGGCGCCCATCTCGAGCAGGGCGGAGGCGTTGCGGGCCACGAACTCGTCGGAGACGTCCTGGCCCTCGTAGGGGATGCCGGTGAGGATCGAGGCCTCGGTGAGGTTGGGCAGGACGAGGTCCGCGCCGTCGACGAGGTCGGCCGTCGCCCGGCAGAGCTCCTCGGTGTAGGTGGGGTACATCTCGCCGCCGTCGCCCATCACCGGGTCGACGACGCGCAGGGCGTCCGGGTGCTCGCGATAGATGCGGCGGATGCAGTCGACCTGCGCCGGCGCGCCCAGGAAGCCGGAGTACACGGCGTCGACCTCGACGCCCTCCTGCGCCCACGCGTCGAGGTAGGCGTCGAGCATGTTGGTGGTGTCGTGCATGTGGAACACGGGGTACTTGGTGTGGGCCGAGAACAGCGACGTCGGGACGGGGCACACGTCGCAGCCGGCGGCGGAGAGCACGGGGATGGCGACGCCGAGCGAGCACTTGCCGTACCCGCACAGGTCGTGCACGGCGGCGATACGCGGGATGTAGGCGCCCCTGCGCTTGTAGAGGTACAGACTCCTGGCATTGTTCATGGGATTCTCCTTCGCATGGACTGATGGACCGATGCCGTGCGGAGAGGATACGCCTGGGCCGTGTTCGTTACGTGAAGGAGCGCGGGTCGCACGGGTCGAGCCCGGCCTCGCGCAGCCCCGCCACGACCTCCTGGGCGAGGACGTCCCAGCCAGCGTCGAGGGCCTCGGCGAACAGGAAGGACTCGACGTAGGGGAGGCGCCGCTCCCCCATCTCGATCTTGGCGATCTCGGACTGCGAGCGGCCCACGCGACGTCCCAGCTCGGCCTGGGAGAGGCCGGCCGCCTCGCGCAGCTTGCGGATCCTGCGACCCACGACCTTGTTCGCCGTCACGTCCATGCAGGCAAGCTACGATGGGCGGACGGATTATTCCAAAGGGGAATGGGCGCCCGCGCGGGCGCGCCGGAGCCCCGCGAAGGGAGGTCCCCGTGGACCCGGTCCTGCTGGCGGAGGGAGCCTCGTGGCTCGACGGGCTCTTCGCCCTCGCGCTCGACGAGGCGTCGCGCGAGCGCTACTACGGGGCGCTCTCGATGGCGGAGGCGCTCGGCCTCGCCTGGGAGCGCGACGGGGAGGGCCGCCACGTCCTCTCGCCCCGCGACCCCGGGCGCGTCTATACTTGACGGACGCGACGGGCGAGCCGAAGGGAGAGGCCATGGAGGGGAAGCCGCTGGTCGGCATCATCATGGGATCGGAGTCCGACATGCCGACGATGGAGGCGTGCGTGACCCAGCTCGAGGAGCTCGGCGTCCCCAGCGAGGTCGTGGTCGCCTCCGCCCACCGCAGCCCCGCTAAGGTCCACGAGTGGGCCTCCACCGCGGCGGACCGCGGGATCAAGGTCATCGTCGCCGCCGCCGGCAAGGCCGCGCACCTGGGCGGCGTCGTGGCAGCCTACACCCCGCTGCCCGTGATCGGCGTCCCGATGAAGACGAGCGACCTCGGCGGCCTGGACTCCCTGCTGTCCATGGTCCAGATGCCCTCGGGCGTGCCCGTGGCCTGCGTCGCGATCAACGGCGCGAAGAACGCCGCCATCTACGCGACCCAGATCCTGGGCGCGACGATGCCCGAGTACCGCGACCGGGTCGCGGAGCTCAAGCGGCAGATGGCCGAGGGCTAGCGCCCCGATGCGCCACGCCGCGCCGCCGCGCGGCAGGCACCTGGCCCCCGAGCCGCCTCGCCGCCGTCCAGACCTGCTCTCGCGCGTCCTGCTCGTCGCGGGCGTCGCCCTGCTGCTCGTCGCCGCGGGGATGTTCCTCTACACGCAGTGGGGCTACTGGCGGCAGGACCGGGTCAACGAGGAGCTCGCCGCCTTCGCGGAGGTGAGCGACGACGCCTCGCGCGCCCCCCAGGTGGACTGGGACGCGCTCAAGGCGGTCAACGACGACGTCGTGGCCTGGCTCCAGATTCCCGGCACGCCCGTGAACTACCCCGTCTACCAGGGCGAGGACAACGACTACTACCTAGAGTACACGGCCTACGGCGAGCCGGGCGTCGGCGGGCAGGTGTTCCTGGACTACGAGTGCCGGGCGCCCGGCATGCGGGACGCCCAGACGGTGCTGTTCGGGCACAACCTGCGCAACGGCGCGATGTTCCGCACCGTCGCGAACATGGACGACCAGGAGGCCTTCGACGCCGTCGACACCGTGTGGTACGTGACGGAGGACGAGGCCTTCGAGCTCGAGCCCCTGCTCGTCTACTACACCCAGGCGACCGACCAGGACGTACGCACCTTCTCGTTCACCTCGGACGAGGAACGCGAGGCCTACCTGACGGGCCTGCTCGAGGACTCCGTCGTCGCGGCCGACGACGCGGCGTCCGCCGTCGCGGACGCCGAGCACGTCCTCACGCTGTGCACGTGCAACTATATCGAGGGGGAGGGCCGGACGGTCCTCGTCTGCGTCCCCAAGGGCGAGGTCTCCTCGTAGGCGTGGCCTGCGGGGAGGGAAGGAGGACGAAGGTGGAGCATGACATCCGGACGCCGGAGCGCCGCGAGCCGGACGACGACAAGCTCAGGGAGGAGTGCGGCGTCTTCGGCGTCTGGGCCCCCGAGCTCGACGTGGCCCGCCTCACCTACTTCGCCCTGCGCGCGCTGCAGCACCGCGGCCAGGACTCGGCGGGCATCGCCGTCGGCGACGGCTCCACGGTGCTCGTCCGGAAGGACCTGGGTCTCGTGAACGAGGTGTTCAGCGACGTGGACCTCGCCGCGCTCCCCGGCAAGGTCGCGATCGGGCACGTGCGCTACGGGACCTCGGGCGCCCGGAGCTGGGAGTCCGCCCAGCCCCACATCTCGGCGATCAACAGCACCTTGATCGCCCTCGCCCACAACGGCACGCTCGTCAACTCCGACCAGCTGCGCATCGACCTCGCGAACCTGGTGCTGCCCTTCCGCTCCAACACGGACTCCGAGGTGGCCGCGAAGCTCATCGGCTACTTCACCGAGCAGACGGGCCACCTGCGCGAGGGCATCGCGCACACGATGTCGATGATCGAGGGCGGCTACGCGATGACGGTGCTGCGCGACAACGCGCTGTACGCCTTCCGCGACCCGCGCGGCATCCGCCCGCTCGTCCTGGGACGGCTCGCCGGGGACCGCGGCTGGGTCGTGGCCAGTGAGACCTGCGCGCTCGACATCGTCGGCGCGACCCTCGTGCGCGACGTGGAGCCCGGCGAGATCATCCGCATCTCCGACGACGGCCTCACGAGCATGCAGGGCGTCCCCGCGCTCGACCGGGCGAGCTGCATCTTCGAGCTCGTCTACTTCTCGCGCCCCGACACCCTCGTCCAGGGAACCTCGGTCTACGCGATGCGCAACGCGATGGGGCGCCGCCTCGCCGTGGAGGCCCCCGCCGACGTCGACCTCGTCATGAGCGTTCCGGACTCCGGCACGCCGGCCGCCGAGGGCTTCGCGCACCAGCTCGACCTGCCCTACGGCACCGGGCTCGTGAAGAACCGCTACGTCGCGCGCACCTTCATCCAGCCCACCCAGGAGCTGCGCGACCTCGGCGTGCGCCTCAAGCTCAACGTCCTGCCCGACGTCGTGGCCGGCAAGCGCGTGCTCATGGTGGACGACTCGATCGTGCGCGGCACGACGTCCAAGCAGATCGTCCAGCTGCTGCGCGACGCCGGCGCCACCGAGGTGCACCTGCGGGTCGCCTCGCCCGAGGTGATCTGGCCGTGCTTTTACGGCATCGACACCGCGACCCAGGACCAGCTCATCTCCGCGAGCATGTCCTGCGACGAGGTCTGCGCCCACATCGGGGCCGACAGCCTCGCCTTCCTTTCGCTCGACGGGCTGCTGTCGTGCGTGCCCCCCGACGCGTACTGCTGCTCGTGCTTCACGGGCGACTACCCCGTCGAGATCCCGCCCTCGTTCTCGGCGGGCAAGTTCCTCGACGGCTTCGAGCCGAACAACCTCAACCACGCCTCGCCCGCGTCCCAGATGCAGATCGAGGAGGTCCTCAGGGCCGTACAGGAGAAAGGTTCCCAGGATGAGTGAGACGAGAGCCCACGTGAGCTACGCGGACGCCGGCGTCGACGTCGACGAGGGCGCCCGCGCCGTCGACGCGATCAAGGACGCGGTCGCCAGCACGAGCCGCCCCGAGGTCATCGGCGGCCTGGGAGGGTTCGGGTCGCTCTTCGACGCCTCCGCCCTCAAGGGCATGGACGACCCGGTGCTCGTCTCGGGCACCGACGGCGTCGGCACCAAGCTCGCGATCGCCCAGCTGCTCGGCCGTCACGACACCGTCGGCGTCGACCTGGTGGCCATGTGCGTCGACGACGTCGTGGCCTGCGGCGCCGAGCCCCTGTTCTTCCTCGACTACGTCGCGATCGGGCGCATCGAGGCCTCCCACATGGCCGAGATCGTCTCCGGCATCGCCGAGGGGTGCCGCCAGAGCGGCTGCGCGCTCGTCGGCGGCGAGATGGCCGAGCATCCCGGCGTGATGGACCCGGACGACTACGACCTCGCGGGCTTCGTCGTCGGCGTCGTGGACCGCTCGCGCATGATCACCGGCGAGGACGTGCGCCCCGGCGACGTCGTCCTGGGCCTCCCGAGCTCCGGCATCCACTCCAACGGCTACTCGCTCGTCCGCAAGGTCGCCATCGAGGGCCGCAGCGTCGAGGAGCTGAACCGCCCGCTCGACGAGCTCGGCGGCGAGAGCCTCGCCGACGCCGTCCTGCGCCCCACCACCATCTACGCGGGCGCCCTGCTCGCCGCCCTGCGCGCCGGCGCGCCCATCAAGGCGATGGCGCACATCACGGGCGGCGGCATCACCGAGAACCTCAACCGCGTGCTGCCCGACGACGTCGACGCCGTGGTGGAGCGCGGCGGCGGGGACGGCCCCGCCTGGGACGTCCCGCCCGTGATCGGCTACATGGTCCGCGAGGCCGGGCTCACCCCCGACGAGGCCTACAAGACCTTCAACATGGGCGTGGGCATGGCGCTCGTCTGCGCGGAGGGCGACGTCGAGCGCGTGCGCGCCGCCCTCGCCGACGCCGGCCAGGACTCCTTCGTCATCGGCGCGTGCGTCGAGGGCACGGGGAAGGTGACCTACCGATGAGCGTCCGGCTGGGAGTCCTGATCTCGGGCTCGGGCACGAACCTCCAGGCCATCGTCGACCGCATCGCCGAGGGCACGCTCGACGCCAGCGTGGAGATCGTCGTCTCGAGCCGCCCGGACGCCTACGGCATCAAGCGCGCCGAGGCGGCGGGCATCCAGACGCTCACCCTCTCGCGCGAGGTCTACGAGGACCCGATCGTCGCCGACGAGATCATCGCCGCCGAGCTCCTCTCCCGGGACGTCGACTACGTGATCATGGCGGGCTACATGCGCATGGTCCGCGAGCCGCTGCTCGCCGCCTTCCCGGACAGGATCGTGAACCTGCACCCCGCCCTGCTCCCGAGCTTCGTGGGGGCCCACGCCATCCAGGACGCCTTCGACCGCGGCGTGAAGGTAACCGGCGTGACGGTGCACTTCGCCAACGCCAACTACGACGAGGGCCCCATCATCGCCCAGGAGGCGGTCGCGGTGGAGGAGGGCTGGACGGTCGAGGAGCTCGAGGAGCGCATCCACGAGGTCGAGCACCGGCTCTACCCCGACACCATCCAGCTGCTCGCCGAGGGACGCGTCCGCGTCCGCCCCGACCGCACCGTCGAGGTGGCGCCGGTGCCGAGGGGCTAGGGCGTCAGGCAGGGGTTAGGGCCTCAGGCGCCGCCCCCGTCGTCCCCGTCATCCCCGGAGGCCGCCTCGTCGCGGGCGGCCTCCTCCCGCCTGGCCACATCGTGCGCGAGCAGGCGGTACAGCGACGCCGCCGTCGGCACGCCCAGCAGCATCCCGAGGATGCCGCCGACGCCGCCGCCCACGGTGACGGCGGCGAGCACCCACACGCCCGGCAGCCCGATCGACGAGCCGACGACGCGCGGGTAGATGAGGTCGCCCTCAAGCTGCTGGAGCACGACGAGGAAGACGACGAAGAGCAGGGCCTGGACCGGGGAGTCGGTGAGCACGAGCAGGAAGCCCACGGCCCCGCCGATGTAGGCGCCCACGACGGGGATGAGGGCGGTCGCGCCCACCACCGTTCCCGTCATGACCGCGTAGGGGAAGCCGAGCAGGGCCATGCCCAGCGCGCACAGCGTCCCGAGCACCACGGCCTCGAGGCACTGGCCCACGATGAAGCGGTGGAAGGTCTGGTCGAAGACGGAGACGACGTAGCGGACCCGCGCCTCCCACTCGGGCGAGAGGTAGGCGTGCGTCGCGCGCCCCAGCTGCTCCGCGAGCCGCTCCTTGCCGAGCAGCAGGTAGCCGGCGAACACGAGGGCGATCATCAGGTTCGCGATCGAGGAGGCCGCGCCCGCGACGAGGCTCACCGTGCCGCCGACGCCCGAGCGCAGCGCGGCGAGGGCCTGTCCCACCGCCTCGCGCCAGTCGACGCCGGCGACGAGCTCCTCGAGGCGGTCCGCCGAGCGCAGCGGCAGGCGGGAGAGCAGGTCCGCGACGCCCTCGAAGAACGAGGGCACGGTCGAGAGCAGCGAGCGGAAGCTGGAGACGAGCTCGGGGGCGACGACCACGACCACGGCCGCCACGACGCAGGCGACCGTGGCGAGCGCGGCCAGCAGGCACAGCGGGCGCCGTACCCAGCGGGCGACGCGTCCGGTCGCCCGGCTCAGCACGTGGCGCTCGTAGAACGCCATCGGGATGTTGGCGACGTAGGCGACGGCGGCGCCGAGCACGAGCGGCGAGACCGCCGCGCCCAGGGTCGAGAGCACGCCCAGCAGCGGCGCCCAGTAGCACGCGAGCGCCACGAGCGCCGCCACCAAGACGGCGACGGGGACGCGCCTGCCTCCGCCCTCCCGCATGCTAGACGGCCCCCACCAGGAAGTCCTCGGCGAGCGGGACGCGGAGGACGCGGCGGTTGATCTTGCCGCTCGTGGTCTTGGGGAACTCGTCGACGCGGATGAACAGGCGCGGCATGAGGTCCGGGTCGAGCCTGCCCACGAGGCGCTCGCGGAACGCGGAGCGCGGGACGGGCTTGTCGGCGATGTAGTAGCAGCAGAAGTAGTTGCGGCCCTTCGAGTCGGTGTAGCCGCGGGCCACGACCTGGCCGAGCTCGGGGAACAGGCGCATGACGGAGCCCTCGACCTCGGAGAGCTCGATCAGGCGGTCGCCGATCTGGACGGCGTCGACCTTGCGGCCGCGGATGACGTAGAGCCCGTCGTCGTCGACGGTCGCGAGGTCGCCGGTGACGAAGTAGGGCTTGCCGTCGACCTCGATGAAGGACTCGCGCGTCTTCTCGGGCTTGCCGAGGTAGCCGCGGAAGTAGGGGACGTGGGCGCACAGCGTGCCGTCCTTCGCGCCCGGCCTGCCGTCCTCGTCGACCAGGATGAGGTCCGCCCCCACCTTGGGACGGCCGGCGGGCGTGACGCGGTACTCGCGGTCGATGGTGAAGCCCAGGACGACGTAGGCCAGCTCGCTCATCGAGTAGCAGTTGATGATCCGGAAGCGGTCCGTGTAGAGCTCGCTGGTGACCTCGGCGCCGGTGTGGACGACCTGCAGCGGGAGCTCGCCGGGCCACTCGAGCAGCTTCTTGATCGTCGGCGGGGTGAGGTAGACGAAGCGGATGTCGTTGTCGGCGAAGTACTGCGCGAGCTGGTCCGTGTCGTGGCAGATCTCGTCGGGCGGCAGGTAGAGCGGGCACTCGAGCCAGATCGACGACATGATCACCATCACCGAGGAGATGAAGATGAACGACGAGGGCAGCGAGCGGTTGATCGGGCGGACGGAGCCGTCCTCCTGGCGCATGAACGGGAGCATGTCCTCGGCCTCGGCGGCGATGACGGGCTCGTAGGCGCCGTACTCCTGCGCGGCGGCCTTCGGGTTGCCGGTGGAGCCGGAGGAGTAGCAGACGAAGGCGATGTCGTGCGGGTCGGCTTCGACCCACTCGTCCTGGGGGAGCGGCTCGCAGGACAGGGCGTCCTCGTACTCCCAGGCGGTGACGAGCGTGTCGCAGCCGCACTCGCGCATGTTCACCTCGACGCGCTCCTGCGGCTGGTTGCCGTCGAGCGGGATGTAGCCGGCGCCGAGCTTGATCGCGGCGAGCTCGACGGCGACGTAGCCCATCGAGCGCGGCATCTTGATGGCAACCAGGCGCTCGCGGCCGATGCCGCGCCCCTTGAGGTAGGTGGCGACGCGCGAGCTGACCTCGTCGAGCTCGGCGTAGGTGGTGACGCCGCCGTCCTGGTCGACGACGGCGGTCCAGTCGCCGTGCTCGGCGACGGTTCGCTTGAACTGCTGGAGGACGCTTCTCACGCGGATACCTCGCTTTCCGTGCAGGTGAGGGTCGGGGTGTCGTGCGAGGTGCCCATGGTAGCCGATGGGTCGCCCGCGTTGGTCGATGAGTGGGGCGACTCGATAAGACGCGCATGTATGGTCGGGGTTGTCGCGGGCCGCGCGGCAGCGCCGCGGGGACCGCCCGGCACCTGTATACGTTCGGGCCCCACGGCCCCAGTGATGAGGAGGAGCACATGGCAGGCGCAACGAAGGTCAAGAACGTCGTCCTTGTAGGCCAGGGCGGCGTCGGCAAGACCATGCTGGCCGAGGCGATGCTGCACCTGACGGGCAGGACCACCCGGCTCGGCGGCCACGCCGGCACCAAGCCCACCCTCGACTACGACGGCGAGGAGGCCGCCCGCGGCTTCTCCATCTCCACCACGATCGCGCCCGTCGAGTGGCAGGGCGTCCGCGTCAACGTCCTCGACGCCCCCTGCTACCCCGACTTCGTGGGCGACGCCTACGCCGCGATGAGCGCCGCCGAGACGGCGACCTTCGTCGTCGACGCGGAGACGGGTCCCGGCACCGTCACCACCCGCCTGTGGTACGCCGCCGAGGACCTCTCCCTCTCGCGCGCCCTCTTCATCAACCGCTTCGACCGCCCGGAGGCGGACTTCGACACGGCGCTCGAGCAGCTCAAGGACCACTTCGGCAACAACCTCGGCGCCGTGACGCTGCCGTGGGGCACGGGCGAGGACTTCAAGGGCATCATCGACGTCGTCCACATGACGGCCCGCCACCTCGAGGACGGCAAGCCCGTCGAGGAGGAGATCCCCGCCGAGTACGCCGAGGCCGCCGAGGCGGCGCGCTCCCAGCTCGTCGAGCTCGTGGTCGAGGCCGACGACGAGCTGATGATGAAGTACCTCGAGGGCGAGGAGATCACCCAGGAGGAGGTCGAGGGGCTGCTCGGCAAGGCCATGGTCGAGCGCGTGTTCGTGCCCGTCTTCTCCGGCGCGTGCGTGCGCGAGGAGGGCGTCATCTCCTACCTCAACGCCCTCGCGGAGTGGTTCCCCACGATGGCCGACTTCGGCCGCGTGCCGCTCGTCAACGGCGAGGAGCTCGACATCTCGCCCGACGACGACCGTCCGGTCGCCTTCGTCTTCAAGTCCCTCGCCGACCCGCAGAACGGCCGCCTCTCCTTCCTCAAGGTGCTCGCCGGCACCGTCACGCCCGGCACCGAGCTCACCTGCGCGCGCACCCGCAAGGGCGAGCGCCTCGCGCACCTGTACAGCATGATGGGCCGCGAGACGAGCGACATGAAGTCCTGCGCCGCCGGCGACATCTGCGTCGTGCCCAAGCTCGACGCGCTCACCGGCGACACCCTCTCCGCGACCGGCAAGGTCGAGGCCGCCCAGTTCCGCTTCCCCAACTCCCTCTACCGCATCGCGATCGAGCCCGACGAGCGCGGCAGCGAGGGCAAGGTGTACGCCTTCTTCGAGAAGGCCGCCGAGTCCGACCCGACCCTCAAGGTCGACCGCGACGAGGAGACCGGCCAGACGGTCGTCTCCGCGATCGGCGAGGCGCAGGTCTCCGTCCTGCTCGACCGCCTCGAGGACCGCGCCGGCGTCACCGCGCACACCGTGCGCCTGCGCATCCCGTACCGCGAGACCATCCGCCGCGTCGCCTCCGCCCAGGGCCGCCACAAGAAGCAGACGGGCGGCGCCGGCCAGTTCGGCGACTGCTACCTGCGCGTCGAGCCGAACCCGGGCGCGGGCTACGAGTTCGTGGACGAGGTCGTCGGCGGCCACATCCCGCGCGGCTTCATCCCCGCGATCGACAAGGGCGTCCAGGAGACCATGCGCGAGGGCGTGCTGGCCGGCTACCCGATGATCGACGTCAGGGTCGCCGTCTACGAGGGCTCCTACCACCCGGTCGACTCCAACGAGATGGCGTTCAAGACGGCCGCGCGCATCGGCTTCCAGAAGGCCGTCGCCCAGGCCGAGCCCGTCATCCTCGAGCCGATGGCCCACCTCAAGATCACGGTCCCGGAGAGCTACGCCGGCTCCGTGATGGGCGACGTCTCCGCGAGCCGCGGCCGCGTCGAGGGCATGACGGCCGGCGACGGCATCCACGCCGGCGAGACCACCATCGAGGCCACCGTGCCCTATGCCGAGGTCACCGACTACGCCACCCGCCTGCGCTCGCTCTCGCGCGGCACGGGCGAGTTCGAGCTCGAGATGAGCGGCTACGAGCAGGTGCCGCACGACGTGCAGCAGCGCCTGGCCGACGAGTACGCCCAGCGCAGGGCCGAGGGCAGGTAGGCCCGAGCGGCTCCGGGAGCCGGGCTCCGGACAGGGCGCCGCGTGACGCGGGCGCGGGGGTTTGTGTGGCCCTCGCGCCCGTGTTTACGCAGGCACCGGTGACGGGTATGCTTATCAGCATCCGCGCGCGCAGGTCGCCGCGGGCCCTGGACGACGAGGAGCTACAGGAGCGATGGACCACCCAGACAGATCGGCCTCCCACGAAGCCGGCTCTCACCCAGGGCCTCCCGTCACGCACAATCACGCAGCCCGTCAGGCCCCCCGACCCAGGAGGTCATAGCCAGCCCGTATGGACATCGCCGTTTCAGTCATCGCAACCCTGCTGCTCACCGTCCTCAACGGATTCTTCTCCATGTCCGAGATGGCGCTCACGACCGCGAAGCGGGCGACGCTCGAGCACGACGCCGAGGAGGGCGACCGCCGCGCGGCGAAGGCCCTCGAGCTGGCGACCGACTCGACGGACTTCCTCGCCACGATCCAGGTCGCCATCACCCTCGTCGGCTTCTTCTCGGCGACCGTCTCGTCGAACACCCTGTCCGACCCCCTCACCTCGGCGGTGGAGTCGCTCGGCGTCGAGGCCCTCTCCGCGGTCGCGCCCGTGGCGTCGCCGATCGTGATCACGCTCGTCGTCTCCTACCTCTCCATCGTCGTGGGCGAGCTGGTGCCCAAGCGCATCGGCCTCTCGGACGCCGAGGGCATGGCCAAGCGCGTCTCCGGCCCGATCTCGGGCTTCCGCACGCTCGCCAAGCCGCTCGTCTGGCTCACCCAGGCCTCCGCCAACGGGCTGTCCGCCCTGCTCGGCATCAAGAGCGCCGACGACCGCCAGAACGTCTCCGAGGAGGAGATCCGCTACATGGTCACGGACTCCGGCGAGCTCTCCGAGGAGGAGAAGTCGATGATCCACGAGATCTTCGACCTCGCCGACACCAAGACGCGCGAGGTCATGGTCCCGCGCGTCGACGTGACCTTCGTGGAGGACACCTGCACCATCGCCGAGGTCCTCTCCGTGATGCGCCGCACCGGCTACTCGCGCCTGCCCGTCTTCCACGAGGACCAGGACCGCATCGTGGGCATCGCGCACATCAAGGACATCATCGGCCCCATGGTCGACGAGGACGCCGGCGACCGCCCGATCACGAGCTGCCTGCGCGAGGCCGACTTCGTCCCCGACACCAAGGACATCATCCCGCTGCTCTCGGAGATGCAGTCGAGCCACGACCAGATGGTCATCGTCGTCGACGAGTACGGCGGGACCGCCGGCGTCATCACCGTCGAGGACATCATCGAGGAGGTCGTCGGCGAGATCGAGGACGAGTTCGACCCCGACAACAAGTACCTCACCCAGCTGGGCCCCGGCGACTGGCTCGTCGACGGTCGCTTCTCCACCGACGACGCCGTCGAGCTCGGCTGGCCGGTCGAGGAGTCGGAGGGCTTCGAGACGATCGCGGGCTACGTGCTCGACCTCGCCGACTCCCTGCCCGACCCCGGCGACGCCTTCGAGGTGGAGGGCTATCGTTTTAGGGTCCAGTCGGTCC
The DNA here is from genome assembly GCA_948439405.1 of uncultured Coriobacteriaceae bacterium. GTDB lineage: Bacteria > Actinomycetota > Coriobacteriia > Coriobacteriales > Atopobiaceae > CADBMC01. Next base: position 27,244 of record CAOJNB010000003.1, on the reverse strand, counting down.
GCGGCCGCAGGATCGCGCTGCTGCGCGTGACCGCCCCCGCCCCCGAGCCCGAGGAGGGCGAGGCCGCGGAGGACGAGGCCGGCGACGACCCCGACGGAAAGGACTAGCGATGGCAGCTGAGCGTCCCTACACCCGCAACCCCCTGCTCGAGGGCTTCGTCGAGGGCGACTTCGAGACGTCCGACGGCGTGACCCTGCGCTACCTGCGCGCCGGCGACGGCACGCCCCTGGTGATGGTGCCGGGATGGAGCGCCACGGCCGACGCCTACTCGCTCAACGCCCCCTTCCTGGCCCAGGGCAACGCCGTGTTCGTCCTCGAGATGCGCGGGCACGGCTTCTCCGAGGCCCCCGACCACGGGGCCCGGATCGCACGGCTCGCCGCCGACCTCGCCGAGTTCGTCGCGTGGCTCGGCGCGCCCGAGACGAACCTGCTCGGCTGGTCGATGGGCGCGAGCGTGATCTGGAGCTACCTCGAGCTGTTCGGCACGCAGGGGATCGGGCGCGCGGTGTTCGTCGACCAGTCCCCCTGCCTGCTCGCCGACCCGTCCGACTCCGACGAGCAGGCCCGCGCCTACGCCGGCAACCGCATCGACGTGTGGGACGCGCACCGCCGCCTCTCCGAGGACTTCGACGCCAGCCGCGGCGAGGTGTTCCGCGAGTACTTCTCCTACGGCGTCCAGGGCTTCCCCGAGGAGGAGCTGCGCGCGGCGCCGGACGACTACTACGAGCTGTGGCAGCGCGTGCCGAGGAACCCGCCCAAGGCGGGCCCCTTCCTCACCGAGCTGCTGCGCGACCACGTGAACCAGGACTGGCGCGACCTGTTCCCCACCTTCGACCTGCCGGTCCTCCTGCTCACCGGCGACCTCAGCCACGCCACGACGCCCGAGGCCGGCCGGTGGATGTGCCGGGAGATGCCGGACTGCACCTGGGTGCGCTTCTCCGCCGAGGAGCTGGGCGACCACAACTTCATGCAGCGCGCGTACCGCAGGTTCAACGCGTGCGTCGAGGCCTTCCTCGCCGGCGAGGAGGTTCCCGGCGCCGAGGACCCGGACGCCGAGCTCGCCTGCGCCGAGCCCGCCGACGACTACGAGCCCGGCCAGGGCTACGCCGGCGACCTCTTCGACATCGCCCGCGTCGAGGTGGGCCCGCGCTCCCTCGTCGCCCACGTCCGCCTGGCGCCCGGCGCCCCGTCGCGCACCGAGCAGGACCCCGAGGCGACGAACCGCGTCCTCGCCCTGTTCCCGCACGTCACCGAGCACGCGTGCACCGGCGACGCCGGCCCCGCCTTCGGCGACGCCGTGGCCTCCACCGAGCTCGCCCACCTGCTCGAGCACGTCACGCTCGAGCTGCTCGCCCAGACGGAGCTCGCCGGCGACGTCTCGAGCGGTCGCACCCGCGCCGAGGCGTCCGACCCGCGCGGGTACGAGATCGAGCTCGCCTGCCCCGACGACGTCCTCGTGGCCGCCTGCCTGTCCTCGGCGGCCTGGGTGATGGACTGGGCGTACACCGGCGGCGACGACCCCGCCCCCGACGTGGAGGGGATCGTCGCGGGCCTCGTCGCCCTCATGGGCTCGCTGGACGGGGGCTCCCCGGACGGGAAGGACGCCCCGGACGGAGATGCTACGATAGCCGCACAGCCGCTCGACGGGGCAGACGCCCCTGATGGGAGGAACTGACATGTCCAAGAACACCGCACTCGGCTTCTTCGTGGGTGGCGTCATCGGCGCCGCCGTCGGCGCCGTCGCCGGCCTCCTGCTCGCCCCGCGCTCCGGCGCCGAGACCAGGGCCATGGCCGCCGACGCGATGAACGACGCGTGGGACAGCGCCGTCGACACCTACGAGCAGGGCGCCCGCACCGTCACCGAGTACATCGGCAACCTCCGTCCGCAGGTCGACGCCGCCACCGACGAGCTCCGCGCCAAGGTCGACGCCGCGCGCGAGCGCATGGCCCAGGTGCGCAGCTCCCTGTCCGACACCGTGACGACCTCCTCCGCCCCCGTGTCCGACGCGGTCCGCTCCGCCGTCGACCAGGCGAGCGGTCCGGTCGTCGCCGAGGTCGTCGAGGACGAGCCCGAGGCCTAGCGACGGACCCCCCGCGCCGCCCCGCGGCGCGGCACGGGAGGACGACATGCACATCATCACGATGTCCGAGCTGCAGGGCATGCGGGTCCTGCAGCCGCGTCCGGAGGGCGCGAAGGGCAGGGACGGCCGGCCGAAGCCCGACAGGCGCCTGGGCAAGGTCGGCCAGCTCGTGTTCTCGCCCGACGGCACCCACGTCGTCGGCATCCTCGTGCGCCGGCCCGACGTGGCGGGGATGGTCAAGCGCGCCGACGTCTTCTGCTCGCTCGACGGCATCGAGCGCATGGGCGAGGGCTACCTGGTCGTCTCGCGCGAGGCGGACCGCTTCGACGCCGCCGCGCGCACGCGCCTCGGCATCGACTGGGACCGCTGCATCCTGTGGGCCGGCATGGACGTGCGCACCGTCTCCGGCAAGAGGCTGGGCTTCGTCTCGGACGTCCGCTTCGACCTGGAGGAGGGACGCGTCGCGTTCCTGGGCGTCGGCGAGGGGAGCTTCTCCTCCTCCGTCCTCGGCCTGCTCGAGATTCCCTCCGGGATGCTCCTGGGCTACGACCCGGCGGGCGACGGCAGCCTCGTCGTCAAGGACGCCGCGGCCTCGCTCGCCCTCTCGGGCGGCGTCGCGGCCAAGGCCGGCGAGGCGACGGCGCGTCTCAAGGAGCGCGGCCGCGAGGCGCAGGAGCGGGCCGGCGAGGCGCTCGACAAGGCGGCGCGGCGCGCGGGCGAGGCCTACGAGAGCGGGACCCGCGAGGTCGGCCGGCTCGCAGGCAGGATTCGCGACGCCTACCGCGAGGGCGCCCAGGACCCGCCCGAGACCTCCGAGGTCGAGGGCGTCGACGTCGAGGTCTCCCCGCCCGACCCGAGGCGGGACCGCGGCGCCGCGCAGGACCCCGCCCCCGAGGCCGCCCCGGCCTCGGGCGTGGACAGGGCGGCCGACGCCGTGGGGCGCCAGCTGGGCCGCACGAGGGGGATGTTCCGCGCGTTCAAGGACGAGTTCGACAAGGCGAGTCGCTAGGAAGGGAGAGCCCGTGCTCTACATTGGAATCGACCTCGGGACGTCGGCGACGAAGCTGCTGTTGATGGACGAGGACGGCACGATCCGCAACATCGTCAGCAAGGAGTACCCGATTGAGTTCCCCCACCCCGGCTGGAGCCAGCAGGCCCCGGAGGACTGGTGGGAGGCCGTGCTCGCGGGCGTGCCCGAGCTGCTCGAGGGGCAGGACGCCTCGCAGGTCGCGGGCATCGGCTGCGGCGGGCAGATGCACGGCCTCGTGGTGCTCGACGCCGAGGACCGCGTGATCCGTCCCTGCATCCTGTGGAACGACGGGCGCACCGAGGAGCAGGTCCGCTACCTCAACGAGGAGGTCGGGCGCGACAGGCTGTCCGCCTGGACCGCCAACATCGCCTTCGCCGGCTTCACCGCCCCGAAGCTGCTGTGGATGCGCGAGCACGAGCCCGAGCTGTTCGCGCGCATCGACAAGATCATGCTCCCGAAGGACTACGTGAACTACCGCCTCACCGGAGCGCACTGCACCGACTTCTCCGACGCCAGCGGCATGCTGCTGCTCGACGTCGAGCACCGCCGCTGGAGCCCCGAGATGATCGAGGTGTGCGGCATCCGCGAGGACCAGCTCCCCGAGCCACATGAGAGCTGGGAGCCCGTGGGCACGCTGCTGCCCGAGGTCGCCGCGCGCCTGGGCCTGCCCGAGGGCGTCGTGGTGTGCGCCGGCGCGGGCGACAACGCCGCCGCGGCCGTGGGCACGGGCGCCGTGGGCGACGGCCGCTGCAACATCAGCCTCGGCACCTCCGGCACCATCTTCATCACGAGCGACTCCTTCGGGGTGGACCGCGCCAACGCGCTGCACTCCTTCGACCACGCCGACGGCGGCTACCACCTCATGGGCTGCATCCTGTCGGCCGCGAGCTGCAACAAGTGGTGGGTCGAGGACGTCCTCGGCACCAGCGACTACGCGGGCGAGCAGTCCGCCATCGCGACGGGCGCCCCGGACCTGCAGCAGGCCTACTTCCTGCCCTACCTCATGGGCGAGCGCTCGCCCCACAACGACGCGAACGCCCGCGGCGCCTTCGTGGGCCTGCGCATGGACACCACCCGCGCCGAGATGGTCCGCGCCGTCCTGGAGGGCGTGGCCTTCGCCTTCCGCGACTGCCTCGACATCGCCCGCTCGCAGGGCATCGAGGTGTCGACGTCCACGGTGTGCGGCGGCGGGGCGAACTCCCGCCTCTGGATCGAGATGCTCGCGAGCGTCCTCGGCGTGACGCTCGAGGTCCCCGTGACCGAGCAGGGTCCCGGCTACGGCGGCGCGATGCTCGCGGCCGTGGCCTGCGGGGCCTACCCCAGCGTCGTCGAGTGCGCTCGCGCCCTCGTTCGCACGAAGGAGCGCGTCGAGCCCGACGAGGCCCTCGCCGCGGCCTACAATGAGCGCTACCAGGTGTGGCGCACGCTCTACCCCGCGCTGCGACCAGCGTACCAGGAGATGGCCCGCTAGGGGCACGGCCGTCCGAGACCAGTCAGTACTGTGCGGCCCCCGCGCCGCGTCAACGAAGGAGAGGGACACATGGAGATGACCAACATCCCGAACGTGAGGCTCGGTCTCATCGCGGTGAGCAGGGACTGCTTCCCGATCGAGCTGTCCGAGTCCAGGCGCGCCGCCATCGCCCGCGCCTGCGAGGACCGCGGCCTCGACATCGTGGTCGTCGGCAAGACGGTCGAGAGCGAGCTCGACATGCTCGCGGCCGTCAAGGAGGCCGAGGAGGCCGGCTGCAACGCGCTGACCGTCTTCCTGGGCAACTTCGGCCCCGAGACCCCGGAGACCGAGATCGCCCAGCACTTCGACGGCCCGTGCATGTTCGTGGGCGCCGCCGAGGGCGACGGCGACCTCGTCAACGGCCGCGGCGACGCCTACTGCGGCATGCTCAACTGCTCCTACAACCTCGGCATGCGCCACATCCCGGCCTACCTGCCCGAGTACCCCGTGGGCACCGCCGAGGACATCGCGGCCATGATGGAGGACTTCGTCCCCGTCGCCCGCGCGATCCTGGGCCTCAAGGACCTCAAGATCATCACTTTCGGCCCGCGCCCGCAGGACTTCTTCGCCTGCAACGCCCCGATCAAGGGCCTCTACGAGCTCGGCGTCGAGATCGAGGAGAACTCCGAGCTCGACCTGCTCGTCAGCTTCCGCGAGCACGCCGGCGACCCGCGCATCAAGGACGTCTGCGACGACATGGCCGCCGAGATGGGCGAGGGCAAGTTCTACCCCGACCTCTCCGCCCGCCTCGCGCAGTTCGAGCTGACCCTGCTCGACTGGGCCGAGCAGCACAAGGGCTCCAAGAAGTACGTGGCCTTCGCCGACAAGTGCTGGCCCGCCTTCCCGACGGAGTTCGGCTTCGAGCCCTGCTACGTCAACAGCCGCCTCGCCTCCCGCGGCATCCCCGTGTCCTGCGAGGTCGACATCTACGGCGCGCTGTCCGAGTACATCGGCGCCTGCCTCACCCAGGACGCCGTCACCCTGCTCGACATCAACAACACGGTGCCGCAGCAGATGTGGGAGTCCGAGATCAAGGGCCGCTACGACTACGAGCTCACCGACACGTTCATGGGCTTCCACTGCGGCAACACCCCGAGCTGCAAGATGTGCGCCGACCGCGCCGTCAAGTTCCAGCTCATCCAGCACCGCAACCTTGAGCCCGACCGTGAGCCGGACATCACCCGCGGCACCCTCGAGGGCGACATCGCGGCGAGCCCCATCACCTTCTACCGCCTGCAGTGCGACTCCGAGGGCGTCCTGCGCGCCTACATCGCCGAGGGCGAGACCCTCGACGTGCGCGCCAACTCCTTCGGCGGCATCGGCGTGTTCGGCATCCACGAGATGGGCCGCTTCTACCGCCACGTGCTGCTCGAGAAGCGCTACCCGCACCACGGCGCGGTCGCCTTCGACCACGTGGGCAAGTCCCTGTGGAGCCTGTTCCGCTTCCTCGGCGTCCAGGACGTCCAGTACAACCGTCCGAAGTCCCTGCCCTACCCGACGGAGAACCCGTTCGCGTAGCGGCCTGACGGCACGCCCGCGGCCCCGCGCCGCATGACGGGCGCCCGGAGCCCCTCGGGGCTCCGGGCGCCTCGCGTTGCTGCAACACTCGGTTTTCCGTGCAGGGATGGCGTTCTGGGACGAGTGTTGCAGCACCTTCGGGCTCGAGGACGCCCCGCGGGCGCGAGGCCGGAAGCGAGTTGAACGAGAAGGCGCAGGTCAGACGCAAGCGCCCCGCACGCCGTCCGTCGGGACGGTCCGTGCGGGGCGCCTTGGCGCTGCAACACTCGGTTCTCCGTGCCATCCCGGAGCCGTCGGGGCGGCGGAGCCGGCCCTACACGAGGCCGACGAACGACAGCACGAGGCTCACGCCGATGATGCCGAACGACACCCAGGCGATCTTGTCCATGTGCTTGTCGATGATGCGGTTGAGCAGGAAGATCGCGCACAGGGGCAGCAGGCCCGGGATGATCCCGTCGAGCGTGGCCTGCGCGGCCTCGCTCGCGAGCGAGAGGTGCACGTAGGAGCTGCCCAGCGCGCCCATCATCATCATGCCGATCATCGACGTGGTGTCGATGAGCTTGGTCACGAGGCCGCTGCGCAGCAGGCTCTCCATCGCCTCGGAGCCCAGGCGGTAGCCCAGGTTCACGAAGAAGAAGCCCTCCGCGAGCGAGATGGGCACGAACACGATCGCGACGAGCGCGCCGACCCAGCTGCCCTCGGAGGCGAACGACATGCCGATGCCGAGCAGCAGGACCTGGATGGTGCCCCAGTCGATGACGTCGCCGATGCCCGAGAACGGGCCCATGAAGCCGGTCTTGAGGCCGTTGATCGCGGCGTCGGCCTCCTCGTCGGTCATGGAGCGGTTGATCGCCTGGCTCTCCTCCATCGCGAGCGCGACGCCGAGCGGGGCCGCGCCCCAGATGGCCTCGATGTTGAAGTAGGCGAGCTGGCGGTGGTAGGCGGCTGCGAGCAGCGGCTTGTCCTCATCGTTCGGATAGAGCTTCTCGAGCGCGGGCACGAAGGCGGCGCACAGCGAGAGGGCCTGCATGCGCTCGAAGCAGTGGGGCGCCTCGCAGTAGACGTACCAGCGCCAGAAGAAGCGGTTGACGTCGGCGCCGGTCAGGACGTGCTCGGTGGCTGCGGGGACCTCCTCCTCGTCGTCGAGGTCGTCGTCCATGTCGTCGCCCCTGACCTGCTCCTCGAGGTCGTTGCCGAAGAAGGTGACGAACAGGCTCACGCAGATGGCGAAGACGGCGCACGCCATGACGGACAGCCCGCCGTACTGGACCATGAAGTAGCCGATCATGAACAGCGGGATGTAGGTGGGCCGGTTGATGACCTTGACGATCAGGGCGAAGCCGATGGCGGGCAGGACGCCGCCGGCGACCGTGAGGCCGTTCTGCAGCCATGCGGGGATGGCCCCGAGGACGCCCTCGATGAAGCCGGTGCCGAAGAACACCGCGAGGAAGACGACGGGGAAGTACATCAGGAAGACGACGACGCACGGGTACAGCACGGCGCAGCGCCAGATGCCCGCGCCGTTCGCGGCGTCGGCGTGGCGCTCGGCGCGGTCGACGAACAGGCCGCAGATCATGTAGCGGACGTTGGTGAGCACGCCGCCGAGCAGCCCGACGGGCAGGGCGAGCGAGATGGCGGTCGCGACGTCGAGGTCGTTGAGGACGGCGACGGGGATCGCGACACACGCGGCGAGACCCTGGTCCGAGGGGACGTTGCCGCCGGACATCACGAGGCCGAGGTAGAGCGACTGGATCGAGGCACCGATGGCCATGCAGGCGGGGACGTCGCCGAGGACGGCGCCGAGGAACAGCCCGATGACGATGGACTGCAGCGTCGTGCCCTGGATGGTATAGAGGATGTGGGTCGCCCAGAACGCGTACCAGGCGGCCGACGCGATCGCTGCGACCAGGAGGGAATCCATGGGGCTCCTTTCCCGGAGGCGGCGCGCCGGCGCGCGTCCCCCCGAGCCGGGACGGATGGGGCTTCGAACGGGAACCGGCCCCGACAAGCCGTGGCTCGCCGGGGCCGGTCCTTGTTCACGTCCGTGTCAGACGGACGATGCTCTCCGCGAGCTCCCGAGGGGCTACTCCGGGATGTTCACGTGGACGCGGTACATGCCCGGCGTCGAGGCGGCCTCGTAGGCCTGCTGGATCTCGGAGAGGTCGTACTGCTTGGGCTCGCACATCGGGCGGACGTCGACGGCGCGGCTGTTGAGCAGGTTCGCGGCCTCCTGGAAGTCGCAGGTGTTGGCGCCGAAGGTACCGATGATCTCGATGCGGCGGTAGTGGATCGGGTTCGCGTCGAGGGTGGTCTGCGGCGCGGGGTAGCCCGCGGCGAAGATCAGGATGCGGCCGCGGAGCTCCTTGATGAGGTCGAAGGCCTGGTCGAGGACGACCTTGTTGGAGACGGCCAGGATGACGGCGTCAGCGCCCTTGCCGTCGGTGAGCTCCTTGACGCGGGCGACGACGTCCTCCTTGCCGGAGTCGATGACCTCGAGACCGGCCTTGCGGGCGGCCTCGATCTTGTTCTCCATGAGCTCGGAGACGATGACGCGGGCGCCGAAGGCCTTGGCGACCTGGGCGTTGGCGAGGCCCATGGTGCCGGCGCCGACGACGACGACGGTCTCGTGCGGCTGGACGCGCAGCTGGCGCATGCCGGACACGACGGTGGCGACGGGCTCAAGGAAGCCGGCCTCGGCGGGGGTCAGTTCGGGGTTCATCTTGTAGAGCACGTTGTCGTCGTACACGGTGTACTGGGCGAAGCCGAACTGGCCGATGTAGCCGTCGTCGGACACCTCGCGGTGCACGTGGTTCTCGCACTCCTGGGTGCGGCCCTCACGGCAGGGCTGGCAGACGCCGCAGGAGGCGTAGCCGCAGGCCACGTAGTCGCCTTCCTTGACGTTCTGGACCTCGGAACCGACCTCGACGACGACGCCCGCGCCCTCGTGGCCGCCGGCCATCGGGTAGCCCTGGTGCTCGCGCAGGCCCATCCACTGCTGGTAGTCGGTGGTGCAGAGGTTCTGGCCCTGCATGTGGACGAGGACCTCATGCGCGCCGAGCTCGTCCTGGAGCTGGCGCTCGCCGACCTGGGCGTCGTGCGCCTTGGCCAGGTAGCCGAACTTGGTGGTCTTGACCTTCATTCGCTAACCCCTTCCGTGTGTGCCCTGAGCGGGCCTTCCTGGTGTCGCCGTCGATTTCTCGTTGGCGCCTGTGAGTATAACAAAGCAATACAAGCGTGCGCCAGCGTTTCCGCGTTTCGTTCCGCCTTCCAGGTGAGCGCGCCCGCCGCGTCCCACACATATATAGAAGGAGGCCCCGCGGGCGAGCCGCGGGGCCTCCGAACGTCACGCGCTGGGCTTCGGAGCCTACTCGGGGATGTTCACGTGGACGCGGTACATGCCCGGCGTCGAGGCGGCCTCGAAGGCCTCCTGGATCTCGGACAGGTCGTACTGCTTGGGCTCGCACATCGGGCGGACGTCGATGGCGCGGGTGTTGAGCAGCATGGCGGCGTCGGCGTAGTCCTCGAGGGTGGAGCCGAAGGTGCCGAGGATCTCGATGCGGCGGTAGTGGATCGGGTTCGCGTCGAGGGTGGTCTGCGGCGCGGGGTAGCCGGCGGCGAAGATCAGGACGCGGCCGTCGAGCTCCTTGATGAGCTCGAGGGACTGGTCGAGGACGACCTTGTTGGAGACGGCGAGGATCACGCAGTCGGCGCCGCGGCCGTCGGTGAGCTCCTTGACGCGGGCGACGGCGTCCTCCTTGCCGGAGTCGATGACCTCGAAGCCGGACTCGCGGGCGACCTTGAGCTTGTTCTCCATGAGCTCGGAGACGATGACGCGGGCGCCGTAGGAGCGGGCGACCTGCGCGTTGGCGAGGCCCATGGTGCCGGCGCCGACGACGACGCAGGTCTCGTGCGGCTGCAGGCGCAGCTTCTTGATGCCGGAGACGACGGTGGAGATGGGCTCCAGGAAGCCGGCCTCGGCGGGGGCCAGCTCGGGGTTCATCTTGTACAGGACGCGCTCGCGCACGACCTTGTACTGGGCGAAGCCGAACATGCCGCCCACGTAGCCGTCCTCGGTGCGCCAGTCCTTCGGACGGGGGTTCAGGCAGTTCTCGGTGTGGCCGACGCGGCACTCCTCGCACTCGCCGCAGAAGTTGTCGTGGGCCATGGCGACGAAGTCACCCGGCTTGACGGAGTGGACGGCGCTGCCGACCTCGACGACGACGCCCGCGCCCTCGTGGCCGCCGGCCATCGGGTAGCCCTGGTGCTCGCGCAGGCCCATCCACTGCTGGTAGTCGGTGGTGCAGAGGTTCTGGCCCTGCATGTGGACGAGGACCTCGTGCTCGTCGAGCTGCTCGGGCAGCTGGCGCTCGCCGACCTTGGCCACGTGGGCCTTCTCCAGGTAGCCGAACTTGGTGGTCTTGATCTTCACCCTGATCTCCCCTTCCGTGGGAACCGAAACCAAGCGGGCCGGCCGTGCCGGCCCTGCGTACGCGAGTACTTGCGTGCGTGTGCGAGGCGCATGCTCGAACGAGCATAGTACAAAAGAGTACATTTGTGGTCCCTTATCGCGAGGCGCCGAGACGGCCTCCGCGTCGACCAGCCATTCGCCAAAAGGTCTTGACATCCGCCGGAACAAATTCAGAATATTTCCACAGGGGCTTCATGCTACGAACAAATTTGGCTTGTCCAGAGGTTCGCGCATCGGGCCCCGTTGGTATCCGGTTGCATCGTCATGATGCCGGCATGCACAGAGGGGAGGATCAGATGAAGATCGTTCTCGTGTCCCACAACGTGCTGGCCGCAGGCCTTCTTGCGGCGGCGGAGATGATTGGTGGCGAGGCCGAGGGTGTCGCGGCGTTCGGGCTTATGCCCGAGGACGACGGCGAGATCCTGACCAACAAGGTCACCGAGTGGCTCGACGAGGGTGAGGCGGACCCGGAGGTGCTCGTGCTCTCCGACCTCTACTTCGGCAGCCCCTTCAACGCCATGGCGGCTCTCTCGCAGAGCAGGGAGCTCTACCACGTCACCGGTATGAACCTCGCCATGGTCATCGAGGCCATCTCCCTCAAGGACGACGGCATGTCCGCCAAGGAGGTCGCCGAGCAGATCATCCCCCTTGGGCATGACGGCATCGTCGATGTCAACGAGGTACTGGCAAGCATGTAGGTTCAGGCTCGAAGGGCGCCTCGCGCGTCCTGACCGCGAGTAAGGTTGAGAGGAGGTAACGCAATGGCTAACTGCAACGTCCAGTTCATGCGTGTCGACACGCGCATGGTTCACGGCCAGATCGTCACCAAGTGGGCTACGGTCAACAAGTGCAAGTACGTGATCATCATCGACAAGGCGCTGGCGGCCGATCCCTTCATGTCCAACTTCTACAAGAAGGCGGCGCAGAAGGGCATCAAGATCGACGTCTCCGACCCGGTCAAGGCCACCAAGCAGTGGAACGAGGGCAAGTTCGGTCCCTCCGAGCGCAACGTGATGATCGTGTTCAAGGACGCGACCAACGCCTACAACCTCTGGAAGGAGGGCTTCCCCGTGAAGGAGGTCGACCTGGGCAACCAGGTGGCTTCGCACGGCAAGAAGCAGATCTCCCGTGAGGTCTTCCTGAGCGAGGACGAGTTCCTCAAGCTCAAGGAGATGAGCGAGGGCGGCGTGAGGGTGTACCTGCAGGTCATCCCGGAGGACACTCCCATTGAGTTCGACGGCATCGCCAAGATCTTCAACAGCTAGACCCAAGCTCTGAGCACGACACCCCTGTAAACCCAATGAGGGGAGCAACCTTGGAACTCGTTAACTCGACTGCGTCGACGATGATCGTCCCCCTGGCGATCACCGGCGCGCTCATGTACACGATCTGGAACCAGCTCCTGATCGGGTACACCTTCCAGGGCGCCTTCCAGCGCCCCATCGTCTGTGCCTTCTTCTTCGGCCTCGTCTCCGGCCGCATGGAGGAGTGCATGATGCTTGGCGCCGCCATCGAGTCGCTGTACCTCGGCGTCATCGCTCCTGGCGGTAACGTCCCGACCGACTACATGGCTGCCGCCTGCGTCGGTATCCCGGTGTGGCTGTGCACCGAGGGCATGTCCTCCACCCAGGCGGTCGCCCTCGCCGTGCCCGTCGGCCTGCTCTTCACGCTGCTGACCATCGTCAAGTACATCATCTGCGGCTTCTTCGTCGAGCCCGCCGAGAAGTACGCTGACGACTGCAACACCACCGGCATCTTCATGTGCGCCGTCATCTGGCCGGCCGCCATCAAGGCCGTCCTGGGCTTCACGCTCATGTTCCTGTCGATCTACCTGGGCTCCAACTTCGTCCAGAACCTGCTCGACATCCTGCCGGTGTGGCTGACCCACGGCTTCGAGGTCGCCGGCGGCATCCTGCCCGCCCTCGGCTTCGGCCTGACCATCATGATCATCGGGCGTCCGACCTACATCCCGCTGTTCATGATCGGCTACTTCATGGTCCAGTACGGCGGCCTGTCCGTCATGGCCTGCGCCATCTTCGCCATCTGCGTCTGCCTGTTCATCACGTTCTTCCGCATGGACGTCGTGGAGCAGGTCAAGGGCGACGACGACGAGTGGGATGACGACGAGGACGAGGACGAGGACGCTGCCGAGGACGCCAACAAGCGCATCCTCTCCACCGGCGACGTCAACGGCTTCTTCCTGCGTTGGTGGCTCTACTGCGAGATGCCGCACTCCTACCAGCGCATGCAGGCCCTGGCGCTCTGCTGCGCCATGATCCCCTCGCTCAAGAAGCTCTACCCGAACGAGGAGGACAAGCACGCCCTGTCCGTCGCTCTGCACCGTGAGCTCATGTACTTCAACACCCAGGGCATCTGGGGCTCCTCCGCGCTGGGCGTCGCCCTCGCCATGGAGGAGGAGCAGGCGATCACCCGCGCCATGTCCGACGAGGACGCCACCGCCGCCATCAACGGCCTCAAGATCGGCTTCATGGGCCCGTTCGCCGGCGTCGGCGACACCATCGACTGGGCGCTGATCATCTACCTGCTGATCGGCATCGGCCTGCCCGCCTGCTCCGAGGGCAACCCCGCCGGCATCCTGCCGGTCCTGGTGGGCTTCCCGGTCATCACCATCGCTGAGGGCATCTTCTTCACGAACCTTGGCTACAACCTCGGTCGTGCCGCCCTCGGCAACCTGTTCACCTCCGGCATGATCGACCGCCTCATCGAGTGCGCTTCGATGATCGGTATGATGATGATGGGCGCGCTGGGCAACACCTACGTGAAGCTCTCGCTCGCCTCCGAGGACGCCCAGGCCACCCTGGACTCCATCATCCCGGGTCTGCTGCCGCTCGTGGCCATCTTCGTGGTGTACTTCATCCTGAAGAACGTCACCCAGCAGATGCAGTGGATCTCCATCGGCATCATCATCATCTCCCTGCTGCTCGCCCTCATCGGCCTCTGCTAGCAGAACCTGAGGTGATGCGGACCTAGCGTCCGTGCCGGGCGCCCCTCCTTCGGGAGGGGCGCCTTTTTCGTCTCGGTCGGCCGTCCGTCGAGCGGTCGGCATGCGTCGCCGTTCCGGCCGAAATTCAGCATCAATTCGCGTCCTCTTTGCTCTATATTGTTATGCCGTGTTGGGCCCTAGTTCGTTCGTCAACAAGGAGGTTCTAGATGCTCGTTTCCATGAAGGAAATCCTCGTCCACGCCAGCAAGGGCAACTACGCCGTCGCGGCGCCGAACGTCGGCACCGAGATCGACGCCCGCGCTGCCATCGAGGTCGCCGAGGAGATCAAGTCGCCCCTGATCCTCGACGTCGGGTACACCGCCAACCCGGACATCGTCTTCTACGGCCAGATGCTGCGCCAGCTCGCCATCCAGGCCAACGTCCCCGTGGCCATCAACCTGGACCACGGCGGCTCCTACGAGCAGTGCGTCAACGCCCTGCAGGCCGGCTTCACGAGCGTCATGATCGACCGTTCCGCCGAGTCCTTCGAGAAGAACGTCGCCGACACCGCCGAGGTCGTCAAGATGGCCCACGCCGGCGGCGCCTCCGTCGAGGCCGAGCTCGGCCACGTCGGCCAGGCCTCCAACGCCGAGGAGGACACCAAGTCCCACCTCACCGAGCCGGACGTCGCCAAGGAGTTCATCGAGAAGACCGGCGTCGACATGCTCGCCGTCGCCATCGGCACCGCCCACGGCGCCTACCCCAAGGGCTTCGTCGCCAAGCTCGACCACGAGCGCCTCGCGGCCATCAAGAAGGCCGTCGGCCCCGACTTCCCGCTGGTCCTGCACGGCTCCTCGGGCACCCCTGAGGACGAGCTCAAGAAGGTCTGCGCGAACGGCATCAACAAGGTGAACATCGCCAACGACCTCTGCAACGCCATGACCGCCGCCCTCAACGAGCGTCAGCTCGAGGGTCAGGCTGCCTACGAGATCTGGACCGTCATCCAGACCTCCTTCAAGGACAAGCTGCGTCACATGATGTGCGACGTCTACTGCTCCGCCGGCAAGGCGTGGGTCCCCGAGAACACCGGCGTCACCGCCGGCACCCTCGGCTCCATGGAGGAGAAGTAGTCGAGTAGCTCTGCCCAACACACGCGTGAGAGCGCAGGGACCCCGGCCTCGGCCGGGGTCCCTTTTCGTTCCGGGTCCGGTGCTTTCGAGAGGGAGGCGCGCGGCGCGCGGGCGGCTAGGCCGGCAGGAGGTCCCCCTCGGAGACGCCCAGGGGGCGGCCGACCAGGAGCTCGACGGCCTCGACGAGCGCCAGGGCGTCCAGGCCGAAGGAGCGCATGAGGTAGGGCATCGAGCCGCTGCGCGCGTAGGTGTCGCGCAGCCCGAGGCGGACGAGCCTCCGTGCGACGCTGCGCTCCGCGAGCGCCTCGGCGACGGTCGAGCCGAGACCGCCCGTCACCTGGTGGTTCTCGAAGGTGACGACACCGTGGCGGCAGGAGGAGGCGAGGTCGGCGAGGAGCTCGCCGTCGAGCGGCTTGGCGCAGGGGACGTGGACGTGGCGCAGCGAAATGCCGCGGGCGCGGATGGCGTCGGCCGCGCGCAGGGCCTCGGCGGTGCACACGGAGGAGGAGAGCAGCAGGACGTCCTCGCCCGCGGCGAGCTCGCGCACGGAGCCGACCTCGTAGGGCGTGTCTGCGGGAAGGAAGCTCGGGACCTCGCCGCGCAGCATGCGGACGTAGACGGGGCCGTCGCAGGAGCGCGCGGCCTCGAGCGCCTGGCGCGCCTCGGAGGCGTCGCCCACGTCGAGGATCGTGAGGTCCGGCACCGTGCGCAGGACGCCCACGTCGTTGACGGCCTGGTGGGCGATGCCGCGCGGGGTCGAGATGCCGGGCACGAACCCCACGAGGGTCACGGGCAGCCCGGAGGCGGCCACGCTCATCTCGATCTGGTCGAGGGCGCGACGGTAGAGGAAGACGCCGAAGGTGCACACGATCGGGCGGAGGCCCTCGCGTGCGAGGCCGGCCGCCCAGGAGACGGCGTTCTGCTCGGAGAGGCCGAGGTCGACGTAGCGCTCGGGGAAGCGCTCGCGGAACCCCCCGAGCTCGCAGGAGTCGCCGAGGTCCGCGGAGACGACGAAGGCGTCGTCGTGGCGCTCGCCGTAGCCGGCGAGGGCGCGCAGGAACACGTCACGCTCGAAGCGCATCGGGACCCCCCTCCTCGAGCAGGGCGAGCGACGCCTCGAGCGAGGGACGCGACCCGTCGTCAACGTGGACGAAGTGGACCGGCACGAGGTCGCGCATCGCGGGGACGCCCCGGTCCGGACGGGTGGCGCACAGGATCGCGCGCGGGCGGTCGCCCGCGGGCGCCGCGAGGGCCTCCCACAGCGCCGCGACGTCGTGCCCGTCGACGCGGACCACGTCGCAGCCGAACGCGCGCAGGCGCTCGTCGAGCGGCTCGAGAGCCACGACGTCGTCCGTCCAGCCCTCGGCCTGCTGGCCGTTGACGTCTATGACTAGGACGAGGCCGCCGAGCCCGAGGTGGGCGGCCGCCTGGATGCACTCCCAGTCCTGACCCTCGTCGAGCTCGCCGTCGGTGAGCAGGCACACCGTCCGGCCCTGCTCGCCGCGCAGGCTCCGGGCGTGGGCGACGCCGGCGGCGACGCTGATCGTCTGCCCGAGCGAGCCGGAGACGCACTCGTAGCCGGGGGACTGCTCGGAGGCGACGAGGTCCAGGTTCCACCCGTCCTCGGCGACGTGCTCCCAAGCACTCTCGTCGAGCCGCCCCGCCTCGATGAGGGCGGCGTAGACGGGCAGGGCGTAGTGGCAGCACGAGACGAAGAGGCGGTCGAGCCCCGGCGCGGGCGCGCCGTGGTAGGCGGCCCCGGTGGTGACGCGGGCGCCGGGATCGTCCGTGCGCCAGGCGTCGCGGCGCTCGGGCTCGCCCAGGTCGAGGGCGCCGAGGTAGAGCGTCGCGAGGATCTCCGCCGACGAGCAGGCCTGCGCGAGGTAGCTCCCGCCCGAGACGAGCGTGAACGCGAGGCAGCGCCGGCGGATCGCGGCGGCGGCACGCGAGAGTTTGGCGACGTCAAGGCGCGCGCACGGCATCCGGTCGCCCTCCCCACGACGTTTTGACATGCACGTCGATGATAGCCCGCGCGCCGCGGGCGCCCGGCGCCGAGTCCGCGGATGCGGAAACACTCCACCCGACTGGGGTAGGATGGAAGGCCTGCGACCCGAGGGGGGATGACATGGCCGAGAAGGGGGCGCGCTCCGCCGACGAGCGCATGCGGGTGATGGCGCGCATCGGCGTCATCGCGGCGGGCTACGCCGTCGCGACGCTGTTCGCGCTCCTGTTCCTCGGGAGCCTCGCCTGGGGCCCCGTGCAGTTCCGCGTCTCCGAGGCCCTCTGCGTCCTCGCGATCGCCGTGCCGGAGGCCCGCTGGGGCCTCGCCCTGGGCTGCGCGCTCGCCAACTGCGCGAACGTCTTCCTCGGCGGCACGGGCGTCCTCGGGATGCTCGACGTCGTCTTCGGCTCGCTCGCCACCTTCCTGGGGGCGGTCATCTCCTGGCGCCTGCGCGACCGCCCGCGCCTGGCCGTCCTCGGCCCCGTGGTCACGAACGCGCTGATCGTCCCGGCCTACCTGCCCCTCATGCTCTCGGGGCTCGGGTTCTACACGATCCCGTTCACCTCGGTCTCGCTCGAGGGCGCATGGCCGCTCATGTACCTGTTCGGCCTGGTCGCGACCGGCCTGGGGGAGGCCGTCGTCATGTATGCCCTCGGGCTGCCCCTGTACAATGTCCTCGCGAGCAGGTCGCCGCTGCTCCGGGACACGAACGGCGACTAGCGGCGGACCCGGGAGGCGAGCGACCGTGCAATGGATCCAGAGGAACCTGCCCTCGGTCACCATCGCGGCGGCGCTCACGAGCCTCGCCGTCATGGCGGGCGTCTACATCTGGAGCGTCGTGGAGCGCGTCGAGCTCACGGCTCTGCTCAGCGGCATCGCGCTCGTTGCCGGCATCGTCCTGATGGCCTTCGTCATGCTCATCCCCGACGACACCCAGTCCCAGCAGACGGAGCGCATCCTCAACATGGCGTCGCGCACCTTCATCCAGATGCGCGGCGGCCTCACGACGGAGACCTGCCAGGCGACCTGCCGCCTCGTGCTCGAGGAGACCAACGCGATGGCCGTCGGGATGACGAGCGCGACGACCGTGCTGGGCTACGCGGGCGAGGCGGCCGACGAGTTCCCCGTGGGCAGCCCCATCCGCACGCGCGAGACCCACGCCGTCCTCGCCAGCGGGCGGCTCGAGATCTTCTCCCCGATCAGGGTCGAGGACGGCGCCGACGGCTCCGAGGACGTGCCGGCCGGCATCATCGTGCCGCTCAAGGTCCAGGACAAGGTCGTGGGGACGATCAAGTTCTACTTCCGCAGCCCCGCCGACATCGACCGGACGCAGGTCGTGATCGCGCGCGGCATCGGCGACCTGCTGAGCACGCAGCTCAACGCCCACGCGCTCGACCGACAGTCCGAGCTCACCGCGATAGCGGAGGTCAAGGCCCTGCAGGCCCAGATCAACCCGCACTTCCTGTTCAACACCCTCAACACCATCGCGTCGTTCACCAGGACGGACCCCGAGCGCGCCCACGAGCTCCTCCGCGAGTTCGCCGCCTTCTACCGCCAGACGCTCGAGGGCTCGGGGGAGATGGTCCCGCTCGCGCGTGAGGTCGAGCAGACGGAGCGCTACCTCACCTTCGAGATCGCGCGCTTCGGCGCCTCGCGCATCGTCGAGACGTCCCACATCGAGCGGGGGCTCGAGGACGTCCCCGTGCCCTCCTTCATCGTGCAGCCCATCGTGGAGAACGCGGTGCGCCACGCGATGAGCGACGAGGGCGCGCTGCACATCGACATCCAGGCGACGTCCGTCGGCGACGACCTGCTGATCGCCGTCGTGGACGACGGCCTGGGCATGGACGAGGACGTCGCCTCCGCCCTGCTCGGCACGCCCGAGGTGCAGAGCGTGGACGTGGACGGGACGCCGCGCGACCCCGGCGCCCACATCGCCCTGCGCAACATCGCCGGGCGGCTCGAGCGCACCTACGGGGAGGGCTTCGGCGTCGAGATCGTGAGCAAGCCGGGCAGCGGCACGAGCGTCACGCTGTGCCTCGTCGGGGCCCTGGCGCGGGAGGACGCCTAGCCTTCCCATATAATGGCGGGTGGCTAGTACAAGGCATGACAAGACAGGTGGAAGACGCGATGCTTCGTGCGATGATCGTGGATGACGAGGAGCCGGCCCGCGCCGAGCTGAGGTACCTGCTCGAGCGCACGGGAAGGGTCGAGTCGATCGTGGAGGCCGCGAGCGCCCGCGAGGCGGTGGAGCGCCTCATGGAGGGGCGCCCCGACGTCATGTTCCTCGACATCTCGATGCCCAAGACGAGCGGCATGCAGCTCGCGAGCGCCCTGCGCACCCTCAAGAACCCGCCGGCCGTCGTGTTCGTGACGGCCTACAGCGAGCACGCGGCGAAGGCCTTCGACGTCGACGCCGTGGACTACCTCGTGAAGCCGGTCGAGACGGAGCGCCTCATGCAGGCGCTCGACAAGGTCCAGCTCCTCATGGGCTCCGCCGCCGCGGCGAAGTCCTCCTCGGAGCGCATCCCGGTCGAGAAGGGCGGCAGGAAGATCCTCGTGCCCGTCGACCAGATTCGCTACATCGAGGCGAAGGACGACTACTCCTGCATCTACACGGACGAGGAGCGCTACCTCTCCACCATCTCGCTCGCCCAGCTCGAGAACAAGCTGAGCCCCCACGGGTTCTTCCGCGTGCACCGCTCCTACATCGTGAACCTCGAGTACGTGCAGGACGTCGAGGTCGTGTCGAGCGGGAACCTCCAGCTCGGGATCCAGGGCATCGAGGACAAGAAGATCTCGGTCTCGCGGAGGCGCGTGGTCCAGCTCAAGCGCGCGCTCGGGCTCTAGCGGGGGCCGGGAGATGGGCGACGCGGGCATAGCGGGCGTCCGGCGCGTCGACGTCGTGAGCGACACGCACGGGTACCTCCCCCCGGAGCTGCTCGAGCGCCTCGACGGCGCCGACGTCATCGTCCACGCGGGCGACCTCTGCTCCCCGCTCGACCTCGACGCGCTCAACGCCATAGCGCCCACCTACGCGGCGCTCGGCAACAACGACTGGTCCTACGAGTACGAGAACCACTTCGGCAGGCTCTACGAGCGCGCCGTGCGCAAGACGGTGCGCATGGAGCTGTTCGGCCTGCGCTGGGAGGTGTGCCACTACCGCGAGCGCCTCGACCTCGCCTGGTGCGACGTCGGGATCTGCGGGCACACCCACCGTCCCCACGTGGAGCGCACGCAGGCAGGGGTGCTCGTGATGAACCCGGGCAGCCCCTGCCGCCCGCGCACCACGATGGGACCGACGTTCGGGCGCATCCTCGTGTCCGGGGGCGAGGTCGTCGACGCGGTGATCGAGCAGCTGCCGATCAAGCCGCAGATGGCCTGGTACTTCTAGCCCCGCCCCCGCGGGGGCGGGGCCTGGTCCCTAGAGGTGCTGCCTGAGCTCGGCGAGGAGCTGGGCCTTGGACATGGCCGAGCGCGTCGTGTGGACGGGCTGCCCGCCCTTGAACAGGATCGTCGTCGGGATGGTCGCGATCCCGAAGCGCTGCGCGATCTCGGGGTTCTGGTCGACGTCGCACTTGCCGACCACGAGCTCGCCGGCCATCTCGTCGGCGACGGCCTCGACGACGGGGCCGAAGGCGCGGCACGGGCCGCACCAGGTCGCCCAGAAGTCGACGAGGACGGGCTTGTCCCCTGCGATGACGGACTCGAAGTTCTCCTGCGTGATCTCCGTGCTGGGCATGGTGGCCCCCTTCGTGCGTGCGCCCGTCGGGCGCGGCTCGTCTTGGTCGCCTTATACCCACCGGCCGGCGCCTGTACCCGGTATGATGCGGGACGTCGGAGGACGCGGAGGGGGAGGTTCGCATGGCGACGGCGCGCGAGCGGCTCAGGGACGCCTACGTCGCGAAGGCCGAGGCCGAGCTCGGCGCGCTCGCGGAGGCGGGCGTCAGGTGCGCGGGCAACGCGGCCTCGCCCGTGCTCCTCGCGAAGGGGGAGCTCTCCGCCGAGGAGGCCGCGGGCGGCAGGCTGCTGGCGGGCGCCGACGGCGTCGCCCTCGCGAGCGCCCTCGCGCGCCTCGGCTACGCGCCCGAGGACTGGGCCTGCCTCGCGAGCGTGGGGCGGGACGGCGCGCCGCTCGCGCCCGCGCTGCTGCGCGAGGCCGTGACCTGCCTGGACCCCGTGACGCTCGTGCTGTGCGACCACGCCGCACGCGACGCCGTCCGCGACGCCTACGCCGACGAGCTCGCCCGCATCCCCTCGTTCGAGGAGGCGATGCTCGAGGACGGCGTCGTGGCGAGCCTGCTCGGCATGCGCGTGCTCTCGCTCGGCGGCTTCGCGGCCGCGCTGTCGAGCGCGGAGGGGAAGCAGGCCATGTGGGCGCGCCTGAAGCGGATCCCTCCTTTGGGCGAGCCGTGGTGACGCCTTGAGCAGCGAAGACGTACGATTGGGGTGACCTGTTCATCCGTCGAGACCGAGGAGACGACGATGACGATTCCCGCCCCTATCGACCCCACCTCAACGTCCGCCTGGTCCGCCCTGGAGAGGCACCTCGAGGCCCTCCGCGAGGAGGGAATCTCCCTCAAGGACTGGTTCGCCGCCGACCCGCTGCGCGTCGAGAGGCTCTCCTACGACGTCTGCGGCCTGCGCGTCGACCTGTCGAAGAACCTCGTGACCGACGAGACGATGCGCCTGCTCGTCGACCTCGCCCGCGCCTGCGACGTCGAGGGCCATCGCGACCTCATGTACTCCGGCGCCCACATCAACACCTCCGAGGACCGCGCCGTGCTCCACACCGCGCTGCGCCGCCCGGCCGAGCAGAAGGGTACCGTGTTCGACGGCGAGCAGGACTGCGTCGCCGACGTCCGCGAGGTCCTCGACCGCATCTACGCCTTCGCCGACGACGTGCGCTCCGGGCGCTGGGTCGGCGTGACGGGCAAGCGCATCGAGACGGTCGTCAACATCGGCATCGGTGGCTCCGACCTCGGCCCGGTCATGGTCTACGAGGCGCTCAAGCCCCTCGCCGACGCCGGCATCTCCGCCCGCTTCGTCTCCAACATCGACCCGAACGACATCGCCGAGAAGGTCTTCTCCCTCGATCCCGAGACGACCCTGTTCATCGTCGCCTCCAAGACCTTCACCACCCTCGAGACCCTCACCAACGCGCGCGAGGCGCGCACGTGGCTGCTCGACAGCCTGGTGGCCAGCGGCGCGATCGCCGACACCGAGGAGCAGCGCGGCGAGGCCATCGCCAAGCACTTCGTTGCCGTCTCCACCGCCCTCGACCTCGTCGAGGAGTTCGGCATCGACCCGAAGAACGCCTTCGGCTTCTGGAACTGGGTCGGCGGCCGCTACTCGGTCGACTCCGCCGTCGGCACCTCGCTGGCCGTCGCCCTCGGGCCCGACCGCTTCGAGGAGCTCCTCGCCGGCTTCCGCACCATCGACGAGTACTTCGCCGAGACGCCGCTCGAGGAGAACGCGATCGTGCTCATGGCGATGATCAACGTCTGGTACTCGAACTTCTTCCACGCCGAGACCCACGCGGTCCTGCCCTACGACCAGTACCTGCACCGCTTCCCGGCCTACCTCCAGCAGCTCACCATGGAGTCCAACGGCAAGACGGTGCGCTGGGACGGCTCGCCCGTGACCTGCGACACCGGCGAGATCTTCTGGGGCGAGCCCGGCACCAACGGCCAGCACGCCTTCTACCAGCTGATCCACCAGGGCACCAGGATGGTCCCGGCGGACTTCATCGCCTTCGCGAACACGCCGAACCCCACCAAGGACGGCGAACAGGACGTCCACGAGCTCTTCCTGTCCAACTTCCTCGCCCAGACCAAGGCCCTCGCCTTCGGCAAGACGGCCGACGAGGTCCGCGCCGAGGGGACGCCCGAGTCGCTCGTCTCCGCCCGCGTGTTCCAGGGAAACAAGCCGACCACCTCGATCTTCGGCGACGCGCTCACGCCGACGACCCTCGGCCAGCTCGTGGCGATCTACGAGCACATCACCTTCGTCGAGGGCGTGGTGTGGGGCATCGACTCGTTCGACCAGTGGGGCGTCGAGCTGGGCAAGCAGCTCGCCAAGGAGATCGCGCCCGCGTTCCACGACGACGAGGCGCTGGCCGCGCAGGACGCCTCCACCCAGGCGATGCTGCGCTACTACCGCGAGCACCGCAGGTAGCGCCGCGCCCCTCGGGGGCTAGCCGACCTTGAACTGGCGGTCTGGGGCTGCGCAGGAGAGGGTTCCGTACCTGACCCCGCGCAGCCCCAGCAGCTTGTCGCGGAGCTCGTAGACGCGCATGCCGCAGCCGTGCACGGCGATGACCTCGAGGCAGGCGTCGTGGTCCAGGTGCACGTGCATCGAGCTCATGATGAGGTCGCCGTGCTCGTGCTGGATGTCGTCGATGCGCTGGGGCAGGTCGCCGGCGTGGTGGTCGTAGATCAGCGTGATCGACCCGACGACGGGCTCGCGCGGCGAGGCCATCGCCTCGGAGACGAGCTTCTCGCGCATGAGGTCGCGGATGGCCTCGGAGCGGTTCGCGCCGCTGCCGCGCCGCGCGGCGTACTCGTCGAACTCGGCGAGCAGGTCGCGCGGGATGGTCGCGGAGAAGCGGGCGAGGTCGTTCGTCATGCCGCGCCTACTTGGAGACGCGGTCGAGGAAGTCGATGAGGTTGAGGTAGCGGCTGTTCGACATCGAGGAGCGAGGCACCACCGACATCTCCCCGTCGGTGAAGGCGATCACGGTGGCCTCCTCGTCGCACCAGAACTTCCTGACCTCGGAGACGGGGTGCGTCATCGACGCGGTGCCCGGGCCGTGGGACTCGATGCGGTCGTCGAAGACGTCGATGCGGTAGCGCAGCAGCTCCGGGTCGACGGAGTGGGGGACGACGAAGCCCTTGCGGGCGAGGCGGCGCAGCTGGATGCGGTGGGTGTCGTTGCCGACGAAGCCGAGCGCCATCGAGACGGCGAAGCAGATGACCGCGTAGACCCAGTAGTTCGCCGGCTGCTGGATGAGCAGGATGATCATCAGCACGAGCGTCGCGATCGTGGCGCCGGTGAAGAAGTAGCGGACCCGGTCGCTGTCCATCGCCGAGGCGGCGTTGGTGACGATGAGGGGGTCGAGGGTGTAGTTCGCCGTGAAGAGGGGCTTGGGGGCCTCGGGGGTCTCGGTGGGCATGCGCGCTCCTTGGGTGGGGTGTCGACGCCGTATATCCTACCCCGATGCGTCGGTTCCGTGATGGTCGCGTGGAGCCCTCGTGGAGGCGCCGCGCCCGGCGCCCGGGAGCGACCGCCGGGCCGAGGGGCGCCGGCGACGGCGCGCGCGGCGCGCAGAATGGTCCCGCGGCACGACGATCCCGAAGCACCTGACTCGGCTCGGGACGCGCCGGCGGGGGGCCTCAGGGCCCTCCGCCCCTACCTAGGACCCCTCGCCCCAGCGCAGCGCGCCGGGCAGCTCGAGCGGCCGCTCGCTGGCGACGAAGGCGTTGTTGCCCGGCCTCCTGGGATGCTCCGGCCGCTCCGGGAACACGTAGACGTGCCCGAACTCCGCCACGTACGTCTCGACGGCCTCCATGAGCGGGGCCGCGCCGCGCCCCTCGACGGGCGAGATCACGTTGGCGAGGTAGAGGCCGCCCTCCCCGAGGTGCTCGTGGACGACGCGCGCGCCCTCCGGCGTGCCCATGGGGCCGAGGGGCCGCTTGCCGGCGAAGGCGTCGTTCACGATGATCCCGTAGCGCCTGTCGCACCCCCGCAGCCACTCCCAGCCGTCGCGCACCATGAGGCGCATGCGCCCGCCGGCGCGCTCCTCGAGGCGGTCGAGCAGGAAGTGCTCGCGGGCGAGCTCGACGATCGCGGGGTCGATCTCGCACACGTCCACGCGGACGACGTCGTCGTGCTCGACGAGGTACTTCGGGAACGAGAACCCGCCCCCGCCCAGCACCAGGGCGTCGTCGGGCCAGCCGGCCTCGAACAGGGCGTCCGCGAAGTGGCGGTGGTAGGCGCAGGTGAGCTCCGCCCACAGCTCGTCCGAGACGTAGCAGATCGACTGGAACTTGCCGTCGACGTTGAGCAGGCGGACGGGCTCGCCCTCGGCGTCCGCGGAGTCGAACACGAGGGCGACGCCGAACATGGTCTTCCGGCGCATGTGGATCCCGCGCCAGGCGAGCAGCCGCGGGAAGACGAGGCGGCCGAAGGCGAGCAGCCCGAGGCCTATCGCGGCGCAGACGAGGGTGCTGGAGACGAGGAGTTGCAAGGGATTCCTTACAAGGAGGCGTGGACCTGGTGGTCTTCGCGTGGCGAGGGCGTGGAGATTATACGTGAGCCACGGCTCCGGTATACTTTCCTGTGCAAACGACGAAGAAGACGCGACCTACGTGTGAGGAGCTCCCCATGGCATTCCTTGGTTTGGGTTGGACCGAGCTAATCATCATCCTGGTGATCGTGCTCGTCATCTTCGGGCCCAAGAGGCTCCCGGCGCTCGGCAAGAGCCTCGGCAAGACGGTCAAGAACGTCCGCGACGAGATGTCGGGCGACGGCGGCGGCGACGCCAAGGACGCCGCAGAGGACGCCGCCGAGGAGGCTGCCACCGACGCGCCCCAGATCGAGGCCGACGTCGAGGACGCCGAGCCGGTGGAGGTCGCGGACGACGCCAAGTACTGCCCCGAGTGCGGCGCCGAGAACCCCGCGGACAACGCCTTCTGCGCCAAGTGCGGCGCCAAGCTCCAGTAGCGAACCAGAGCGACGCGCCCGCCACCCGGCCGCACCAGCGGCCGGGTGGCGGGCGTCATCATCACGAGACGACGGGACAGGGAGCAGCCACCCCATGAGCAACAACGAGATCATCATCACCCCGGAAGGCCGTCAGAAGCTCGTCGACGAGCTCGCCTACCTCGAGGGGGAGAAGAGCGCCGAGGTCCGCGAGCGCCTGCGCGTCGCCCGCGAGTTCGGCGACCTCTCCGAGAACTCCGAGTACGACGACGCCACGGCCGAGCGCGACCGCGTCCAGTCCCGCATGGCGGAGATCCGCCGCATCCTCACGACGGCGAAGGTGAGCGAGGCCCAGGCCGCGGGCTCCCGCTCCCCCAAGGCCTCCATCGGCTCCAGCGTCGAGGTCGAGGACGAGTCCGGCAAGGCCATCACCTACACGATCGTGGGCACCACCGAGACCAACTCCCTCGAGCACCGCATCTCCAACGAGAGCCCGCTGGGCGCCGCCCTCATGGGCCACAAGAAGGGCGAGACGGTCGAGTACACCCTGCCCAGCGGCAAGGTGCGCTCGCTCACCATCCGCAAGGTCACCCTCTGATGCCGACCGAAGGCGGCCACGTCGGCGAGCGCGAGACGCGCCTCGCGCGCCGGCAGGCCCTCATCGACGCCGGGCGCGACCCCTATCCCATCGCGAGCTCCGTCACGGCCCGCGCCGCCGAGATCGAGGAGCGCTACGGGCGCCTCGCCGACGGCGAGGAGACCGAGGACGTCGTCTGCGTCGCGGGGCGCGTGCGCGCCGTGCGCGACCAGGGCAAGCTCTGCTTCGTGGTCCTCGAGGACGCCACCGGGTCCATCCAGCTGTTCTGCCGCGCCGGCGAGCTCGGCGACGACGGGGACCTCGTCCGCTCGCTCGACCTCGGCGACATCGTCGAGGCGGAGGGCGTCGTCATGCGCACGAGGCGCGGGCAGCTGTCCGTCTCCCCGTCGCACGTGCGCATGCTCTCCAAGGCGGTCCGCCCCCTGCCCGAGAAGTTCCACGGCCTGTCCGACAAGGAGACGCGCTACCGTCAGCGCTACGTGGACCTCATCATGAACCCGGACGTGCGCGCGACCTTCGCGAAGCGCTCGCGCATCGTCTCCGAGTTCCGCCGCCACATGGAGGCGCAGGGCTACATGGAGGTGGAGACCCCCATCCTGCAGACCATCCAGGGCGGGGCGACTGCCAAGCCGTTCGTCACCCACTTCAACGCCCTCAACCAGGAGAACTACCTGCGCATCGCCACCGAGCTGCACCTCAAGCGCCTGCTCGTGGGCGGCTACGAGCGCGTGTTCGAGATCGGGCGCATCTTCCGCAACGAGGGCATGGACGCGACCCACAACCCCGAGTTCACCACGATGGAGGCGTACTGCGCCTACTCGGACCTCGAGGGCATGAAGCGGCTCGCCGAGGGCGTGATCAAGGCGGCCAACGCCGCGGTCAACGACTCCGAGCGGATCGTGTACCAGGGCCAGGAGATCGACCTCTCGGGCAGCTGGCCCTCCCGCCCGATGGCCGAGGTCGTGAGCTCTGCGGTGGGCCGCGAGGTCACGCTGGACACCCCCCTCGAGGAGCTGCGCGCGCTGTGCGCCGAGCACGGCGTCGAGGCCAAGGACGACTGGGGCGCCGGCAAGCTCGTCGCCGAGCTCTACGACGAGGTGGGCGAGCCCTCCATCGTCGACCCGACCTTCGTGTGCGACTACCCCGTCGAGGTCTCCCCGCTCGCCAAGCGCCTCCCCGAGGACCCGCGCCTCACCGACCGCTTCGAGCTGGTCATCGCCGGCCACGAGTACGCGAACGCGTTCTCCGAGCTCAACGACC
>CAOJNB010000002.1 GCA_948439405.1 uncultured Coriobacteriaceae bacterium | reverse complement strand
ACGACGAGCGCGCCCTCGTGCGCATCGACATGTCCGAGTACATGGAGAAGTTCTCCGTGCAGCGCCTCATCGGTGCGCCTCCCGGGTACGTGGGCTACGACGAGGGCGGCCAGCTCACCGAGGCCGTACGTCGCAGGCCGTACTCCGTCATCCTGCTCGACGAGATGGAGAAGGCGCACCCGGACGTCTTCAACGTCCTGCTGCAGGTGCTCGACGACGGGCGCCTCACCGACGGCCAGGGCCGCGTGGTGAGTTTCAAGAACACGATCATCATCATGACGTCCAACGTGGGCAGCCAGTTCATCGCCGCGGCGAACGCCGCCGAGGACCCCGACCAGGTCCAGCGCCAGGTGAACGACGCGCTGCGCCAGACGTTCAAGCCGGAGTTCCTCAACAGGATCGACGACGTCGTGGTGTTCCGCCCGCTCGGCCTGGACGAGATCGAGAGGATCGTGGACATCCAGCTCGCCGACGTGCGCGGCAGGCTCGCCCGCGACCGCATCGAGCTCGAGCTCACCCCCGCGGCGCTGCAGGCGCTCTCGCTCGAGGGGCTCGACCCGGTCTACGGCGCTCGCCCGCTCAAGCGCCTCATCCAGCGCCAGGTCGTCGACAACGTCGCGAACCTCATCATCGACGGGCGGCTCGGCGAGGGCGACGCGGTGCGCGTGGACGTGGACGACGACAACCGCTTCGTCGCCGTGCCGCTCGACGGCCGTGCGGAGGCGGGCGACGCCGACGGCGAGGCCCTCGACCCGGACAGCGTGGAGTAGCCGTGGCGCCCGAGGAGACGCGGCAGGCGACGGCCCCCGACGGCGGACGCCGCCGGGGGCCCGGCCCCGCCGAGCCGGCGCGCGAGGAGGTCGACCGCGCGTTCGCCCGCGCGGAGAACGAGGACGACGACGGTTACGACCCCTGGTCGGACCGCAGGTCCGAGCCGGAGCCCCTGTTCGAGCGCGACCCCTGGGACTAGACGGGCGCGGTCCGTCGGGCGCGCGTCGGGGTCCGGCCGCCGTCCAGCCCGTATCATGTCAGGGGTGCGTCGGCCGCGGGCCGACCTGGCGGCCGGGAAGGAGCTCTCGCATGAGGTTGGCGGCCCTCGAGATCGGCAAGGACGCGGTGATCGAGTCCGTGGACGCGGACGACGCCGCGCTGCGCCAGCACATCCTCGACATGGGGCTCACGCCGGGCACCGAGGTCACGATGATGAAGCACGCCCCCCTGGGCGACCCGGTGGAGATCCGGCTGCGCGGCTACGAGCTCACGCTGCGCCGCGCCGAGGCGGGGCGCATCCGCGTGCGCGACGTGCACGACGCCCACGACCTCCCGACCGCCTGCAGGCGCGCCGCCGACGCGCCGCACCCAGCCCTCGGCGAGCGGCCCGCCCGCCCGCGCGGCGAGGAGCGCCCCGTCCCCGAGGGCAGCCCCCTCACCTTCGCGCTCGCCGGCAACCAGAACTGCGGCAAGACGACGCTGTTCAACCGCCTCACCGGGTCCAACCAGCACGTCGGCAACTTCCCCGGCGTCACGGTGGACCGCAAGGACGGCCAGGTGCGCGGACATCCCGAGGCGACCGTCACCGACCTGCCTGGCATCTACTCGCTCTCGCCCTACACGGGCGAGGAGATCGTGAGTCGCGAGTTCTTCCTCGACGAGCGTCCGGACGCGATCATCGACATCGTCGACGCGACGAACATCGAGCGCAACCTCTACCTCACGCTCCAGCTCATGGAGCTCGACCGCCCGATGGTGCTCGCCCTCAACATGATGGACGAGGTCGCCGCCAACGGCGGGACCGTGGACGTGAACCGGCTCGAGGGCCTGCTCGGCATCCCGGTCGTCCCCATCTCCGCCGCGCGCAACGAGGGCATCGGGGAGCTCGTCGAGCACGCCCTGCACGTCGCCCGCCACCGCGAGCGCCCGGGCAGGCTCGACTTCTGCTCCCCGGACGGCGCCGACGGCGGCGCGCTGCACCGCTGCATCCACGGCATCTGCCACATCGTCGAGGACCACGCCCGCGCCGCGGGCCTGCCGCTGCGCTTCGCGGCGACGAAGCTGATCGAGGGCGACGAGCGGGTGGTCTCCGCGCTGGGGCTCGACCCCAACGAGCTCGCGGCCGTCGAGCACATCATCGTCCAGATGGAGGGGGAGTCCGGTACGGACCGCCTGGCGGCCCTCGCCGACATGCGCTTCTCCTTCATCGAGGGGGTGTGCGAGGCGTGCGTGGTGCGCCCGCGCGAGAGCCGCGAGCACGCCCGCTCGGAGGCGGCCGACCGCGTGCTCACGGGCCGCCTCACTGCGATCCCGGTGTTCGTGCTGATCATGGCGCTCGTGTTCTGGCTCACCTTCGACGTCGTGGGCCAGCGCCTCGCGGACCTGCTCGAGCTCGGCATCGAGCGGCTCACCGGCGTGGTCGACGTCGCGCTCGCGGACTTCGGGGTGAACCCCGTCGTGCACTCGCTC
This sequence comes from uncultured Coriobacteriaceae bacterium, assembly GCA_948439405.1. GTDB lineage: Bacteria > Actinomycetota > Coriobacteriia > Coriobacteriales > Atopobiaceae > CADBMC01. The sequence goes on along the minus strand of CAOJNB010000002.1, from coordinate 163,317 downwards.
GTGATCGACGGCGTCTTCGCCGGCGTGGGCGGCGTCCTCTCGTTCCTGCCGATCATCGTCGTGCTGTTCCTGCTGCTCTCGATCCTCGAGGACTCGGGCTACATGGCGCGCGTCGCCTTCGTGATGGACAAGCTCCTGCGCCGCATCGGGCTCTCGGGCCGCAGCATCGTCCCGATGCTGGTCGGGTTCGGCTGCTCGGTGCCGGCCATCATGTCCACGCGCACCCTGCCCTCCGAGCACGACCGCAAGATGACGGTCATGCTCACGCCGTTCATGAGCTGCTCGGCGAAGCTGCCCGTCTACGGGATGGTCACGGCCGCCTTCTTCCCTGAGCACGGCGCGCTGGTGATGACCTCGATGTACCTGCTCGGCATCGTGGTGGGCATCCTGGTGGCCCTCGTGCTCAACAGGACCGCCTTCCGCGGCGAGCCGGTGCCCTTCGTGATGGAGCTGCCAAACTACCGGCTCCCGAGTCCGGCGACTGTGGCGCGGCTCGCATGGGACAAGGGCAAGGGCTTCGTGCGCAAGGCGTTCACGATCGTGTTCGTCGCGACCGTGGTCATCTGGTTCCTGCAGACCTTCGACGTCCGCCTCAACGTCGTCGCGGACCAGTCGCAGAGCCTGCTCGCCGGCGTCGGGCGCCTGGTCGCGCCGGTGTTCGCGCCGCTCGGGTTCGGCGACTGGCGGGCCTCGACGGCGCTCGCGGCCGGCTTCGCCGCCAAGGAGAGCGTCGTCTCCACCCTCACCGTGCTGCTGGGCGGCGACGTCTCCGCCCTCGCGACGCTGTTCACGCCGCTCACGGCGGTGTGCTTCCTCGTCTTCACGCTGCTGTACACGCCGTGCGTGGCCACGGTGTCCACGGTGCGCAGCGAGCTGGGCACGCGCATGATGTGGGCCGTCGTCGCGCTGCAGTGCGGCGTCGCCTGGGTCGTCGCGCTGCTCGTGCGCCTCGCCGGGATGGCGCTGGGGCTGGGGTAGCGCCTCCTCACAAGAGCGCCGCGCCTGCCAGGAGCTGGGCTCCCGACGGGCGCGGCGTCGTCACGGACGTGCCTGGGAGGGGACTAGGCCTCCGCGGGCGCCTCCTCGGTGCCGGGGACCTGGGCGGCCGGGATCTCGGCGCCGCAGTGCGGGCAGCGGGTCGCGCCCTCCTTGACCTCCTCGAAGCAGAAGGGGCACACCGGCGTGGCGGTCTCCTCCTCGGCCTTCTGGATGCCGATGAGCTCGGCGCTCTTCTCGCGGAAGGTGTTCATGGCCTTCACGACGCAGAAGATGGCGAACGCCACGATCAGGAAGTTGATGATCGCGTTCAGGAAGTTGCCGTAGGCGATCTGGGCGCCCCCGAGGCCGATCTTGAGCGAGGAGAAGTCGATGCCGCCGGTGATGATGCCGACGATCGGCATGATGATGTCGTTCACGAGGGAGTTGACGATGCTCGTGAACGCGGAGCCGACGACCACACCGACGGCCATGTCCATCACGTTGCCGCGGGAGATGAATTCCTTGAACTCGTTGACGAACGCCTTCACACGTGCCCCTTTCCAGCAAGGTCTCTGCATACGGGCATGGGAGGCTACGGCATCCGCGGAGCCGGGCGTGCGCGCACGCGCGCTCTCCACAGGGAAACCGCGCATGCATCAGGCGCGTGCTGTGGAATCGCGCTAGGCGGGGAGGATGAGCCCCCAGATGAGCAGGGAGAGGAGCACGAGGACGAGCAGCACCGCAACCACGACGACTGCGACCATGAGGACCGTCGTGCTCCTGCGGCGGGTGAAGATCGTGCGGCCGCCCTTGGGGACGGAGAGGTACTGCGCGTAGCGCTGGTCGGCCTCGCGCGCCTGCTCGAGGTCGGCCTGGGCGCGGCGGTAGCTCCGCTCCGCGATGGGGTCGTTCGAGCGGAGGGTGTAGGACGAGTCGTGCACGTAGGTGACCTTGGCCTCGGCTTCGTCCTCGGAGAGGCGGTCGATGGGGTCGATGGTGCGGCGCGTCGGGCGCCTGGAGCCGACGTGGGGGCGACCGTCGTCGCCCGTCGCGCGCTCGGTGTCGGCCATGGTTCCTCCCGTTCGCGAAGTGCCGTCGCCCAAAGTGTACGGCATCGCGGGCGCGCCGCGCGCCGGTGCGCGCGGCGACGCGGCATTGCCACGAACTCGCTCGCACGTCCTATATCTGACAATAAAACGCTTAGATTTAGTGAGCGAAAGAAACTGAGGAAATCTTCGCTTCTCCGTATATTCGGCCGCGATGCGGGAATACATGACTGTGACGAACGAGATGCCCGATCGCATCGCAGGAACGAGACGCAAGGAGTGATGCATCATGACGACCCTCATCCCCCGCAACCGCTACGGCCGCTCCATCAGCCGCTGGCCCTTCGACGACTTCTTCGACATGCCGCTGGCGCGCGTGAACGCCTCCGACGCCTTCAACATGGACGTCGAGGACGCCGGCGACGCCTACGTGGTCACCGCCGAGCTGCCGGGCGTGACCCGCGACCAGATCGACGTGGAGCTCAACGAGGGCAGGCTCTCCATCTCCGTGGAGAAGACGGAGTCCGAGGAGAAGAAGGCCAAGAACTACCTGTACAAGGAGACGGGCGAGTGGAGCGCCACCCGCGGCGTGTACCTGAAGGACGCCGCGACCTCCGGCCTCACCGCCAAGCTCGAGGACGGGATGCTCACCATCAACATCCCCAAGCAGGACGCGAAGGCCAACGTCACCAAGGTCTCCATCGACTAGCGGGACGGACGGCCCATCGACTCGGCAGGGCCCGGGCGCCGCGACGGCGTCCGGGCCCTCTTTTCGTGCGGTCTCCGCGCGTCGCGTCCGCGGGCTCGGGGACTAGGCCCCCAGCTCGTCGGCGACGGCGAGGATGAACTCCTCGGTGCCGAGGGTCACCGGGTCGGGCAGCGAGGTGATGCGCGCGAGGTCGCCCGTCATCCTGCCGGACTCGATCACGGCGAGGGTCGCGGCCTCGAGGCGGTCGGCGAAGGCGGCGAGCTCCCCGTTGCCGTCGAGCTGGCCGCGCTTGCGCAGCGCGCCGGACCAGGCGAAGATCGTCGCCACCGAGTTGGTGGAGGTGGGCTCGCCGGCGAGGTGCCTGTAGTAGTGGCGCTGGACGGTGCCGTGCGCGGCCTCGTACTCGAAGTAGCCGTGCGGCGATACGAGGACGCTCGTCATCATCGCGAGCGAGCCGAACGCCGAGGAGAGCATGTCGCTCATCACGTCGCCGTCGTAGTTCTTGCAGGCCCACACGAAGCCGCCCTCGGACTTCATCACGCGGGCGACGGCGTCGTCGATCAGCGTGTAGAAGTACTCGATGCCGGCCTCCTCGAAGCGGGCGGCGTAGTCGGCGTCGTAGACCTCCTGGAAGACGTCCTTGAAGCGGTGGTCGTACGTCTTCGAGATGGTGTCCTTCGTGGCGAACCACAGGTCCTGGCCGGCCGAGAGGGCGAATTCGAAGCAGCTGCGCGCGAAGCTCCCGATCGAGGCGTCGAGGTTGTGGATGCCCTGGACGACGCCGGGGCCGTCGAACTCGTGGACGAGCTCGCGGCGCTCGACGCCGTCGGCGCCGGTGACGACGAGCTCCGCCCGGGCGGGGCCCTCGACGCGGATCTCGACGTTGCGGTAGACGTCGCCGTAGGCGTGGCGGGCGATGGTGATCGGCTTCTTCCAGCAGCTCACCACCGGGTCGATGCCGCGTATGACGATCGGCGTGCGGAAGACGGTGCCGTCGAGCATGGCGCGGATGGTGCCGTTCGGGCTCTTCCACATCTCCTTGAGCCCGTACTCCTCGACGCGCGCCTGGTTGGGCGTGATCGTGGCGCACTTCACGGCGACGCCGAGCCGCTTGGTCGCCTCCGCGGCGTCGCGGGTCACCTGGTCGTCGGTCTCGTCGCGGTGCTCGAGGCCCAGGTCGTAGTACTCGGTCCTGAGGTCGACGTGCGGGACGATCAGGTCGTCCTTGATCATCTGCCAGATGATGCGGGTCATCTCGTCGCCGTCCATCTCGACGAGCGGCGTGGTCATGGGGATCTTCGCCATGCGGGCCTCCGGTGCTCTCGCGTGCCGTGCTGCCAGGCCACGATTCTACCGGCGCCCGCGCGCCCTCGGCGCGCCGGGGCTCCCGCGTTAACGACGAGGTGACACGCGGCGGGCTCAGCGCCGGCGCCGGCGGATGGTCTCGACGGTCCACTCCATGCCGTAGGGGACGTAGTCCATCGCGTCGAGGTCCTCGGGCAGGTAGTCGACGAGGCTGAGCGAGCGGGTCTGCTCGACGCGCTCCGGCTCGGGGCCGGGGACGGCGCACACCGAGAGCACGCGCGCCCCCTGGGCGACGAGGCGCTCCTCGTAGTAGGTGACGGGCTCGTCCGGCAGGTGGGCGCGCTCGTCGTCCCAGCTCCAGAGGACGTCGTAGCCGGCGATCTCGAGCTGGCCGAGGGCGAAGTCGCGCAGCGGCTGGCTGTCGGTGCGCAGCCGGAGGCGGCCGCCCGGCGCGAGGGCGCGGCGGTACTCCATCAGGCGCTCGAGCGCCACGAGGCGCAGGTGGGCGTCGCGCCTGCGGGTGAACGGCGTCGGGAAGTTGATCGCGACCTGAGCGAGCTCGCCGGGGCCGAACAGGCGGACGACGTCCGCGCCCGTCCCGGGCACGACGACGGCGTTGGGGAGCCCCGCCTCGCACACGGCCTCGGCGGCGTAGGCGACGCACACCGGCTCGAAGTCCATCCCGACCCAAAGGACCTCCGGGTCGCGGGCCGCGCAGGCGACGAGCCAGTCGCCCTTGCCGCAGCCCAGGTCGAGGCGGACCTCGCGGTAGCGCGGGAGCCCGACCGCGTCGCCGGCCGCGACGAGCGGGTGGCAGGCCTCGGCCCACCTGCCCGCCCACGCGGCCGGACGGACCTCGATCGCGTCCGCGTAGCGCGCGAGGCGCTCCTCGAGGTCGAAGTTCTTCGGCTTGCGCCTGCGCATCCGCCCTCCCGGCTCGCCCGTCCGCGTCAGCTGTGGTAGAAGCCGTGCTTCTCGAACTTCGGCTCGCAGCAGACGTTGATGCCGAGCTGCCGGTAGAGCTCCTCGTCGGTCGGCGAGATGATCACCGAGAAGTACGCGTCGCAGCCCTTGAGCTCGGCGGTGGAGTCCACCGCCCGCGCCGCGAGCGGGTCGGTCGCGCTCGAGAGCGACAGCGCGATGAGCGTCTCGTCGGAGTGCAGGCGAGGGTTGCGGCTGTTGAGGTGCTCCGTCTTGAGGTGGCAGATCGGCACGAGGGCCTCGTCGCTGACGATGGAGGTCTCCTTGTCGATGCCGGCGACGGCCTTGAGCGCCTTGATGAGCAGCGACGAGGCCGCGCCCATCAGGTCGGAGGTCTTGCCCGTCACGATCCTGCCGTCGGGCAGGACCATGGCGCCGGCGGGATGCCCCGTCTCGGCCTCCTTGGCGAGGGCCGCCTGGCGCGCCGGGTTCAGGTCGACGTCGACCTTGGCCTCGTTCATCAGCAGCTCGATCTTGCGCAGCGCCTCGGCTCCCTCGCCGGTGCGCCTGAGCTGCTCGGCCGTCTGGAAGTAGCGGCGGACGATCTCGTTGCGGGCCGCGTCGCAGCACGCCTCGTCGTCGCAGATGCACTTCCCGACCATGTTCACGCCCATGTCCGTCGGCGACTTGTAGGGGCTCTCGCCCATGATGCCGTCGAGCATGGCCTTGAGGACGGGGAAGGTCTCCACGTCGCGGTTGTAGTTGACCGTGACCTCGCCGTAGGCCTCCAGGTGGAAGGGGTCGATCACGTTGTCGTCGGCGAGGTCGGCCGTGGCCGCCTCGTAGGCGTAGTTCACCGGGTGCGTGAGCGGCAGGTTCCACACCGGGAAGGTCTCGAACTTGGCGTAGCCGGCGCGCACGCCGCTCTCGTGCTCGTGGTAGAGCTGCGACAGGCAGCAGGCGAGCTTGCCGGAGCCCGGGCCCGGGGCCGTCACGACGACGAGGGGGCGCGAGGTCTCCACGAAGTCGTTCCTGCCGAAGCCCTCGTCCGAGAGGATGTGGGGGATGTCGGAGGGGTAGCGGTCGATGAGGTAGTGGCGGTGGACGCGCACCCCCATCGACTCCGCGAAGCGCTGCCAGGCCTCCGCCTGGTGCTGGCCGGTGTAGTGCGTCATCACGACGTTGCGGGCTTCGAGGCCGATGCTGCGGAAGGCGTCCAGCAGGCGCAGCGCGTCGTCGCCGTAGGAGATGCCGATGTCGCTGCGGCGCTTGTCCTGCTCGATGTCGTCGGCGTTGATCACGACGAGGGCCTCGGCGTCGGCGGCGAGGCCGCGCAGCATCTGCGCCTTGAGGTCGGGCTCGAAGCCGGGGAGCACGCGCGCCGCGTGGTGGTCGTCGAAGAGCTTGCCGCCGAACTCCAGGTAGAGCTTGCCGCCGAACTGGCCGACCCGCTCGCGGATGCGGGCGGCCTGCATCTCGAGGTAGGCCTCGGCGTCGAATCCCCGGCGCATCTTAGAGGTTGACCTTGTCGCCGGCCTCCACGTAGGGGTCCGTGTTGAAGACCAGCAGGCAGGGCTCGTCGGAGCGGTTGTGGATGCCGTGGCCCTCGCCGGGCTCGACGTGCACGAGGTCGCCGGGCTTGGCCGGGTGCTCCACGCCGTCGATCACGAAGGTGGGCGTGCCCTCGAGCACGTAGAAGTTCTCCTCCATGATGTTGTGCATGTGCGGGGCCATGTCCTCGCCGGGCTTCAGGCGGAAGATGCCCAGGTTGATGCGGGGTCCCTGCATGAGGTACTTGGGACCGGAGTCGCCGTTGCGGAACTCGCGCTCGCTCTCGTTGACGATGAACATGGCTGCCTCCTCGGGGCGTCGGGTGGATGGGACGTGTCGCACGTGTGAAAGGATATATCAGGCGCGTCTGGGGATGGGGCTCCGCGACGCCGCCGCGGGGCGGCTACGCCCCCGACGAGAGGTAGCGCTCGCCGGTGTCGGGCAGGACCGCGACGACCGTGGCCCCCCGGCACTCCGGGCGCGCCGCGACCTCGAGCGCGGCGGCGACGGCGGCGCCGGACGAGATGCCGACGAGCAGGCCCAGCTCGCGTGCGAGCCGCCGCTTCGTCGCGATCGCGGCCTCGGTCGCGACGGGCAGCACCTCGTCGACGACGGAGGCGTCGTAGGCGGCCGGCACGAAGTTCGCCCCGATGCCCTGGATTCCGTGGGGACCCGCCGGCCCGCCGGCGAGCACCTGCGACTCCGCGGGCTCCACCGCGAAGGCGCGGACGGAGGGCTTCCGCTCCTTCAGGAGGCGCGCGACCCCTGAGATCGTGCCGCCCGTGCCGGCGCCCGCCACCACGACGTCGACCTCGCCGTCGGTCGCGTCCCAGATCTCGGGGCCGGTCGTCTCGTAGTGGGCCCGCGGGTTGGCGGGGTTCTCGAACTGGCCGGCGACGATCGAGCCGGGCGTCGTCGCGCGGAGCTCCTCGGCGCGCTCGACGGCGCCCTGCATGCCCTCGGCGCCCGGCGTGAGCACGACCTCGGCGCCGTAGGCCTCGGCGAGCAGGCGGCGCTCGACGCTCATCGTGTCGGGCATGGTGAGCACGAGCCGGTACCCGCGGGCGGCGGCGAGCATGGCGAGCCCGACTCCCGTGTTGCCGGAGGTGGGCTCGATGACGGTGCCGCCGGGGCGCAGCGCCCCGGCGGCCTCGGCGTCGTCGAGGATGTACTTGGCGACGCGGTCCTTGATCGAGCCGCCGGGGTTCGTCGCCTCGTACTTGCCGAGGATGCGGGCGGCCGTGCGGTCGCCGGCGAGCGGGGTGAGGTCGACGAGCGGGGTGTCGCCGATGAGGTCGTCGACGGTGCGTGCGTAGGGCATGGGGGCTCCTCCGTCATCTGCGTAGCTTCGATAAGTGTACGGCTCGGAGCGTCCCGTCCCCCCGGCTCCCAGGTAGACTCTCCCTCGACATGCGATGCGCCGCCCGCGCAGCCTCGACCGAAGGGACCACGACATGGCAGAGTTCGTCTACCAGCTCATCCGCGCACGCAAGGCCCACGGCGACAAGGTGATCCTCGACGACGTCACCGTCGGGGTATACCCGGGCGCCAAGATCGGCGTCGTCGGCCCCAACGGGGCGGGCAAGTCGACGCTGCTGCGCGTGATGGCCGGCCTCGAGGACGTCTCGGCCGGCGATGCGATGCTCACCCCGGGCTACACCGTCGGCATCTTCGAGCAGGAGCCCAAGCTCGAGGAGGACAAGACGGTCCGCGAGAACGTGGAGCTCGCCTTCGCCGACGTGCTCGCCAAGGTCGCCCGCTTCAACGAGATCTCCGCCGAGATGGCGGACCCGAACTGCGACTTCGACGCCCTCATGGCCGAGATGGGCACCCTGCAGACCGAGATCGACGCCGTCGGCGGCTGGGACCTCGACTCCAAGCTCAACCAGGCGATGGACGCCCTGCAGTGCCCGGACCCGGACACCCCGGTCTCCGTGCTCTCCGGCGGCGAGCGCCGTCGCGTGGCCCTGTGCCGCATCCTGCTCGAGGCGCCCGACCTGCTGCTGCTCGACGAGCCCACGAACCACCTCGACGCCGAGAGCGTGCTGTGGCTCGAGCAGTTCCTGCACACCTACCCCGGCGCCGTGATGGCCGTCACCCACGACCGCTACTTCCTCGACAACGTCGCCGGCTGGATCTGCGAGGTCGACCGCGGCACCCTCTACCCCTACGAGGGCAACTACTCCACCTACCTCGAGAAGAAGGCGGCGCGCCTCGCCGTTGAGGGCCAGCAGAACGCCAAGCGCGCCAAGAAGCTCGAGCGCGAGCTCGCGTGGGTGCGCTCCAGCCCCAAGGCGCGCCAGGCCAAGAGCCGCGCCCGCCTCGAGCGCTACGAGCAGATGGAGGCGGAGGCCCGCGCCGCGCGCGGCGTGGACTTCACCGAGATCCACATCCCCGTCGGCCCGCGCCTGGGCCAGAAGGTCGTGGTGGCCGAGCACCTCACGAAGGGCTACGGCGACCGCGTGCTCGTCGACGACCTCTCCTTCACCCTGCCGCGCAACGGCATCGTCGGCGTGATCGGCCCGAACGGCGTCGGCAAGACGACCCTGCTGAAGACGATCGTCGGCCTGGAGGAGCCGGACTCGGGCACCCTCGAGGTGGGCGAGTCCGTGCAGGTGAGCTACGTCGACCAGAACCGCGCCGGCATCGACCCGGACAAGACGCTGTGGGAGGTCGTCTCGGACGGCGCGGACGCGATCGTCGTCGGCGACACGGAGATCCCCAGCCGCGCCTACGTGGCTAGCTTCGGGTTCAAGGGCTCCGACCAGCAGAAGTGCGCCGGAGTCCTCTCCGGCGGCGAGCGCAACCGCCTGAACCTCGCGCTCACGCTCAAGCAGGGCGGCAACCTGCTGCTGCTCGACGAGCCGACCAACGACCTGGACGTCGAGACGCTCGAGAGCCTCGAGGAGGCGCTCGACGCGTTCCCGGGCTGCAGCGTGGTCGTCAGCCACGACCGCTGGTTCCTCGATCGCGTCGCCACCCACATCCTCGCCTGGGAGGGCGATGACGAGAACCCTGCGCGCTGGTACTGGTACGAGGGCAACTTCGCCTCCTACCAGGAGGACCGCGAGCGGCGCCTGGGGCCCGAGGCCTCCAAGCCGCACCGCCTGCACCGCAAGCTCACGCGCGACTAGCGGAGATGCGCGTCTCGGTGCGCCCCATCCCGAGCCGACCGTACAAAGCGGGGGTCTTCTTGGCTCTTGCGCCAAGTCGACCCCCGCTTCGTACGCCTTTCTGCCAGGTTGGCTCCCACTTTGTACGCCTTCGGGCGCCGGCGTCGCTCGGTCGGCTTGCGCCAACTGGGAAAACGCTGTTGCGGACCTCGACTCGGGCCGGCAGGCCGTACGAAGCTCGGGGCTTCCTGGCGCAGATGCCAGGAAGCCCCGAGCTTCGTACGCGAAGGCGAGCCCGACGCCAGGCCGCGCGCCTACCCGACGACCTCCAGGGTCGCGAGCAGCGCAAGGTGGTCCGTGCCGGAGACCTCCACCGTCTCGAGGTCGCCCACGACGATGCCGGCGTCCCTCGAGTAGACGACGTGGTCGATTTCGATCAGCGGCGGCAGCCAGCTGTTGGCCGGGTAGGTCATGTGGAAGCCCTCGCCGGCCGTCTCGCCGGCGTCGACGAACGCGTCGCCGAGCAGGGCGCGGAAGCGCGCGTGGTCCCAGGTCGCGTTGAAGTCCCCGCAGATCACGTAGTCGTGGTCGTAGCCGGCGAGCTCGCCGATCGTCTCGAGGCCGGAGGCCCACCAGTCCTGGCCGCCGAGGTGCGGCGAGTTCGCGTGGACCGAGACGAAGCGCAGCGTCCTGCCGCCCACGTCGACGGAGCACGCCGCCATCGACGAGGTGATGATCGGGAGCAGGTCCGAGCTCTCGTTCGTCATCGGCATGGCGGAGAGTACGCAGTTGCGGCCTCCGTTGTTCACGTAGCCCACCTCGGAGACGACCCGGTTGGGCAGGTAGTCCCCGATGCCGGCGGCGTCGAGCTCGGCGAGGTAGTCGTTGGTCGCCTCCTGCAGGCACAGCACCTCGACGTGCTCGTCGCGCACGCAGGCCACGACCTCGTCCGGGTCCGCCCCGCCGTAGGTGAGGTTGAGCGTCATGATCCGGGCGACCCCGTCGGAGGTGTCGACGCCCGCCTCGACGGCCGCGGCGGCCTCGTCGGAGACGGTCGAGGTCGGCACGAGGTAGCCGGCGTGCCACCAGGCGAGCACGGCGAGCAGGGCCGCGGCCGCGACGGGGAGCGCACGCCTGCGGCACAGCAGGCCGGCGACGAGCGCGACGATCAGCGGGATGCCGAGATAGGGCAGGAACGGGACGATGATCGGCACGTCGTGCCCGTCGCCCATGCCCACGGGCAGGCAGCGCAGCGCCATCGTCGCCGCGCAGGCGGCGAGCACGACCCACAGGAAGGCTGCGGGGACGCGATGGCGTCCCCTTGCGAGGTGCGAGGGCATGGTCGCGCGGGCTCCGCTAGGCGCGCGCCCCGTAGGCGGCGTAGTACTCGTCGATGCGGGCCTTGCAGGCGTCGTCGATCACGACGCGGCCCTGGCACTCACTGTTCCACAGGCGCTCGACGACGTCCTCCATCGTCACGATCGCGGCGGTGGGGAAGCCGTAGGTGTCGCGGATCTCGTCGAGGGCCGTCTGCTCGCCCCCGCGGCCGACCTCCATGCGGTTGAGCGAGACCATGAGGCCCACGACCTCGATGTCGGCAGCGGCCGTGATCAGCGGGAACGTCTCCTCGATGGAGCGGCCCGAGGTGGTGACGTCCTCGACGATGAGGACGCGGTCTCCGTCGCGCAGCTCCGCGCCGAGCAAGTTGCCGCCCTCGCCGTGGTCCTTGGCCTCCTTGCGGTTCGAGCAGTAGCGCACCTGCCTGCCGTAGAGCTCGGAGACCGCCATCGCGGTGACGACGGACAGCGGGATGCCCTTGTAGGCCGGCCCGAACACCACGTCGAAGTCCAGCCCGAAGTTCGCCTCGATCGCCTGCGCGTAGTACAGGCCGAGGCGGTGGAGCTGGTCGCCCGTCACGTAGGCGCCGGCGTTCATGAAGAACGGCGAGGTGCGCCCGCTCTTGAGGGTGAAGGTGCCGAACTTGAGGACGTCGGACTCGACCATGAACTCGATGAACTCGCGCTTGTAGTCCTGCATGAGAGACCTCCGGGGCTAGCGGTTGTGGTAGATGATGCGCACCGGGATGCCCACCGCCGTGGTGTTGGCGGGCACGTCGTTGAGCACGACGGCGCCGGCGCCGATCTTCACGTTGTCACCGATGGTGACCGAGCCGAGCACCGTCGCGCGCGCCCCCACCATCACGTTGTCGCCGAGCGTGGGGTGGCGCTTGCCCGTCTCCTTGCCGGTGCCGCCGAGCGTGACGCCGTGGTAGAGCTTGCAGTCGTTCCCGAGAACGGCCGTCTCGCCGATGACGATGCCCATGCCGTGGTCGATCGACAGGCGCCTGCCGATCGTGGCGCCGGGGTGGATCTCGATGCCGTAGCGGTTGCGGCACGCCTGGGCGCGGCGCAGGGCCCCGAGCTTGTCGCCCTCGAGCCACATGCGGTGGAAGCGCCGGTACTCCCAGATGGCGCGGACGCCGGCCGAGTAGGCGAGGACCTCCTCGGCGGAGTTCATCGCGGGGTCCTCGCGGAGCAGGGCCTCGATGTCCTCCTCGCGCAGCTCGCGCAGGGACATCTCCTCGGGGGTGCGCGTGTCTTCCATGTTCCCCGCCAATCGGGTCGCGGCCATTCATAAGAGTATGCCACGCGGCGCCCCGCCGCGTGCCCCGCTCCCCGACGGGAGGCGGCGGCGTCCGCGGCCCGTGCGGGTGGGGTGCGAGAATGGGAAACGCTGGAGAGGAAGCACGAGGAGGGGGAGCGACCATGCTTGGTTTTCCTGAGAAGAAGCTGGGATTCGGCCTGATGAGGCTGCCCAAGCTCGAGGACGGCTCGATCGACGTCGAGCAGACGAAGGTGATGGTGGACGAGTTCCTCGACGCGGGGATGACGTACTTCGACACGGCCTACGTCTACGACCAGGGCGGCTCCGAGATCGCCGCCCGCAAGGCCCTCGTCGAGCGCCACCCGCGCGACTCGTTCACGATCGCGACGAAGCTCAACGCGCCGGCGGCCAAGGACGAGGCCGACGCGAAGAACCAGATCAACGTGTCGCTCGAGCGCCTGGGCACGGACTACGTGGACTTCTACCTGCTGCACAGCCTCAGCAACGCGTCGGTCGCCGCCTACGACGAGTACGGCCTGTGGGACTACATGAAGGAGCTCAAGGCCGCCGGGAAGGTGCGCCACATCGGCTTCTCGTTCCACGACACCGCCGACCTCCTCGAGGAGCTGCTCGACGCGCATCCCGAGGTGGAGTTCGTCCAGCTGCAGGTGAACTACGCCGACTGGAACGACACCATCGTCCAGTCCGCCAAGAACGTCGCCGTGTGCGAGGCCCGCGGCATCCCCGTGGTCGTCATGGAGCCGGTGCGCGGCGGGGCGCTCGCGAACCCGCCGGCGACCGTGGCCAAGGTGTTCGAGGAGGCCGGCGGCGAGGCGTCGCTGCCCAGCTGGGCCATCCGCTTCGCGGCGTCGCAGGACGCGGTGCGCGTGGTGCTCTCCGGCATGAGCGACGTCGCACAGATGAAGGACAACCTCTCCTACATGGGCGACTTCAAGCCGCTCGACGCCGACGAGATGGCCGTGATCGAACGCGCCCAGGCAGCCTTCGCCGAGATCCGCCAGATCAAGTGCACCGCCTGCAACTACTGCACCAAGGGCTGCCCGATGCAGATCCCCATCCCGATGGCGTTCAACGCGATGAACCGCTACCTCGTGTGGGACAACCTCGACGGCGCCAAGGACAAGTACCGCCGCGAGACGACGGACAAGGGCGCCTCGCTCGCCTCGGCCTGCGTGCAGTGCGGCCAGTGCGAGAGCGTGTGCCCGCAGCACCTGCCCATCATCGAGTACCTGCAGGAGGTCGCCGCGACGCTCGAGTAGCCCGCCGCGCGACCCCGCAAGGAGGAGGTCACATGCTCGGATTCCCTGAGAAGAAGCTCGGCTTCGGCCTCATGCGCCTGCCCCAGCTCGCCGACGGCTCGATCGACGTCGAGCAGACGAAGGCGATGGTCGACAAGTTCATGGCCGCCGGGATGACGTACTTCGACACCGCCTACACCTACGGCGACGGCGCCTCGGAGCGCGCTGCCGGGGAGGCACTCGTCAAGCGCTACCCGCGCGACTCGTTCACGATCGCGACGAAGCTCAACGCGCCGGCCGCCAAGGACGAGGCCGACGCCAAGCGGCAGATCGACGTCTCGCTCGAGCGCCTGAGCACGGACTACGTCGACTTCTACCTGCTGCACAACCTCAAGCGCGACCTGGTGCCCACCTTCGACGAGTACGGCCTGTGGGACTACCTGAAGGAGCTCAAGGCCTCCGGCAAGGCGCGCCACGTCGGCTTCTCGTTCCATGACACGGCCGACTACCTCGAGGAGCTGCTCGACGCCCATCCGGACGTCGACTTCGTCCAGCTCCAGGTGAACTACGCCGACTGGAACGACAACGTGGTCCAGTCCGCCAAGAACGTCGCCGTGTGCGAGGCCCGCGGCATCCCCGTGGTCGTCATGGAGCCCGTCAAGGGCGGCTCGCTGGCCAACCCGCCCGAGTCCGTCGCCAAGGCGCTCCTCGAGTCCGGCTCCGACGCCTCCCTGCCCAGCTGGGCGATCCGCTTCGTCGCCTCGCAGGACGCGGTGCGCGTGGTGCTCTCCGGCATGAGCAGCGTCGAGCAGATGGAGGACAACCTCTCCTACATGACGGACTTCGAGCCGCTCGACGCCGAGGAGCGGGCCGTCGTCGAGCGCGCGCAGAAGGCGTTCGAGGGCATCAAGCAGATCAAGTGCACGGCCTGCGGCTACTGCACCAAGGGCTGCCCGATGCAGATCCCCATCCCGATGGCGTTCACCGCGATGAACCGCTACCTGATCTGGGACAACCTCGAGGGCGCCAAGGACAAGTACCAGCGCGAGACGACCGAGAAGGGCCGCTCGCTCGCCTCGGCCTGCGTCCAGTGCGGGCAGTGCGAGGGCGCCTGCCCCCAGCATCTGCCGATCATCGAGTACCTGCAGGAGATCGTGGCCACGCTGGAGTAGCGCGACCCGCCTCCGAGGCCATGCGCCAACCAGGGACCCCGGCCGGGCGCGGTCGGGGTCCCTTCCCGTTCGCGGCGCCGAAGCCTACACCTCGAAGCGGTCCCACACCCCGTCGAGGGCCTCGACCACGGCGCGCCACGTCGCGTACTTGCGCTCGTAGACGGCCGCGGCCGCGGGGTCGGGCACGACGGGCTCGGAGAGCCGCACCATCGAGGCGGCAGCCTCGGCGTAGTCGGCGTGGACGCCGGCCGCGACGCTCGCCGCCATCGCGCACCCGAGCGCGCCGAGCTCCTGGGCAGCGACGGTGCGGACGGGCAGGTCGAGCACGTCGGCGAACATCTGCACCCACACGGGGCTGTTCGCCGCGCCTCCCGCCAGGCGCAGGAACTCCGGGCGCTCGCGGTTCGCGAGCAGGCGGTCGACGTGCAGGCGGTGCGAGAAGGCGACGCCCTCGTAGACGGCCCTCAGCATGTGGCGCTCGTCGTGGTAGGTGGTGAGGCCCACGAAGGAGCCCTTCGCGAGCGGGTGCGCGTTCGAGCCGTACAGGTAGGGGAGGAAGTAGACCTCGGAGTCCCCGGGCGCCACCTCGGCGACGGCCTCGTTCGCGACGTCGTAGGCCCTCCCGCCGGCGGGGACGCGCCCCTCGGGGACGAGGCGGCCGAGGCACCACTCCAGGTTGCCGGAGCTCGTGGCGCTCGACTCCTCGATCAGGTAGAGCCCGGGGATGGCGAACAGCGAGTTCATGGCGACCGACCCGTCCGTGACGGGCTCGGGCGAGACGTACTCGTTGATCGACCAGGTGCCCGCGATCGCGCACAGGTCCTCCGGACGGGTGTTGTCGACGGCGAGCGCGCAGGCGTCGATGTCGAACATGCCGCCGGCCACGGGCGTCCCGGCGACGAGCCCGGTCGCCTCGGCGGCCGCGCGCGTCACGGCGCCGCACTGGTCCGAGGAGTGGCACACCGGCGGCAGCTTCTCGTAGACCTCCTCGATCCCGAGGGCGCGCAGGATGTCGACGTCGAAGCTCTCGTTGCGGATGTTCATGAGGCCCGAGCCGCTGACGTCGGTCGCCTCGCTCCACGCCTCGCCCGTGAGGCGGAAGCGCACGTAGTCCTTGCAGGAGAAGACGTGGAGGATGCGGTCGTAGGAGGCGCGGTCGTGGTCCTTGAGCCAGGCGAGCAGCGACACCGGCTGGCAGGCCATGATGTCCTGGCAGGTGCGCGAGCGGATGCGCTCCCAGGTGCCGTCCTCGTGCCAGCGTCCCGGGTACTCCCAGGCGCGGTTGTCCGCCGAGAGGATGCCGTTCATGACGGGGCGGCCGTCCTCGCCCCAGGCGTAGAGGCCCTTGCCGTGGCCGCACACCGCGACGCCCGCGACGTCGGCGCCCGTGACGCCGGCGCGCTCGAGCACCCCGCGGACGCAGGCGCAGTTGGCCTCCCAGAGCTCCTCCATGTCGCGCTCGACGTAGCCGGGGCGCGGCACGATCGCCTGCGTCGCCGTGCCGAAGGAGGCGAGCTGCCGTCCCTCGGCGTCGAAGAGGGCCGCCTTGGTGGAGGTGCCGCCGTTGTCCAGCCCCAGGAAGAGGTCCGCCATGTCGCTCCCCTCGTCGCGTCCTGCGGACAGGATAGCGTGGCGCCCGGGCGCGACGGATGCCGGGGCGGTAAGGGCTCGCGGGCGGAGGGGCTACCTGGGCATGCGCGCCGCCCTCCTCGCGGCGAGGGCGATTCCCCAGACGACGTCACCACAGGCGAGCAGCGCGAGGGCGGCTGCCGGCGGCAGGAGCGGGCTTGCGGACAGCGCCTCGGCTACCTCGAGATGCAGCAGGTGGCTGACGGCCGTCCTGAACCCGCAGGCAGGACAAGGGGTGTCGGACGCGGCGCATGCGTAGTCGATCGGGGCGACCATCGCCACGAGGAACAGGACGCCGACGACGGCGTAGGCCACGAGGCGCACGCGGAAGAGCTCCGGATCGTACAGGAGGGTCAGGGGCCTACTCCTCATAGCGCAGCGCGTTCTTGAGCATCTTGATCGAGCCGACGAGCTCCAGGACGGGCTCCCAGAGGAAGAACCAGCCGACGCAGACGAGCGCGACGTTGAAGCACATCAGCATTCCGAGCAGCCCGGTCGCCGAGAGCACGACCGCGCAGACGCTCAACGTCATTGCGGCCTTCCTCTTGAGTCGCTCGCCGTGGATGAGCGCGACGAGGAAGACGAACGTCACAGCGATGATCGCCACGAATGCGGCCGAATACAGAATCCCGTAGACCCCCTCGCTGGCCGGCGCGAGGGTGTAGGTGGGCTCTTTCGTCGACTGCATCGTGCCGATGGCGAGCACGGCAAGCACGGCGATGAAGGAGAGCCCTCCGACGAGCCCGATGATGGCGCCTCCCCTGAGGGATGCCGCCTTCTCTCGCTTGGCGGGGGCGACGCTCGTGACGCCCAGCGGGCATCCGCAGTTCGGGCACGTCGCCGCCTGGTCCGACACCTCTCGTCCGCACTCCGGGCATTGAACCATCGCCATGTCGCTCCCTTCGACGTCTTCTGGCCGCCCTGCCAGCGTAAGCGGGGGGGGGTGATTCTGTTGAGCAACAAAGCAGGCGGTGCCACCAGCACCTTCGTGCCGATGGCACCGCCTGCCGGGCGGCCGTGGGGTTGCGTCCCTACTCCAGCGGCAGGCCTCCCTGCGCCTGGATGCCGGGCACGGCGGGGATCGTGGCGAAGCCGGCCGCGAGGTCCTCGTCGGTCGGAATCGAGTCGACCATGGTCCCGTTGTTGAACGACTCGTAGGCCGTCATGTCGAAGTAGCCCGTGCCGGTGAGCCCGAACAGGATCACCTTCTCCTCGCCGGTCTCCTTGCAGGCGAGCGCCTCGTCCATCGCGGCCCTGATGGCGTGGGCGGACTCGGGGGCGGGCAGGATGGTCTCCAGCTTGGCGAACTGCTCGGCGGCGGCGAACACGTCGGTCTGCCTGACGGCGACCGCCTCGAGCAGCCCGTCGTGCCTGAGCTTGGACACGATGGGGCTCATGCCGTGGTAGCGCAGCCCGCCCGCATGGTCGGGGCTGGGGATGAAGCCGTTGCCCAGCGTGTACATCTTGCACAGCGGGCAGGTCTGGCCGGTGTCGGCGAAGTCGTAGGCGTAGCGCCCGCGGGTGAGCGAGGGGCAGCTCGCCGGCTCCACGGCGACGAAGCGGGTGTCCGGGTGCGTGCCCAGGATCTTGTCGCGCATGAACGGGGAGATGAGCCCGCCCAGGTTGGAGCCGCCGCCCGCGCAGCCGATCACCACGTCGGGGTACTCGCCGAGCTCGGCGAGCGCCTCGTAGGACTCGAGGCCGACGACGGACTGGTGCAGCAGCACCTGGTTGAGCACCGAGCCCAGCTGGTAGCGGCCGCGGTTCTCCGGCACGTGGAGCGCGCGCTCGACGGCCTCGGAGATGGCGGTGCCCAGCGATCCGGAGCGGTTGCGCTCGTCGGCCAGCATCCTGCGGCCGACCTCCGTCTGGTCGGAGGGGCTCGGGGTGACGTTGGCGCCGAAGGTCTGCATGACGGAGCGGCGGAACGGCTTCTGCTCGTAGGAGGTGCGGACCATGAACACGTCGCAGTCCAGGCCGAAGTGCGCGGCGGCCTCGGCGAGCGCGGTGCCCCACTGGCCGGCGCCCGTCTCCGTCGTGATGGTGGTGAGCCCCTGTTCGCAGGCGTAGTAGGCCTGGGCGAGCGCCGAGTTCAGCTTGTGGGAGCCGCTCGTGTTGTTGCCTTCGAACTTGTAGTAGATCTTGGCCGGGGTGCCGAGCGCGCGCTCCAGGTTGTAGGCGCGGCACAGCGGGCTCGGGCGGTAGACGCGGTACATCTCCTGGACGCCCTCGGGGATGTCCACGTAGGCGGTGTCGTCGTCGAGCTCCTGCCGGACGAGCTCGTCGGCGAAGACGGGCCGGATGTCGTCGAACTCGGCGACCTTGCCGTTCGGCAGGCGCATGGGCTCGGGCTTCTCGACCATGTCGGCGCGCAGGTTGTACCAACGGGTCGGGATCTGCTCCTCGCGGAGGTAGAGGCGGTAGGGGTCGGTGGTTCGCGTGGCGTCGGTCATGGTGGTCTCCTTCCTGGACGCCTGGTTGCCGTGATGCGCCTTCGCGCACGAAAAAAAGGGCCCCCGGAACTGATCCGGGGGCCCTGTGTGTGCGTGCGCGGGTGGCCTCGTCAGTCCGAGATCGGGATCGTCCTTGTCCACCACCACGCGCGCACGCCGGCTGCTGCCGGTGCGCGGTGAAGCATGTCGATGCGCGCGGTCGCGGTCATGGGACGGTTCCTCTCGGTCCGACGTTGGGGAGACTGTAGCAGAGCGAACGTTTCGCGGACGTTACGATTCGGAGCCGTCCTGCGAGCGGGGCGCGCGGGGACTCAACTCCTCGTGCCGAACGCGAGCTCCTTGGCCTGCTTGCCGGTGATGCGCTCCACGCGGAGCTCGATGGCCGCCACGCGGCCGATCGCGCCCTCGACCTCGGCGTCGCAGACGTCGGGGCGCTCCGGCAGGAAGCGCTCGCCTATCACCCGGAGGGCGGAACGGACCTCCGCCTCGTCCTCCAGGACGCGGACGCGGCCGAAGCAGATGGCGCTGCGGAAGTACGTCGTAAGCTCCATGGCGTGCACGTCGTCGGCCGCCACGACGGTGAACGACGCGCGGTCGCAGGCGCGGACCGCGTCGAGCTTGTGGCCGGTCACGGCCGTGTGGAAGAGGAGGCGGTCGCCGGAGCGCGCGTGGCTCAGGGGGACGCCGTAGGGTTCGCCGTCCGCGTCGACGAGGCACAGCACGCCCGAGGTCGCCTCGTCGACGAGCGCCCAGGCCTCCTCCTCGCTCATCTGCTGGCGCGCCCGGCGCATCGCGTGCTCTGCCATGGGTCCCCCTCCGTCGTCGCGGTCGTGCGGCCACATGGTACCCCGCGTGGGGAGGGCTGCCTGGCTAGGAGTTCGCCTCGTGCTCTGCCTGCACCGTCTCGATCAGCCGCACCAGCGGCCAGCCCCTGTTCGCCTTGGTGAGGACCGCCTTCGCGCCCACCTGGCAGCCCGCCTCGGCGCAGCGGGCGACGAAGTCATCGACCTGGCCGCTCGAGAGGCCGCACAGCAGCACGAACTCGCAGTCGGGGAGCTTGCCTGCGTAGGGGAGCGGGTTGCGTCGGAGCCCGGGGAGGTGGGCGAAGGCGCCCGCCGGGTCGTTCAGGCCCTCGGGCGCGGCGGTGCGCGCCAGGACGCCCATGTCGCGGAGCACGTCCCGCACGGCGGCGCCCCGCCCCGAATCGGGGGCAAGCCCCCAGAGCACCGCGCAGGGCGCGGGCTCCGAGGGCTTGCGCTTGGCAGCCTTCTTGTTGCGCTGCTTGCCGGCCATTAGCCGAAGTAGCGCTCCAGCAGGCCCTTGAGGGCCTTGCCGTGACGGGCCTCGTCGCGCGCCATCTCGTGGACGGTGTCGTGGATGGCGTCCAGGCCGTTCTTCTTGGCGCAGGTGGCCAGCTCGACCTTGCCGGCGGTGGCGCCGAACTCGCAGTCGACGCGCCAGGCCAGGTTGTCCTTGGTGGTGGCCTTCATGTTCGGCTCGAGGTCCTCGCCCAGCAGCTCGGCGAACTTGGCGGCGTGCTCGGCCTCCTCGTAGGCGGCCTTCTCCCAGTACAGGCCGATCTCGGGGTAGCCCTCGCGGTGGGCGATGCGGGCCATGCACAGGTACATGCCGACCTCGGAGCACTCGCCGTTGAAGTTGGCCTTCAGCTGCTCGAGGATGTAGGCCTTGTCCTCGTCGGAGACGTCGGCGTTGTCCTTCACGGTCTTGGCGTAGATGCCGTACTCGTGCTCGGCAGCGAGCTCGAGCTCGCCCTCGACCTTCTCGAACTGGCTCGCGGGGGCCTTGCACACCGGGCACTCCGCCGGCGGCTCCTCGCCCTCGTAGATGTAACCGCAGACCTTGCAGACCCACTTCATGGCAGTTCCTTTCGTCTTCGGCGGGAAGTCCCGCCCCTCTCCTTGCGACAGCCCTACTCGGCTGGTGGTGCCTGGACCTTCTGACACTCGGGGCACACGCCGTCGAACTGGACCGTGTGGCCGGAGATCCTCCAGCCCGACGCGCGCTCGGCGGCCTCGTCGACCTCGCGGCCCCGCGGTTCGAGCAGGACGTCGTCCACGCGGCCGCAGCGCTCGCAGCGGACGTGATGGTGCTCGAAGGTGCGGTGGTCGAAGTGGTCGGCCCCGTTGTTGATGCGCACGCGGGCGATGCGGCCCTCGTCCGAGAGGCGTCCCAGCACGCGGAACACCGTGGCGCGCCCGATGCCGGGATGCTCGGCGCGGACCGCCTCGTAGACCTCCTCGGCGGTGGGGTGGTTCGCCATGCGCTCGAGCGCGCCGACGATGATCTCGCTCTGAACGGTCTGCCTGGACGCCATGGCTGCCACCTCCCTCGTGTCGGGGACAGCATAGCACAGTGATACCGAGTATCAAATGAGAATTTGTATCAATTTTGGTGGTGTCGCGTCCGCACCGGGTCAGCTCACCTCGATCATCTTCGTCAGCCGGTTGAAGGAGAGGCGCTGCCGCACGTAGGGCGACAGGTCGAGCGAGAGCTCGGCGAGCGCGGGGTCGAGGCCGAGGTCCGCCATGGTCGTGGGGCAGCCGCAGCCCTCGAGCTTGGCGATGAGGTCGTCGGGGTCGGGCAGCGTCTCGTCGACGAGGCGGACGATCTCGGGCACGGCGCGCTCGAGCATGTCGGGCGTGACGGAGGCGAGCGGGTCCGGGTCGTTCTCGGCGAGGACGCCCTCGAGCAGCCCCCGGGCGCCGAAGGTGCGCTCGAGCAGGTCGCGCTCGAGCCCGCCCCAGGGACGGACCTCGTAGCGGCCCTCGCGCAGCGCCTCGGCGACGCGCTTGTAGCGGCGCGCCACGAGGACGAGGCCCACGCCCACCTTCTCGCCGTGGAGCGCGTCGACCTCGTCGTTGATGACGTTCATCTCCCAGAGGTGCGACATGTGGTGCTCGGCGCACGAGGCCGGGCGCGAGTTGCCGATCATCTGCATCGCGAGCCCGGAGAGCAGCAGGGCGTAGATGAGGTTCGCGTAGGCCTCCTCGTCACCTGCGTCGAGCCCGTCGACGCAGGCCATCACGTCGTCGGCGGCCTCGAGGGCCATCCGGCAGGTGCGCTCGCAGATGTACTCGCCCGTCACCTCGTGGGCGATGCGCCAGTCCAGAATGCAGCAGTACTTGCCGAACAGGTCGGCAGCGCCCGAGCCCGTCAGGCGGCGCGGGGCCTGCGAGAGCACGGTGGTGTCGGCCACGACGGCGATCGGCGGGACGGCGGGGAAGGTCCGCTTCATCCCGTGCCACGTCATCGCTGCGACGGTGGAGACGAACCCGTCCACGCTCGCGGCGGTGGGGCAGGAGACGAAGGCGATGCCGCGGTCGTGCGCGGTGTAGCGGGCGAGGTCGTGGATGGTGCCCGAGCCGAGCGCGACGATGAGGTCGACGTCCTCCGGCAGCCGCTCCGCGACGAGCGCGACGGCGCCCTCGGTGGCGTGCAGGCCCTCGGGGCCGAGCTCGACCACGGGAAGGCGGCGCATGAGGTCGGGGATCTGCCCGCCCGCGGCGGCGCGGGTGTTCGCGTCGCACAGGACGACCGGCTGCTCGTAGATGTCGAGCGCGCCGTCCTCGAGCATGTGCGGCAGCCGTCTCAGCGCGTCGTGGCCGATCACGACCTCCTCGACGTCGACGGCGTGCTCGCGCCCGCACTCGCAGGGTCCCCGGAACTGGTCGAGGTCGACGTAGCGCATGGAACCGCCCCCCCAAAACGAAAGGCGGCGCGACACCCGTCGCGCCGCGCGATGCCCTGGCCGCCAGTATACCGGCGGGGACGGCGCCTCCCGCAGGCTATGCCGCGGGCGCGGCGTCCGCCTTCTTCATCTGCGCGAAGGCGACGAAGGAGAGCACCATCTCGACGACGACGAACATGAAGTACGCGACGAACAGCACCATGGCGACGGCGTAGAGGATGGCGCCCACGAGCGCGAAGCCGCGCTTGTTCATGAAGAGGCCGAGGGCGTTGAACACGACGGCGACGAAGGTGCACACGAGGTGCGGCATCACGAGCATCGTGGCGAGCGCGGTGCCCGCGGCCTCGGCGTCGGTCGCGGCGTCTGAGCCGACGCCGCTCCAGTAGACGATGCTGTAGATCATGTAGGCAGCACCGAGCACGAGCGAGACGAGCAGGAGCTTGTTCTTGTCCTTCATGGCTTCCTCCGGGATCGGGATGCGTTCGCATGCGCCTTCGCAGGCTAGCCCCGCCCGAGGGGAAAGTCGTTAGCTGCGAGCACACTTCCCGTGGCGCTCGCGGGGGGGGGCATGGCGCTCGGAGGCGAGTGTTGCAGGTCCCCGTGCCCTCCGGGGCGTTCCGGGTTGCTCGAACGAAACGGCGGCACTCCCGTGAGCTGGTGCTTCTTCTCGGAGGCGCATCGGCTCCCGCCTTCGAGACTCGCGGATTCCGAGATTCCGCCTGCAATACTCCGGAGCAGGCGCCACCAGTGCAAAAGGGACGGCGTATTGCAGGTAGCACCGGCTATCCTGCCTCGACGCCCGTCCCGAACAAGGCGACGGCGAGCGCCATCGCGACCGCGGTGACGAGGATGAGGGCGCCCGCCATGACCCCGAGGCGCGCGGCGAGCCTGCCCCACGGCGGGCCGGCGCAGGCGTAGGGGCCGCAGCGCAGCGCGACCGCCGTCGCCTCGAGGGTCGCGCAGGCGACGAGCGCGAGGAGCTCGAGGCAGACGAGCAGCGTAAGGACCTCGACGGCCGCGGGGCGGAAGGTGCGCACCGCGAGCGCGACGACGCCGAGGAAGATGGCGACCCAGAAGGCCCCGACGGACCCGAGTACGACGGCGGCCACCCGGCGTGCGCCATCCTCTCGCCTCCAGCCTTCCGCGAGCGCGCGCGGGGAGAGGGGCTCCGCCCACGGCGTCGGCGCCGCAGGGCGCGGGGCGGGTGAGGGAGGGGGAGCCGGAGCGGGGACGGCCGCGGCGATCTCCTGCGCGAGGAGGGCGGCCGTCGCGGGGCGCCCGCCGGGCTCGAAGGCGCAGGCCCGACGGATGACGTCGCGCAGGGCGGGGCGGACGCGTCGCGGGTCGTCGAGGGCTTCCTCGAGGGCGTCGCCGCCGGGCTCGACGCCGGTGAGCATGTAGGCGAGCAGGCGCCCGATCGAGTACACGTCCGAGCGGGCGTCCGTCTGCGCGAAGCCGAACTGCTCGGGCGCCGCGTACCCCCAGGTGCCGAGCGGCGTCGTGTCGTGGCGCGCACGCGTGCCACCGACGCGGGCTATCCCCAGGTCGATGAGGCGGACGCTGCCGTGCGAGCACACGACGTTTGCGGGCGTGACGTCGCGGTGGACGACGCCGCGGTCGTGGAGCGCCTGCACGGCGCCCGCCACCTCGCAGGCGATGCGGCAGGCGACCTGCTCGGGCATCGGGCCGGCGGAGGACACGAGGTCGCGCACGGATGCGCCCTCGACCCAGTCGCTCACGACGACGAGCTGGTCGGGCAGCTCGTAGACGAGGCGCACGCGCGGCAGGCGAGGGTCGTCCGCGCCGGCGAGGGCCTCCCACGCGCGGCGGTTCGCGAGCTCCGCGGGGATGCGCTTGCGCACGAGGCGCGTGCCGCCCGCGTCGCGCACGAGCTCCGTCGCGCCGGCGGGACCCTCCGCGAGGACACGCTCCACCTCGAACGACTCGTCGAGCTCGAGCGCGGCGAGCGTGGCGTCGCCGTCCATCGTCAGTCGCTTCCCAGCAGGGTGGGCTCTCCCAGTCGGTAGAGCTCGTCGTCGCACTGCTGGCGCGTCATGCCGTGCTCGACGCAGAAGATGATCACGGCGTCGCGCCTCCTCTTGCACCACAGCTCGGAGGCGCCGGCATGGCGCAGGAGGCGCTGCGTCTCCGCGAGGGTGCAGCGAAGCCCGAAGGCGAGCATGATGGCGGTGTCGCGCCCCGCGTGCCGGCGTCCGCTGAAGATCTGGTAGCAGAACGTCGGGTTCACGCCAGAGGCGCGGATGACCTCGGAGCGCCTCATGCCCCGCTCCGCGAGAAGGTGGCCGAGGTAGCCGGCGAGGTCGCGGTCGTCGATGGCCGCGCGGTCGAGGTAGGCCTCCGGCGAGGTCGCCTCGAGCAGTCGGGCGAGCAGCTCGTCGGTGAGCACCTCGTCGGCGTCGGGGCGTCGTGCTTCCGTGCGGGTGGCGTCGCTCATCGGGACCTCGCTCGTGCGTGGGGGAATCGTGGCGGCGCGCGGCTCGCGCGCCCGCGCCGCCGATACGTGACGAGTCTACGGCAAGCGGACGCGCCCCTGCTGCCTGGGACGCGGCGCCCTTCCGCAGGCGCGCCGTCGGCCGGGCGTGTGCGAGGCGTCGGCGCGGCCGCCGCGCCGCATCGGGCGACGCTTCCCGCGCGGGCTGGCGCGGCTAGCCTCGTGGCATGGAGACCAGGATTCCCATGCCGTTCGGGCTCAGCGCCATCAGGCTCCTGCAACGGCTCCCGCCGGACGAGGTGGCGGCCGCGCGCCGCCTCTCGGGAGGGGAGGTGCGCCCTCCCTCCGCCACGACCGCGGGTCTCGCCGAGCTGTCCCGGAGGCTCGGCGGCGCCTCGCGAGGTCCCGTCGACGTCCTCGTCCCCTTCGGGACGTGGCGTCCTGCGGACGAGCACGTGCGGGCGCACGTGTGCTCGCGCCTCGCGAACCTGCCGGGAGGGTCGTTCCTCCGGCTGCCGGGAGGGATGCTCGTCCCGTCTCCGGAGCTCGCCTACGTGCAGTCCATGCGACAGCTGGACTTCGCGCATCGCGTGCTGCTGGGGCTCATCCTGTGCGGGACGTACCGCGTCGCGCGCGGCATCGCGCGGTACGAGGTCCCGCAGCTCGTATCCGAGGGGCGTCTCCGCTCCCACCTCGACAGGTGTCCTCCGATTGATGGGGTCGGGCTCGCCCGCGACGCGCTCGCCTGGGTTCGTGACGGCTCGGCCTCCCCGAGGGAGAGCATCCTCTGCATGCTCGCGTCCATGCCGACTTGTCGAGGCGGGTTCGGCTTCGGTCTGCCGGAACTCAACGGGCGCATCACGCTGAGCGGGCCGGCGGCTCGCGTGGCGCGGCGACGCTGGGTCCGCTGCGACCTGCTATGGCGCAGGGAGGGGGTCGCCCTCGAGTACGACAGCGACGAGTTCCACTCTGCCAGGCGCGCGGATGATGTCGACCGCTCCCAGGCGCTTGGGATGATGGGCGTCAGGGTCGTTACGGTCATGACGTCCCAGTTCGATAGCTTCGAGCGCCTTTCCGGCTGCATGCTCGTGCTTGGCCGTGCCCTGGATCGGAGGATGCGTCGTGCGCCGGACCGCGTCGTGCGTGCGCGCAGGGAGCTCTATCTGAGGCTTCGGAGGTCAAATGTCTTCTTCGGCTGAGGGGCTTGTGGGAGGTTTGACCTGCAACACTCCGAAGATTTTGCAGTGCTGCCACTTTTTCCCGAGTGTTGCAGGTGCGAAAGCCCCTGTACCGCTCCTTTTCGCGGCAACAAGCACGAAGGCGAGCAGACAAGGCCAGCTAATCGGGTTGCGGCCTCCCGCCCGGACTCGCCTTCGGCGGTTCCGGGGGCCGAAGGACCTTCAATACTCGAGTCGGAGTGCCAAATCGCCGCGCCGTCACCCCAGCACCATGAGCGCCGCCTGGAACACGAGCGGCACCGTCACCACGGAGAGCACCGTCGAGATGCACACCACGCTCACGGAGCGGTCGAGGTCCGTGCCGTACTGCTCGGCGAACAGGGCGGTGTTGGTGCCCACCGGCCCGATGGCGCCGATCAGCACCGAGAGCGTGAGCACGTCGGGCCCCCAGCCGAGCAGCCGCATGACCCCGATGCTCGCCAGCGGGATCGCGACGAGGCGCAGCAGGACGGGAGGCATGACGGTCCAGTCGCCCAGCGCGGAGCGCAGGTCCAGGCGGGCGAGGTAGCTGCCGAGGATGAGCATGGCGAGGCCCGTGTTGCAGTCCGCGAGGATCTCCACGGCGTCGTCGAGCACGGCGGGCATGGGGATGCCCAGCATGAACACCACGACGCCGACGACGGCCGCGAGCACGACGGGGTTGGTCGCGACGGAGCGCAGGCTCACGTGCCTCGGGTCGCCGGTGAGCAGCCAGATGCCGTAGGTGAACATGAAGACGTTGAACAGCGCGATCAGGCCCGACACGTAGAACATGGCCTCCGTGCCGAACACCGAGGTGACGAGGGGCACGCCAATGAAGCCGCAGTTGAAGAACGTGGCCGCGAAGCAGTCGATGGGGCGATGCCGTCCGTAGATCGCGAACCCCGCCACGACGGTGATCACGATGAGCAGCGCGCTCAGCACCAGGGCTCGCGCGAGGTCCGCGGGCGTCGCCCCGTCGGGAGGGGACACGAGCCCGTGGAACGAGAGGCAGGGCGTGATGATCGTGAGCAGGACCCTCCCGAGCCTCTTGGTGAAGTCCTCGTCGATCATCCCGACCTTGGTGGCGAGCAGCCCCACCCCCATGAGGATGAGCATCGTGACGGTTCGCTGGAAGAGGACGAGGGCCATGGGGTCGGGTGCCTTTCTCGCTTCGGGCGGGGACGGGGGGCGCGGGCGTCAGAGCTCGGTGACGTCCCCGAGGTGGACGGAGTCGCGCCAGGGGTCGAGGCGGGCGTCGGCCGCGAGCTCGCGGGCGCGGGCCGCCTCGTCGCCGTAGTGCATGGGGAACAGGGCGTCCGGGCCGAGCTCCTCCTCGCAGGCGACGACGCCGGCGACGGGGTCGGCGAGGCGCGGGTCCAGCGGGACGAAGGCGACGTCGACGCGCCCTGCGACGCGGGCGAGCTCGCGGCGGAAGAAGGCTTCGGAGGCACGGTTCTCGGGTTCGGGGCGGTCCCACCACCACACGTTGAGGTCGCCGGCGAAGAGGATGCGCCTCCCCTCGCACGTCACGACGAAGGCGACGCCCTCGTCGTTGGACTCGAGGGTCTCGACCCGCAGGTCCCCGAGGTCGTAGGAGCGGTGGGGCTCGACGAGCGTCACGCTCCCGTGCCCCTGCGCCTCGCGCGCGAGCCCGCGGTCGAGCACGTAGCGCGTCCGCGGGCCCTCGAGGTCCCACGCGCAGCGGCCGTAGTGGTCGCCGTGGGCGTGGGAGACGAGGACGACGACCTGCGCAGCCGGGTCGAGCGCGGGCAGGTCGCCCGCGTACCAGTCGAACACGAGGGCGTGCTCCTCGAGCTCGACGACGAATCCCGAGTGGTGGACGTGGGTCACGCGCATGGGACCTCCTCGCAGCGGTCGCAACCCCTCTAGGATAGCCCGCGGCGCTATCCTGTACGGGTCCAAGAGAGGGGAGACGCGCATGGCTGACGCCGCGCAGGGCGCCTCGGGCGCCGAGATGAGGGTCCTGCTCGTGAACGGCTCGCCGAGGAGGTCGGACCCGGAGCTAATCGCGGGCCTCGCCCAGGAGTGCGACCTGACGATCGCCGTCGACCGCGGCGCCGCGTGGTGCCGCGAGGCCGGCGTGGTGCCCGACGCCTTCTGCGGCGACGCGGACAGCATCGACGACGAGACGCGTGCGTGGGTGCGCGAGAACGTCGCCGAGCGAGACCTGCACGAGCCCGAGAAGGACGACACGGACCTCTCCCTCGCCCTCGACCTCGCCGAGCGCATCGCCGCCGAGCGCGGCGCCTCGGGATGCCGGCCGGTCCTCACCTGCGCGACCGGCGGCTGGACCGACCACGAGCTCGGCGTGATGGGGCAGCTCGTCCGGCGCGCGGACTCGGCCCCGATGCTCGTGGAGGACAACTTCCAGGCCATGGTCCTCTCGCCCGGCGGCCAGGCGGACTGGCGGATGGACGACCTCGCCCGCGGCAACACCTTCTCGCTCGTGCCGCTCACGGAGTGCGTGGTCACCGAGGAGAACATGTACTGGGAGCTCGACCACGAGCGGCTCGCGCCGCTGTCGGACCGCGGGCTCTCCAACGTCGTGACGACGGGGTTCGCCCGCGTCGAGGTGCACGAGGGCGTGGCGCTGGCCTTCCTGTTCTGGGGCAGGCGCTAGGAGGCGTCGCCGGCGCCCGGGTCACCTGCGCCCTCGCCTCCCGGCCCGTCGATGAAGGCCTCCAGCTCCGCGGCGTAGGCCTCGTCGCCCGCCGCACGCTCGCGCTGCCGCTCGGCGAGCGTCTCCACCTCGGCTGCGACGCCGGGGTGCGCGCGCAGCACCTCGGGCGGCACGGGGACCGCGAACGCCACCTTCTCGCGCAGCGCCCAGTTGACGCCCATGAGGCTGTGGAGCACGGAACGGTCGGCCTCGTCGCCGCTGGTGAGGTAGAGCGAGCCATGCCGCTCGTAGGCACCGCTGCAGACGGCGTAGGGCATGCGCACGGGGTCTCCGTCGCCGTCGTCGCACACGAAGCCTAGCTCCTCGCAGCTCACCCGCATCGTCCCCGTGCGCGGGACGGGGTCCTGCCCGAGGGTGCCGGGCAGCATGCGGCGGTTCGAGAAGCGCACCATCGCCTCGGTCGCCAGCACGTCGAGGGCGCCGATGGCGAGCGGGACGGGCAGCACGATCGAGCAGAGGAACATCCAGCGGTCGTTCGGCACGGCGAGGTCCGGTCCGCCTTCGGGGACGAGGGACAACACGCCCCACACCATGATGACCTCGAGCAGCCCGCACACGACCAGGACGAAGACGCCGAGGCGGCGCGTGTAGTCGCCGTTCTGCGCCATGAGCGAACCCATGACGAGCTCGTCGTCGACGGGCACGCTCCAGCTGCGGCCGACGATGCCGTCCGCAACGCCTGCGCCACGTGTCCGGCTCGGGTCCGCTCCCGTTCCCTCGGCCATCGGGCTCCCCTCCCGTCGCCTCGCGTTCCCGTCCACTCTGGGGCGCGCCCGTCATGGGCGCGTAACGGGACGGTCAGCGTCTTGGAACGGTGGCGCCCACGGCCTGCGCGGTCGAGCGGGGCGGCGTCAGCGTCCGCGGCTCGCGCGCCAGGCGGCGGGCCCCTCCTCGTAGAGGTCGGTCCCCGCGGGGTCGATCACCACGGTGAGCGGCATGTCGACGACCTCGAGCCGGCGGACGGCCTCGGAGCGCAGGTCCTCGTAGGCGACGACCTCGGCCGAGCGCACGCAGCGCGCGATCAGGGCCGCGGCCCCGCCGACGGCGGCGAGGTAGCAGGCGCCGTTGCGCACGATCGCCTCGCGCACCTCGGGCGAGCGCGTCCCCTTCCCGACCATCGCTAGCACGCCGAGGTCGAGCAGGCGCGGCGCGTAGGGGTCCATCCGGTAGCTCGTCGTCGGGCCGCAGGGGCCGATGGGGCGCCCCGGGCGCGCCGGCGCGGGGCCGGCGTAGTAGACGACCGCCCCCTCGAGGGGGAACGGCGGCTCCCCGCCGGCGTCGAGCGCCTCGCAGATCCTGCGGTGCGCGGCGTCGCGGGCGGTGTAGAGGGTGCCGGTGTAGCGCACCGCGTCGCCGGCGCGCAGCCCGGCGAGCGACGCACGGGAGAGCGGTCCCCCGAGGGCGATCGGTTCGGCGCGTCCCGCCTGCCCGGTCATAGCACCACCTCCGCATGGCGGGCGACGTGGCAGTTGAGCGCGACGGCGACGGGCAGGCAGGCGATGTGGGTGGGCATTGCCTCCACGTGCACGGCGAGCGCCGTGGTGGCGCCCCCTAGCCCCTGCGGCCCGACGCCCAGCTCGCTCACGCGCCCCTCGAGCTCGCGCTCGAGCTCGGCGTAGAGCGGGTCGGGGTTGCGCGAGCCCGTCTCGCGCAGGAGCGCGCGCTTGGCGAGCCCCATCGCGTGGTCCGCGTTGCCGCCCACGCCCACGCCCACCACGACGGGCGGGCAGGGGTTGGGGCCGGCCTGGCGGACGGCGTCCACCACGGCCTCGACCACGCCCTCGCGCCCCGCCGCGGGGGTGAGCATGGCGAGGCGGCTCATGTTCTCCGAGCCCGCGCCCTTCGGCGCGACGCATATGCGCAGGCGGTCTCCGGGCACGACGTCGAAGGTGACGAGTGCGGGCGCGTTGTCGCCGGGATTGACGCGCCGCAGCGGGTCGGAGACGGTCGACTTGCGCAGGTAGCCCTCCGCGTAGCCCCGGCGCACGCCCTCGTCGATCGCGGCCCGCAGGTCGCCCGTCACGTGGACGTCCTGGCCGACCTCCACGAACACGCAGGCGAGGCCGGTGTCCTGGCAGAGCGCCACCCCGTCCTCGGCCGCGACGCGGACGTTCTCGAGGATCGTGTCGAGCGCGTCGCGGGCGACGGGCCACTCCTCGGCCTCCCGCGCCTCGCGCAGGGCGCGCACGACGTCGTCGGGCAGCTCACAGCAGGCCCTCACGCACAGGTCGCGCATGGCCTCCGTGACGCGGGCGGCGTCGATCTCGCGCACGGCGCCCACCTAGGCCCCCAGCCCCTCGAGGCCCTCGGGGAAGCGGGCGGTGCCGGAGGCGATTGCCGCCTCGGCCACGGCGCAGGCCACGGCGGGGGCCACGCGCGGGTCGAGCGCGCTCGGGATGACGTGGTCGGCGGCGAGCTCGTCGTCGGTGACGAGCGCGGAGATCGCCCGGGCCGCGGCGACCTTCATCTCCGGGGTGACGTCGCGCGCCCGTACGGCGAGCGCCCCCTTGAACAGGCCGGGGAAGCAGAGGAGGTTGTTGATCTGGTTGGGGTTGTCCGAGCGCCCCGTGCCCACGACCGCGGCGCCCGCGGCGACGGCGTCGTCGTAGGGGATCTCGGGGGTGGGGTTGGCCATCGCGAACACGACCGCGCGGTCGGCCATCGAGCGGACCATGTCCTGGGTGAGGAGGTTGCCGCGCGAGGTCCCGACGAACACGTCGGCCCCGGCGACGGCCTCGGCGAGGCCTCCCACCAGGCCCTCCTCGTTCGTCATGGCCGCGAGCTCCCGCTTGGGCCCGTCCATGTGGTCGCGCCCCTCGTAGAGGGTCCCGTACTCGTCGCAGGCGACGATGTGGCGGGCGCCGGCGGCGAGCAGCATGCGGATGATCGCGTTGCCGGCGGCGCCGGGGCCGTTCTGCACGATGCGCACGTCGGCGAGGTCCTTGCCGACCTGGCGCAGGGCGCCCAGCAGCGCGGCGGTGACGACGACGGCCGTGCCGTGCTGGTCGTCGTGGAACACGGGGATGTCCAGCTCCCGCTCGAGCTCGCGCTCGATCCAGAAGCAGTCGGGCGACTTGGTGTCCTCGAGGTTGACGCCGCCGAAGGAGGGCGCGATCGCGCGGACGGCGGCCACGACCTCCTCCGGCTCGCGGCAGTCCAGGCAGATCGGGAAGGCGTTGACGCCGCCGAAGCGCTTGAACAGCACGGCCTTGCCCTCCATCACCGGCAGGCTCGCGAGCGCCCCGATGTCGCCCAGGCCCAGCACGGCGGTGCCGTTCGAGACGACGGCTATGGTGTTCGCCTTGCAGGTGTAGCGGTAGGCGTCCTCGGGGTTCGCGGCGATCGCGCGGCAGGGCTCGGCGACGCCGGGGGTGTAGGCGACCGAGAGGTCGTCGCGCGTCTCGATGGCGACCTTGCTCTCGACCGAGACCTTGCCCCGGTGCTCCTCGTGCAGGCGCAGCGCCTCGGCGTAGGCGTCCACGCCGCTACTCCGCCAGGCCGAAGGAGAAGGTCGTCTGGGACACGAAGGGGTGCTCCGCGTCGAAGACGGGCTGCTCCCAGTCCGGCTTGTTGATCGCGTCGGGGTTGAACTGGGTCTCCAGGCACACGCCCTCGTGCTTGCCGTAGCGGTGGCCGTCCTTGCCGCGCGGCTCGTCGAGCGAGTTGGAGATGTAGAGCTGGATGGCCGGCAGGTCGGTGGCGACCTCCATCACGATGCCGGAGCGGTCGCCCTCGAGGCGGGCGACGGTGCGCATGCCCTCGCCGTTGAGGACGAAGTTGTGGTCGTAGCCGCCGATCTCGGCGATGTGGGCGTCGGCGGAGCCGATGCCGTCGCCGATGCGGCGCGGCTCGCGGAAGTCCATCGCGGTGCCCTCGACGTCGCAGACCTCGCCGGTGGTGACGAGGTCGACGGTGCAGCCGGTGTAGCGGTCGGCGTCGACCCACAGGGTGTGGTCGAGGATGGAGCCGGACGCGTGGCCGTTCAGGTTGAAGTAGCAGTGGTTCGTGGCGTTGAGCACGGTGCGGCCGTCCGGGCGCAGGTCGTAGTGGACCTCGAGCGCGTCGTCGTCGGTGAGGACGTAGCGCACGGTCGCGTCGACGGCGGCGGGGAAGCCCTGGTCGCCCTCGGGGGACTCCAGGTGGAAGGTGACGGCGTTGCCCTCGGCGTCGGGCGTGGCCTCCCACAGGCGCTCGAACCACATGTCGGGGCCGGAGTGCAGGTTGTTCGGGCCGTCGTTGGCGACGAGCTCGTAGGTGGTGCCGTCGAGCTCGAAGCGCGCGTCGGAGATGCGGTTGGCGTTGCGGCCCACGATCGCGCCGAGGTCGCAGGGGTTGGTGCCGTAGGGGAGCGCGGAGTCGAAGCCCAGCGCGACGTCGGGGCAGCTCCCGTCCTTAGCGGGGACGTTCAGCGAAGCGATGCAGGCGCCCACGTCGGTGAGGCCCACGCGCATGCCATGCGCGTTGTCGATCACGTACAGATGGGCCTCCCGGCCGTCCTTGGTCGTGCCGAAGGCGATGGTGCTGACGGACATGGTGCTCCTCTCGTCGCGGTGCCGCGTCGAACGAACGTGCTGCCGAGCCGGTGTGCCGAGCGGGCGAGCCGAGCCGGCCACCACAGAGGATGATAGTTGCTCGCGGGGCCGCCGAGCCGCTTCGTCGGCCGCGGGCCGCCGTGCGCGACGAAGCGGCCGAAGGAGCCCTGCGAGCCTCCCCGGCCGTCCCATGTCCGCCCCGCGCGCGGGGGAGGGTGTCCCTTCTCTTGCGACGCGTATGCACGACCTGCGGCTTTGCAGCCCCGATCTGTGCGTGCGCATAAGTTCCCGGGAGTTCCGCAGGCGGCCCGATCGCTCGGCGGACGCCGGCGACTTGTGCGTACGCACGGATTCGCCCTCCAAAGCCGCAGGTCGCGCGCAAGGAATCCAAGAGAGGCACGCACCCCGCCCCCTCTCCGGTCGGGGAGCGGGGTGCCTCGCGTCGCCCGTGCCTCTGTAAGGGTTCCGTGGAACCCCGCCGCCCCGGGAGGGCGCCGCCTCCGCGGTGGAATAATTCTCACGGTGTGCAAGAACGCTCCCGTTCGGTTCCCGCGCGGCTACTACGCGGGCCCGCCGCGCGGGGGTCGTCACGGGAGGGGAGGTCCCCATGGGAGGAGCCGCGCCCGCGAGCGCGCGCGAGGCGACGCGAGCCGCCGCCCGGGCCTGCGCGAGGCAGGACCGCCGCACGCAGCGCACCAGGCGCGCGCTGCGCGACGCCCTCGCCGCCGAGATCGCGGCGACCGGCGACCTCTCCGCGGTGACCGCCACCGCCGTGGCCGACCGCGCGGGACTCACCCGCCGCACGTTCTACACCCACTTCCGCGACATCCCGGACCTGGTGGCCCAGGTCGAGGCCGAGGCCCTCGAGGAGCTCGCCGACCACCTGCGCCTGCTCGCCCAGGCCACCCTCGTGGAGTGCGCCGGCGTGCTCACCCGCAACGAGCCCATGCCGCACTCGGTGGCGCTGCTGGGCTACGTGCGCGCCAACGGCGCGCTGTACCGCGCGCTGCTCGGCGAGGGCGGCGACGCCACGTTCGCCGAGAAGGTGAAGGCGCTCGCTCACGACGTGGTCGCCCCGCGCGCCCTGCACGGGCTCGACGCGCGCGCCCGCGGCTTCTTCGACTACTACGTCACCTACGCGATCTCCGCCGAGGTCGGCGTCCTGACCCGCTGGCTCTCCGGCGGCATGGAGGAGAGCGACGAGGTCATGGCCCGCATCATGACGGTGCTGGCCTTCGTGCGCCCCGGCGACCTGTACGGGATCCCGATCAACCTTGACATCACGGCTTACAGCGAGACGCTCGCCCGCATGGAGGAGGCTTCCAAGCATGACTGACCGCCAGCAGCCCGCGTACCAGCTCGAGGAGGTGGGGGCGGAGCTCCGTCCCCCGAAGGGGTGCGACCTGTCCGGCCGCGCCCTGCGCCTGGGCATCGACGTCGGGTCGACCACCGTCAAGCTCGCCGTCATCGACGAGGACGCCAACCTCGTCTACGCGAACTACGAGCGCCACCACACCGACATCCGCGCCACGGCGAAGGAGCTGTTCGGGCGCGCCCGCGAGGTGCTCGGCGACGTGCGCATGCGCGTCTCGATCACCGGCTCGGGCGGCCTGCTGCTCTCGCAGTGGCTCGACCTCGAGTTCGTCCAGGAGGTCGTCGCCTCCAAGCGCGCCGTCGAGGTGCTCATCCCCCAGACGGACTGCGCCATCGAGCTGGGCGGCGAGGACGCCAAGATCATCTACTTCGACAACGGCATCGAGCAGCGCATGAACGGCACGTGCGCCGGCGGTACGGGCGCCTTCATCGACCAGATGGCCGGCCTGCTGCACACCGACGCCTCCGGGCTCAACGAGCTCGCCTCCGAGGCCACCAACATCTACCCGATCGCGAGCCGCTGCGGCGTGTTCGCCAAGTCGGACGTCCAGCCGCTGCTCAACGAGGGCGCCGCCCCGGCCGACGTCGCCGCCTCCATCTTCCAGTCCGTCGCCACCCAGACGGTCTCCGGCCTCGCCTGCGGGCACCCCATCCGCGGCCACGTCGCCTTCCTGGGCGGTCCGCTGCAGTACCTGCCCGAGCTGCGCAAGCGCTTCTACGTCACCCTCGACCTCGACGAGGAGCACCGCATCGTGCCGGAGAACGCCCACCTGTTCGTCGCCACCGGCGCGGCGCTCGCGGGCGAGTCGGACAAGTTCGTGACGTTCCAGGAGGTCATCGACGCGCTCGAGGACCTCGGCGACACCCAGGGCTCGGAGGTCCAGCGCCTCGACCCGCTGTTCGCCGACGACGCGGCGTGGCAGGAGTTCCACGAGCGCCACGCCTCCCAGGTCGTGCCCCGCGGCGACCTCGCGAGCTACTCGGGCCGCGTGTTCATCGGCATCGACGCCGGCTCCACGACGATGAAGGCCGCCGTGGCCGGCGAGGACGGCCAGCTGCTGTGGACCTGGTACGGCAACAACAACGGCGACGTGCTGGGCACCGCGCGCGTGATCATGGACGAGCTCTACGACGCGCTGCCCGAGGGATGCACCATCGGGCACGTGACCACGACCGGCTACGGCGAGGCGCTCCTCGTGGAGGCGCTGCGCGCCGACTCCGGCGAGATCGAGACCGTCGCCCACCTGCGCGGCGCCAAGGCCTTCATCCCCGGCGTCGAGTTCATCCTCGACATCGGCGGCCAGGACATGAAGTGCCTGCAGGTCAAGGACGGCGTCATCGAGCACATCATGCTCAACGAGGCCTGCTCCTCGGGCTGCGGCTCGTTCATCGAGAGCTTCGCCGTGTCGATGGGCATGGGCGTCGAGGAGTTCGCCGAGGCCGCGGTCCGCGCCGAGCACCCCGTCGACCTGGGCAGCCGCTGCACCGTGTTCATGAACAGCCGCGTCAAGCAGGCGCAGAAGGAGGGCGCGACGGTGGGCGACATCGCCGCCGGCCTGTCCTACTCGGTCATCAAGAACGCGCTGTTCAAGGTCATCAAGCTGCGCGACTTCTCGCAGATCGGCAGGCACGTGGTGGTCCAGGGCGGCACCTTCATGAGCGACGCCACCCTGCGCGCATTCGAGCAGCTCACCGGGCGCGAGGTGATCCGCCCCGACATCGCCGGCTGCATGGGGGCCTACGGCGCCGCGCTGCTCGCCCGCGACCGCGCCGGCGCCGACGGGACGAGCACGCTGCTCTCCCGCGAGCAGATCGACAACCTCCAGGTGAGGCACAGCAAGGTGCACTGCGGCGGCTGCTCGAACAACTGCCTGCTCACCATCAACGACTTCGGCGAGGGCCGGCGCTTCGTCACCGGCAACCGCTGCGAGAAGGGCGCGGGCGCGAAGCGCGGCGGGACGAAGGCTCCCAACCTGTTCGCCTACAAGAACAAGCTGCTCTTCGACCGCGAGAGCCTGCCGGCCGACAAGGCCTACCGCGGCACCGTGGGCATCCCGCGCGCCCTCAACATGTACGAGAACTACCCCTTCTGGCATGCGTTCTTCACCGAGCTCGGGTTCCGGGTGATCCTCTCGGACCAGTCGACCAAGCGGACGTACGAGGCCGGCATCGAGTCGATGCCCTCCGAGAGCGTCTGCTATCCGGCCAAGCTCAGCCACGGCCACATCATGAACCTGCTCGAGAAGGACCCGGACTTCATCTGGATGCCCTGCATCCGCATGGAGCGCAAGGAGGACGACGGGGCCACCAACCACTACAACTGCCCGATCGTGATGAGCTACCCGCAGTCGCTCGGGCTCAACGTCGAGCAGCTGCAGGCCGACGACGTCGAGTACCTCGCGCCCTTCCTCCCCTACGACGACAAGCGCGAGCTCAAGCGCCGCCTGTACGAGGTCGTCTCCGTGCAGCGCGAGCGCGACGCGGCCCAGGGCCGCGGCCGCTGCGTGGGCCCGCACATCACCCGCGTCGAGGTCGACCGCGCCGTGAACCGCGCCTGGGAGGTCGACGAGCAGTTCAAGCACGCGATCCGCGCCAAGGGCGACGAGACGCTGGCCTGGATGGAGGAGCACGACGTCCACGGCATCGTGATCTCCGGGCGCCCGTACCACAACGACCCCGAGATCAACCACGCCATCCCCGACCTGGTGAACTCCTTCGGCTTCGCCGTGCTCACCGAGGACTCCGTGGCCCACAAGATCGAGCCCGAGCGCCCGATCCGCGTCGTCGACCAGTGGATGTACCACTCGCGCCTCTACCGCGCGGCGCGCTTCGTGGCCACGCGCAACGACCTCGACCTCATCCAGCTCAACAGCTTCGGCTGCGGCCTCGACGCCCTCACCTGCGACCAGGTCCAGGAGATCCTCGAGCGCTCCGGCAAGATCTACACCGTGCTCAAGATCGACGAGGTCTCCAACCTGGGTGCCGCCCGCATCCGCGTGCGCTCGCTGATGGCCGCCCTCTCCGAGCAGCGCCAGCTCCTCGAGGAGCAGGTGCGCCGCGGCACCGCCTTCGAGGCCTACCCGCACGGCATCAAGACGGCCGACGGCTCGCTCGAGCGCCCGCGCGACACCGACATCAGCACCCACGTGCCCGTCTACCGCGAGGCGGAGCCGGCGAGCTTCAAGAAGGTCCGCTACACCAAGGAGATGGCCAAGCAGAACTACACCCTGCTGTGCCCGCAGATGTCGCCGATCCACTTCGACCTGGTCAAGGAGCTGTTCGTCGGCTACGGGTACAACCTCGTGCTGCTGCCCTCGGTGGACCAGGGCGCCGTGGAGGCCGGCCTCAAGTACGTGAACAACGACATCTGCTACCCCTCGATCCTCGTGACTGGCCAGATCATGGAGGCCGTCGAGAGCGGCGAGTACGACCTGTCGAAGACGGCGGTGCTCATCTCCCAAACGGGCGGCGGCTGCCGCGCCACCAACTACATCGCGCTGATCCGCAAGGCGCTGCGCGACGCCGGCCACCCCGACGTCCCCGTGATCTCGGTGAGCATGGCCGCGGGCCTCGACGAGAAGAACCCCGGCTTCTCGCTCGCCGACCCGGGCCTCGTGATGCGCGCCCTGTACGCCTTGATCTTCGGCGACCTGATCATGCAGCTGCTCTACCGCTGCCGGCCCTACGAGGCCGAGCCGGGCTCCGTCGAGGCGCTCTACGAGCGCTTCATGGAGCGCGCCCGCGCCGAGGTCCCGACGATGACGAAGGCGGGCTTCGAGTCGCTGTGCCGCGACACGATCGAGGCCTTCGACGCGATCGAGCTCGTCGACGACCGCTCCAAGCCGCGCGTGGGCGTGGTCGGCGAGATCCTCGTCAAGTTCCACCCCACGGCCAACAACGAGCTCGTGCGGGTCATCGAGTCCGAGGGCTGCGAGGCCAACGTCCCCGGCCTCGTGGACTTCTTCCTCTACAGCCTCTCGGGCCCGAGCTTCCAGAAGCGCGAGCTGGGCAGCGACCTCAAGGCGCGTCTCGTCAACACCGCCGCCATCAAGGCGATCCAGGGGCTGCGCAAGCCGCTGAACCGCATGCTCGAGCGCTCGCGCCGCTTCGAGCCCTACCCGGACGTGCGCAGCCTCGCCAAGGCCGCCCGCGAGGTGCTCTCGCTGTGCAACACGATGGGCGAGGGATGGCTGCTCACCGCCGAGATGGTGGACCTCATCGAGACGGGCACGCCCAACATCGTGTGCGCCCAGCCCTTCGCCTGCCTGCCCAACCACGTCGTGGGCAAGTCCGTCATCAAGCGCCTGCGCCAGCTGCACCCCGAGTCCAACATCGTCGCCGTGGACTACGACCCCGGCGCCTCGGAGGTCAACCAGCTCAACCGCATCAAGCTGATGATCAGCGTGGCGAAGGAGAACTTCCGCACGATGCGCACCGACCGCTTCGTGCTCGAGAACCCCGAGGACCCCGTGGACAAGGTCGTCGCCCCCTACGTGGAGGAGAGCTACTGGGCCCGCCGCGAGGCCGACAACGACTTCGGCAGCGACTTCGACATCGGCGAGCCCGCGGAGGGCTCCGCCACGGACGGCGTGGGCTTCGGGCTCACCGACGAGCAGCTGGCCGAGATTGAGCGCATCAAGGCCGAGCGCGGCGTCGCGCCCGACGGGGAGTAGGACGTCCGTCCCCGGAGGGGCCACCGCCCCTCCGGGGAGCCCATGACGCACGACCTGCAGCCTGCAACCTGCAACGCTCCCTTTTCGTTGCACTGGTGGCACATCCGGTGGAGTGTTGCAGGTGCTTCGGGCCCCGAGAGGGGTCCGGACGCGCCGCTGCGCCCTGACGCGAATCGAACGCCCCAGGTAGGAGGCGCGCCCTTGGGGAGGGCCTCCGCAGGCCCCCTCCGACGGGCTGCAACACTCGCCCCGGAGCGCCACCGCCCTCTCATACCCCGCGTCGGGCGCACGCCTCGTGCAGCAACATCGGCCTCTCCTGCCGATGATGGCGACTTTCGGAGGATGTTGTTGCGCCTGTGGCCCCGTCGCGCGCCCGGCGCGCTCGGTCGTCGGCTGACGTCGGCGTGAACCCGCAG
Organism: uncultured Coriobacteriaceae bacterium; assembly: GCA_948439405.1. Lineage (GTDB taxonomy): Bacteria > Actinomycetota > Coriobacteriia > Coriobacteriales > Atopobiaceae > CADBMC01. The sequence continues at coordinate 123,521 of CAOJNB010000002.1, read as the reverse complement.
GTCGGGGCGCGCACATGAAAGAGGGGGCCCGCAGGCCCCCTCGAAGGCGCAACAACATTCGCTCTGGGACGCCACGGGGGCGCCGGGAGCGGGTTCGCTACTCCTGCGGGACGATGGCGCGCACGCGGAAGATGCCCTCGATCTCGCTGAGCGCCCTGAGGGCGTCGGCGTCGAGGACGCGGTCGAGCTCGGCGAGCATGTAGGCGTTGTCGCCGCGGCTCTTGTCCGTCATGTTCTCGATGTTGGCGCCGGCGCCGGAGACCGCGGAGGTGATCTGGCCGATCATGTTGGGCACGTTCTTGTGGAAGATGCCCAGGCGCATCGGGGTGGAGATCGGGCCCATGTCGGTCGCCGGGAAGTTCACCGAGTTGGTGATGTTGCCGTTGAGCAGGTAGTCGCGCAGCTCGCCGGCGGCCATGATGGCGCAGTTGTCCTCGGCCTCCTTGGTGGAGGCGGCCAGGTGCGGGGTGACGATCGCGTTGGCCATCTGGGTGGAGACGGAGTTGGCGAAGTCGGTCATGTAGCGGGCCACGTGGCCGGACTGCACGGCCTCGGCCATGGCGCGCTCGTCGACGAGCAGGTCGCGGGCGTAGTTGAGCACCACGACGCCGTCCTTCATCTTGGCGATGGCGTCGGCGTCGATCATGCCCTTGGTCGAGTCGTTGGCGGGCACGTGGATGGTGATGAAGTCGGCGACCTCGAAGATCTCGTCGAGGGTCTTTGCCGTGTGAGTGTGGCGGTCGAGGGCGAGCGCGGCCTGCACGGAGAGGTACGGGTCGTAGCCGTAGACGTGCATGCCGAGCCTGCGCGCGGCGTTGGCCACCTGGGTGCCGATCGCGCCCAGGCCGATAACGCCCATGGTCTTGCCGCTGATCTCGGTGCCGGCGAAGTTCTTCTTGACCTTCTCAGCCTTCTTGCCGACCTCGGGGTCGTCGGAGTTCTCGCGGACCCACTCGACGCCGCCGATGATGTCGCGGCAGGCGAGCAGCATGCCGCACAGCACGAGCTCCTTGACGGCGTTGGCGTTGGCGCCCGGCGAGTTGAACACGACGATGCCCTTGTCGGCGCAGGCGTCCAGGGGGATGTTGTTCACGCCGGCGCCGGCGCGCGCGATGGCGAGCAGGTTCTTGGAGAACTCGGTCTCGTGGAGGTTCGCGGAGCGGACGATGAAGGCCTCCGCGGCGCGCTCGTCGTCGCAGAGCTCGAAGCAGGGGCCGAGGGCGTCGGTGCCGACCTTGGCGATGTTGTTCATGCAGTACACCTGGTACATGGCGTGTCTCCCGTCTGAAGGCGCCGGCGTCCCGGCGCGGGGTGGCTGGTCCGGGCGCGCTCGGCGCTAGTGCTTGGCCTCGAAGTCCCTCATGAACGCGACGAGCTTCTCGACGCCCTCGATCGGCATGGCGTTGTAGATGGAGGCGCGCATGCCGCCGACGGTGCGGTGGCCCTTCAGGTTCACGAAGCCCGCCTCGGTCGCGGCCTTGACGAACTCGGCGTCGAGGTCCTTGTCGCCGGTGACGAACGGGACGTTCATCAGCGAGCGGTCCTCGCGGCGGACGGTGCCCTTGAACAGCTCGGACTCGTCGAGGAAGTCGTAGAGGACCTGGGCCTTGGCGACGTTGCGCTCGCGCATGGCCTCGAGGCCGCCCTGGGACTTGATCCACTTGAACACGAGGCCGCACACGTAGATGGCCCAGCAGTTCGGGGTGTTGTAGAGCGAGCCGGCGTCGGCCTGCGTCTTCCACTGCAGCATGGTGGGGACGCCCTCGAGCTCCTCGGTCGGGATGAGGTCCTCGCGGATGACGTCGATCACCAGGCCGGCGGGGCCGACGTTCTTCTGCACGCCGCCGTAGATGACGCCGTACTTGGAGACGTCGTGCGGCTGGGAGAGGAACATCGAGGATACGTCGCTGACGAGCACCTTGCCCTTGGTGTCGGGCAGCTGGTGGTACGCGGTGCCGTAGATGGTGTTGTTCTCGCAGATGTAGACGTAGTCCGCGTCCTCGCGCACCGGCAGGTCGGAGCAGTCGGGGATGTAGGAGAAGGTCTCGTCGGCGGAGCTGGCGATCGCCTCGGCGTCGACGAGGCGCGCGGCCTCCTGGTAGGCCTTCTTGGCCCACTGGCCGGTCAGGATGTAGTCGGCCTTGCCGCTGCCGTTGGCGCACAGGTTGAGGGGCACGGCGCTGAACTGCTGGGAGGCGCCGCCCTGCAGGAAGAGGACCTTGTAGTTGTCCGGGATCGCCATGAGGTCGCGGATGTCGGCCTCGGCCTCGTCGATGATGTCCTGGAACCACTGGGAGCGATGGCTCATCTCCATGACGGACATGCCGCTGCCGTGATAGTCGAGCATCTCGTCGGCCGCGGTCCTGAGGACCTCCTCGGGGAGGACGGCCGGTCCGGCACTGAAGTTGTAGACCCTTGCCATGCTTCGCTCCTTAACGTCGCGATCCGGCGCGCGGACGCGCCTAGGACAATTAGAGACAAACCATTATCCACCCCGGGGAGGGGCGACGGGGCCCGCGAGCGCGCCTCTCGGCGCCTCCCCACGGGAATATCACATGACACACAAGATGTAGTGGTTCTAGCCCAGCAGATACCCCATGAAGTAGGGGAGCTGGCGCTGCCACCACTGCCAGTCGTGGCTCACGTCATTACCCCAGTAGTCCACCCACGCCGGGACGCCCTTGGCGCCCAGGGTCGCCTCGAGCCTGCGGGTGGAGGCGAGCAGGTCGCCCTCCCAGGCGCCCTGGCCGCAGCACAGGACGATCCGCGAGGCGCGGTAGCGCTCCATGTAGGGGTGGTCGGCCGGCATGCCGGCGAGGTAGTCCTCCGGCGAGTTCTCGTAGATGAGCGGGTCGTCGTAGCCGGGGAAGAAGTAGTCGGCGGTGTAGATGCCCGACAGCGCGACCACCGCGTCGAAGAGGTCGGGGCGGCGGAAGAAGAGGTTCGCCGCGTGCATGGCGCCCATCGAGCAGCCCGTCACCATCGCGTGGCCGCGGGCCGGTCCGTCCTCGCCGGAGGCCTCGACCTCGGGGAGCAGCTCGTCGCACACGTAGCGCACCCAGAGCTCGTGGCGCTCCATGCGCTCGTGGTAGGGACCCGGCGCGCACCAGGACTCGTCGTCGAGGGAGTCGACGAGCACGAGGCGCAGCGCGCCGGTGTCGAGCCACGGCCCCAGGCACTCGACCATGCCGAAGTCCTCCCAGTCGTAGAAGCGTCCGCTCTGCGACGGGAAGGCGAGGCACACGCGGCCGGTGCGGCCGAACACCTTGTACTCCATGTCGCGGCCCAGCACCTCGCTGCGGCTCCTGCGGTAGGTACCCTCCATGCGAGCCTCCTCGCCTCACGCCCGGGCGCGCCCGCCGCGTCGCGGCGGGGCCTGGACGAACCTCGTGAACTCGCGCACCTGGCGCTCGTCGTCGAACAGCGCGACGAAGCACTCGTCGCCCAGGTCGTCGGAGAGCGCCCGCGGCACGCGCTCGTGCAGGGTGAGCACGCCGCCGTAGGCCTCGAGGACCTCCTCGGCGGAGTGCTCGTAGGCGTGCGCGTCGCGACGGCCCGCGTAGGCGCACAGGCGGTCGGGGCCGCAGGCCGGGTGGCGCCGCTCGTCGAAGGCGACCATGTCGGCCCACGCCTGGTAGACGTCGACGGAGTGCGCCCAGTCGATCATGTCCGGGGTGCGCCCGCCGGCCGGGCGCCTGTTGGTCTCGAGGCCCACGAAGTCGCCGTTGCTGCCGAGCCCCCTGCGGCCACGGCCGATCTTGAAGAACTCCAGGTGGACGAAGCGGCGGCTGCCGCCCGCCGCCCGCGCGACGGCGCGGCCGCGGCGCCTGAGGCGGGGCGGCACGTCGCGGACGTGGTAGGCGAGGTCGAGCCCCTTGCCGGCCACGTCCATCATCGAGGGCGGGAACACGCAGGCGCTCTCGAGCAGGGGCTCGCCGCGGCTGTCGAGGATGGCGTCGTAGGACCAGATGGCCTTGGCGTCGATGAACTCCTCGAGCACGTAGGGCTCGCCCGACCACGCGGCCAGGAACGCCTCGAGGTCGCCTTCGCCCTCGAGCTTGCGCGTGCCCTGGGCGCCTACGCCCACGTCGGGCTTGGCGACGAGCGGCCAGCCGATCTCGGCGGCGAGCTCGCGGGCGTCGCCCACGTCGCGCACGAGCCCGCCGCGGGCGCACGGGACGCCGGCCTCGGCGTAGACGCGCTTCTGCGCGCTCTTGCGCTTGAAGGGCTCCGCCGCGGCGAGGCCGACGCCGGTGGTGACGTTGAAGTCGGAGCGCAGGCGGGCGTCGGTCTCCAGCCAATACTCGTTGTTGGACTCGATCCAGTCGATGCGCCCGTGCTTCCAGGTGAGGTAGGCGCACGCGCGCAGCATCTGGTCGTAGTCCTCGGCGTCGTCCACGCGGAAGTACTCGGTGAGCGCGGCGCGCAGCCCCGGGTGGAGCGAGTCGTAGGGGGCGTCGCCGACGCCGAGGACGGTGCAGCCGTTGGCGCGGAGGCGGTCGCAGAAGTTCCAGTACTCGACGGGGAACTGGGGCGAGACGAAGACGACGTTCACGCTGGTGCCTCCTCTGTGGTCGGTGCGGGGCGCGGCGCCGACCCCCGCACCACCGATTCTAGCCGTCAGGCACGTCGCGGCCGCAGGCGTCACCAGGCGGCGCGTCGGATGGCGAAGGGGTGCCCGAGGGGGCAGGGGCAGGGGGCAGGGGGCAGGGGGGTTGTGTCTTCCTTTCGGTCGTGTACGCGCCAACTGGGCGTTTGCGGGTCGAATCCGTGCGCTCGCACAAGTTGGCGGGAGTTTCGCGGGCGGATGCGGGCAGACGGCGAGCGGCAGGACTTGTGCGCACGCACGGATTCGCCCTCCAAAACCGCAGGTCGCATGCAAGGGATCGAGAGGAAGACCTAGGCCAGGCGGATAAGACCCAACGAATAGGACACGGCGGTCGGGGATCCGGCTGGCGGGGACCCGGCGGGCGGGGCCCTCGCTGCTCCGGGACGCCTATCATCTGGGCGGAGAGAACGCGCGGAGGGCGGGCGGACAGGTCCGCCCGCGAAGGGAGCGGCCATGTCGGACGTCGTCGAGCGATTCCTGAGGTACGTGCAGGTCCCGTCGAGCTCGGACTCGGAGGCGGGGGAGGGAGGGACCCCGTCCACCCCCGAGCAGCACGACATGGCGCGCCTGCTCGAGCGCGAGCTCCTGGAGCTGGGCCTCGAGGACGTCCGGCGCGACGGGCACGCCTACGTGACGGCGTCGCTTCCCGCCTCGCCGCAGGCGTGCGACCTGCCCGCGCTCGGGCTCATCGCCCACGTCGACACCGTCCCCGGCGTGCCGGGAGGCCCCGTCCGGCCGCACGTGGTGCGCTACGAGGGAGGCGACCTCGTCGTGGGCGCGCCCGGGGGCCGGCCCGTCTCCGTCTCGCCCGCCGAGTGCCCGCAGCTCGACGACCTGGTCGGCGAGGACCTGATCTGCAGCGACGGCACCACCCTGCTCGGCGCCGACGACAAGGCCGGCGTCGCGGGGATCTGCGCGCTGCTCGCCCGCCTCGTCGCCGACCCCTCGCTCCCGCACCCCGCGCTCAGGGTGGCCTTCGTCCCGGACGAGGAGATCGGCCACGGCGCCGCCCTGCTCGACCTCGACGCCTTCGGCGCCGCGTGGGCCTACACCGTCGACGGCAACGAGGTCGGGGAGGTCTCCTGGGAGACCTTCAGCGCCGCGGAGGCCACGGTCACGCTGCGCGGCGTGCAGACGCACCCAGGCGCGGCGAAGGGCGTCATGGTGAACGCGACCTCGTTGTTCCGCGAGTTCGACGCCGCGCTGCCCGCCGGCGAGCGCCCCGAGCTGGCCGAGGGCCGCGAGGGCTTCTTCCACTGCCTGTCGGTCCAGGGCGACGACGGCTGCGTGCGCGCCCGCTACATCCTGCGCGACTTCGACGACGAGGTGCTCGCGGGCCGCAAGGCGGCGCTCGGGCGCGCGGCGGACGCCGTGCGCGCGGCCCACCCGACGGCGCGCGTCGAGGTCGAGGTGCGCGACCAGTACCGCAACATGGCGTCCGCGCTCTCCGGCCGCATGTTCCTCGTCGACAACGCGCTCGCGGCCTGCCACGACGTCGGCGTGGAGCCGGTGGTGCGCCCGGTGCGCGGCGGCACGGACGGCTCCCAGCTCTCCGAGCGCGGGCTGCCCTGCCCCAACCTCGGGACCGGCGGGCTGTGCTTCCACTCGGTGCGCGAGTTCGTCCCGGTGAGGGCGCTCGAGCTGCAGGTGGACATGCTGGAGCGCCTCGTGGCGCGCTTCGCCGTGCCGCAGGGGGCCTAGTGGCCCCGCCCCCGGCCGCCCTCGGCGGCGCGGCGCACCTCGATCAGCGGCCGGCCGGCGCGCACGTCGCCGCCGGGGGCTGCGACCACGTCGACGCGCTCGTCCTCGTCGCCGCACACGATCACGGCGGTGAGGGCGGAGAGCCCCGCCCCGCGAATCTCGTCGAGGTCGGCGGAGAGGACCGGCCCTCCCGTCGGCAGCCGGTCGCCCTCGTGCGCGAGGGCCTCGAAGGGGGCGCCCCCGAGCCGGACGGTGTCGATGCCGATGTGGACGAGGACCTCGGTCCCGTCGTCGCCGCGCATGCAGAAGGCGTGCTTGGTGCGGGCCATCCGGGTGACCACGCCGTCAATCGGGGCGAGCACCGTCCCGTCGCGCGGCTCGACGGCCCATCCCTCGCCGAGCACGCCGGAGGAGAGGACCGCGTCGTCAACCTCCTCGAGGGGGACGCCCGTGCCCGAGACGGGGCTCGCGATCACGTGGCGGCTCGTGCGCATCTCGCTCCTCGATGTGGGTGGTCGGCGTGGGGTATTTCAGTGGGATACTAGTACTGGTATTGCATTGTCATAGGGACCAGCGGGAGGGACGCGACGCATCATGATTAAGCTGATCTGCTCCGACATGGACGGAACCCTGCTCGACGAGGACAGCAAGGTGCCGCCCGAGACGTTCGACCTCATCCGCGCCCTCAAGGAGAGGGGCGTCAACTTCGTCGTCACCTCGGGGCGGCGCTACGACACGCTGTGCGAGTTCTTCGAGCCGGTCATCGAGGACATGGACTTCGTCGCCTCCAACGGCTGCCAGGTCTACGTCCAGGGCCAGATGATCGACCGCGAGATCTACTCCCACAAGGCGGTCATGAAGCTCGAGCGCGTCGTGCAGATGTTCGACTGCCTGCACCTCATGGTCAACGACCGCACGCGCTCCTACCTGCTCGACGACCTCGACAAGTTCGAGCGCGCGCTCGACAAGGACCTGCGCAACGAGGTCCGCGTGAACGTGGTGCCCGGTCCCGAGGTCAACATCCTCAAGGGCTCGATCTACTGCGACGACGCCGACTACCTCATGGACATGGCCTACGCGCTCGACCGCGAGCTGGGCGACTCGTTCCGCTTCGCCCCCTCCGACGTCCGCTGGATCGACGTCATGCCGCGCTACGTCTCCAAGGCCACCGGCATCCAGCAGGTCATGGACCACTACGGCATCGTCCCCGACGAGGTCATGGCCTTCGGCGACTCGATGAACGACTACGAGATCCTGCGCCTGGTGGGGCACCCGGTCGCGATGGAGAACGCGCGCTACGCCGTCAAGCAGATCTCGGAGCGCATCATCGGGTCGAACAAGGACCACAGCGTCCAGCAGGAGATGCGGCGCGTCCTCGAGGGTCTGGAGGGCTAGATGATCCGACTGATCGCCTCCGACATGGACGGCACCCTGCTCGACGAGAACAGCCAGGTGCCCGAGGGCACCTTCGAGCTCATCCACGACCTGTGGACCGAGGGCGTGCGCTTCGTCGTGAGCTCCGGCCGTCCCTACCTGTTCCTCTACGAGCTGTTCCGCCCCGTCGCCCACGAGATGGACTTCGTCTGCTCCAACGGCTGCCACGTCGTCATCGAGGGCGTCACGACCGACCGCGAGCTGTTCAGCTACGAGGCGCTCATGCGCCTGCGCGACCTGTGCGAGGGCTTCGACTCCCTGCACGTGACGGTGCACGACGAGCACGACCAGCCCTTCCTGCTGGACAGCCCGGCCAAGGCGCTGCGCTTCCGGCGCACCGTCGGGCGGCAGTGGAACTTCTACCCGACCCCCGCCGTGCCGCCCCCCACCACCAACATCCTCACCGCGAGCGTGGCCTGCGACTCCGACGAGTCGATCATGGACATCGCCTACCTGCTCAACCTCGAGATGGGCCGCGACTTCACCTTCGCGCCCACCGACGGGCAGTCCATCGACTTCATGCCGGCGCACGTGAACAAGGCCACGGGCATCCAGCAGGTGCTCGAGCACTACGACGTGTATCCCGAGGAGGCCATCGCCTACGGCGACTCGATGAACGACTACGACATCTTCCGCATCGTCGGCCACCCCACGGCCATGGCGAACGCGCTGTACGCGCCCAAGCAGGTCGCGACCCGCATCATCGAGTCGAACCTCGAGCGCGGCGTCCAGCGCGACATGAAGCGCCTGCTCGAGGAGATGCGCGCCGGCGGCGACGGGAGCAAGACGCTGCGCTTCGGGGCCAAGTCGTGATCCGGCTCGTCGCGACGGACCTGGACGGCACGCTGCTCGACGAGGAGAGCCGCGTCCCGCCGGAGACCTTCGACCTCATCCGCGAGCTGGCGGAGGTCGGCGTGCGCTTCTGCGTGTGCTCGGGGCGTCCGCCCCACTCCGCTCTGCCGCTCGTGGAGTCCGTGCTCGACGAGATCGACATGGTGTGCGCCAACGGCACCCACGTGACCGTGGCCGGCGAGCCGCTCGTGCGCGACACCTTCGACCGCGCGGCGCTCGACGAGCTCTTCGGCATCGTGTTCGAGCGCTACCCGATGCTGCACCCCTGCCTCGGCGGGACGGACGGCAACTACCACCTCGTGACGCGCACGGACGACGACGTCGACGCCTTCTTCCGGGCCTGGCCCGAGCACACCACCCTGATCGGCCCGCCGCCGGCGGACGTGGGGGTGCTGTCCTGCGAGATGTTCTCCTCCGTGCAGGCGGACCTCTCCGAGGCGGAGGCCTTCCTCAACGACGCGATGGGCGACGTGTTCGACTTCCACCGTCTGGGCGTCCCCATCGTGGACGCGACGCCGAAGGGCGTCTCCAAGCGCACCGGGCTCTCCCGCGTGCTCGAGGCGCACGGGCTCTCCCGCGACGAGGTCGTGGCCTACGGCGACGCGATGAACGACTGTGACCTGTTCGCCTGCGCCGGCCACCCGCGCGCCGTCGGCAACGCGCTCGACGAGCTCAAGGCCCTCGCGGAGCGGGTCGTGGAGACCAACGCCGAGCACGGCGTCCAGCGCGACATGGCCCGCATCCTCGCCGACCTCCGCGCCGGCGGCGACGGGCTCGGCACGGGGGAGGCCCCGGCGTGATCAGGCTCGTCGCGACCGACATGGACGGCACGCTGCTCGACGAGCGCAGCCAGGTCCCGCCCGAGACGTACGGGCTCGTCCGCGAGCTCGCCGAGGTGGGCGTGGGCTTCTGCGTGTGCTCGGGGCGCGCCGCCTCGTTCGTGCGCAGGCTCGTGGAGCCGATCGCGGACTGCGTCGACCTCGTGTGCGCCAACGGGACCTTCGTCTCCGCGGGCGGCGAGGTCCTCGCCCGCCATCCCTACGACGCGGGGGAGGTGGGGCGCCTCGCCGCGCTCGCGGCCGCCCGCCACCCCGGCTTCCACCTGAACGCGGTGGGCAGCGACGGGCGCGAGTACGTCGTGGACGGCGCCGTCACCGAGTCCGAGCGCGCGGAGTGGGGCTGGTCGGCCCGCCGCGTGCTCGAGGGCCCGCCCCCCGAGGGGGTCGACATGGTCGCCTGCGCGCTGTTCTGCCCCGCGGACACCGACGTCCTCGCCGCGGCCGACGAGCTCGAGGCCGAGATGGGCGACGTCTTCCACTTCCTGGCGCTCGAGAAGCCCGTGCTGGACGTCGTGCCGCGCGGCGTCTCGAAGGCCACGGGGCTCCAGCTCGTGATGGAGGCCAGGGGCGTGGCCGCCGACGAGGTCGTCGCCTACGGCGACTCGATGAACGACCAGTTCCTCTTCGACCACGCGGGGCACCCCACGGCGGTCGAGAACGCGTACGACCAGATCAAGGAGCTCGCCGAGCGCGTCATCGCCTCGAACGTCGACCACGGCGTGCAGCGCGACATGCGGCGGATGCTCGACGACATCCGCGCCGGCGGCGACGGGCTCGGGGGGACGGGAGGCCTCGCGTGATCAGGTTCATCGCCTGTGACATGGACGGGACGCTGCTCGAGTCCAGCTCGCGGCTGCCCGAGGAGACGATCGGGCTCATCGAGGAGCTGTACGACCTGGGGGTCCGCTTCTGCGTGAGCTCGGGCAGGCGCGTCGGCACGCTCCAGGAGCTGTTCGCCCCCGTCGCCGACAAGATCGACTACGTCGCCTCCAACGGCACCTCCATCTACGTGGGCGACGAGCTCGTCGACAAGGAGTTCTTCTCCCGCGACGACCTCATGCAGCTCGCCGACGTGGTGAACCAGTTCGACTGCCTGCACCTCACCTGCGCGACCGAGGAGACGTCGTACTGCCTGGACGACGACCCGGACAAGTACGCCCGCTTCCTCGAGGTGCACGGCGGCTGGACCACCTACACCCCGGGGACCCCGCCGCCTGGCTCCGAGCTCATCCTCGGCGTATGCGTGTGCAGCGACCCCGAGCAGATCGTGGACCTCGCCTACGTGCTCAACATGGAGATGGGCGACCGCTTCGTGTTCCAGCGCACCGGCATGGTGGCGATCGACTTCACCCCGAAGACGGTGAACAAGGCGACGGGCCTGCGCAAGGTCCTGCGCCACCACGGGATCCGCCGCGACGAGGCCGTCGCCTACGGCGACGCGATGAACGACTACGACATGCTGCGCTACGTGGGCCATCCCGTCGTGGTGGGAAACGCGCTCTACGGCGCCTACCAGATCGCCGAGCGCGTGATCGAGACGAACCTCGAGCACGGCGTCCAGCGCGACATGCGCCGCATCATCGACGACATCCGTGCGGGCGGCGACGGGCTCGTCGACTTCACCCTGCCGCCCACGGCCATCGGGACGGGCTCGGGCTCCGTCGCGAGCTCGGGAGGGACCGCATGATCAAGCTGATCGCCTGCGACATGGACGGCACGCTGCTCGACGGCGAGGGGCTCGTCCCGCCCGAGACCTTCGGCCTCATCCGCGAGCTCGCGGAGGTCGGCGTGCGCTTCTGCGTGAGCTCGGGGCGCGACCACCCGCTGCTGCTGGACAACTTCGCGCCCGTCGCCGACGAGATGGACTACGTGTGCGCGAACGGCGCCGAGGTCTACGTGGCGGGCGAGTGCCTGCAGGAGGAGTTCTACTCGGTCGAGGCCGTGCGCCGCGTGGCGGAGGTGACGAACCTGTTCGACGCGCACCACCTCTTCCTCGCCTCCGAGGAGGGGATCCTGTGCTGCGACGACACGCAGGAGAAGTTCGACCGCCTGCTCCCGCTGCTCGAGACCCGCAACGACGGCGACCTCGTCCACGCCCAGCGCCGCGTGCCGCGCCCGGGCGAGCGGGTGACGACTGGCTGGTTCATCACCGAGCTGCCGCACGAGATCCAGGACTTCGCCTACGTGCTCAACCTCGAGCTCGGCGACCTGTTCACGTTCAACTACACGAACGTCGGGATGGACTTCTCGACGAAGGGGATCACCAAGGCCACCGGCATCGCGAAGGTGATGGCGCACTACGGGCTCTCCGCGGACGAGGTCATGGCCTACGGCGACTCGATGAACGACTACGAGATCCTGCGCGAGGTGGGGCACCCCACGGTCGTCGCGAACGCCTTCTACCCGCCGAAGCAGGTCTCGGAGCGCGTGGTCGAGTCCAACCTGGAGCACGGCGTCCAGCGCGACCTGCGCCGCGTGATCGACGACATCCGCGCCGGCGGGAGCGGCGTCCCCGCGTTCGACGCGAGCGAGGGGGCGCGTGCATGATCAAGCTGATCGCGACCGACATGGACGGGACGCTCTTCGACCGGCCCCTCCACGTCCCCGCCGAGACCTTCGAGCTCGTCCACGAGCTGCGCCGCCACGGCATCCACTTCGCGGCGAGCTCGGGGAGGCGCTTCGCGGAGCTCGCGGACGTGTTCGCGCCCATCGCGGACGAGATGGACTTCGTCTGCTCCAACGGCGCCGAGGTCTACGTGGACGGGAGGCTCATCTCCCGCGAGCTCTACAGCCACGAGGCCCTGCTCGCCCTGGGCGAGGTGGTCAACCAGTTCGACTGCCTGCACCTGCTCGCGCGCGCCGGCGACGTGGCCTACTGCTTCGACCCGCCGCAGAAGTTCGAGCGCCTGCCGCGGCGCCCCGGCCCGGACAACGACGTGTACCTCAACAAGGTCCCCGGGCCCGAGGCCGCGATCTTCAACGGCGTGATCCTGAGCGAGGACGTCTCCGTCGTCCCCGACATCGTCTACGCCCTGGGCGTCGAGCTCGGTGACATCTGGACGTTCGCGTGGACGGGCAGCCGCGGCATCGACTACATGCCCAAGCACGTCTCCAAGTCGAGCGGCATCCGCAAGGTGATCCGCCACTACCTGCTGACGCCCGACGAGGTGATGATGTACGGCGACTCGATGAACGACTACGACATCCTGCGCTACGTGGGCCACCCCGTGGTGATGGGCAACGGCCTCTACGGCGTGAGGCAGGTCGCCGAGCGCGTGATCGAGACGAACGAGGAGCACGGCGTCCAGTGCGACCTGCGCCGCCTGCTGGACCGCATCGAGGCGGGGGAGCGGCCATGATCAGGCTCGTCGCGGTGGACATGGACGGCACGCTGCTGGACGAGGACTCGCGGATTCCCCCGGAGACCTACGGGCTCATCGACGAGCTGCGCGACGCGGGCGTCCGCTTCGTGGTGAGCTCCGGGCGCCGCCACGACACGCTGCGCGCCTTCTGGGGCGACTACGCGGACGAGATCGACTACGTGGCCTCGAACGGGACCCAGGTCGTCTGCGACGGACGCGTGCTCGAGGACCTCACCTTCGACCACGACGTCGTGTGCCGGCTCAAGGAGTTCTGCGACCGCATCTCCTGTGCCCACCTCATGCTGCACGGCGCGGAGCACCGCTACGTGACCGAGCTGAACTGGCGGCCCCCGTTCGGGCCTCCCCCGGGCGAGGAGGGCGAGTACGAGCGCAACGTGAGCGAGGTCCCCGACGACGAGATCTTCAAGATCGTGATTCCGGTGGACCGCGCCGAGGAGACGACCGACATCATCTTCTCGCTCACCAGCGAGCTCGGCGACGAGCTGACCTTCCTGCCCTACAGCCCCGACTGCATCGACGTGATGCCGCGCGGCGTCTCGAAGGCCTCCGGCCTGCGCACGATCGGGCGCAGGCTGAAGATCCGCGCCGAGGACATGGCCGCCTACGGCGACTCGATGAACGACTACGAGATGCTGCGCTACGTGGGCCACCCCTTCGCGATGGCGAACGCCTGCTACGTGCTGCGCTCGTTCGCGGAGCGGGTGCTGGGCACCAACGCGGAGCACGCGGTGCAGGCCGAGATGGCCAGGATCGCCGCGGAGGCGCGGGAGGCCCGGGGCCGCTAGGGACCCCTCCGCGCCGCTCGCCCCGGTTCGACGCCGTGACCTGGTCGCGGCGTCAGCCTTCTGTTAGCATGAGCGAACAGTTGTATCCCCTTGCCGGGGCTGGCGCGTCCCGGTGGGTATAGTCGCACATCAAACGGACCTCAACCGTGCATCGACGGTGCGCCTGCCGACGCAGTCGAAAACGGCTGGGGGGGGGTAGCTCGATGAAGCGCTTCATGTCGAACGGAACGAAGGCCCGCCGCGTTTCGAGGAGGGTCAGGCGCGCCGCGCGCGAGCTCATGCCGCGCGTCGCCCGCGCCCTGCTCGTCCTCGTCCTCGTGCTCTCGACGGCGATGAGCACGGGGCTCGTCTACGCGGCCGTCGGCGACACGGGCCAGCAGACGACGCCCGTCACGGGCGACGGGACCCAGGACGGCGACGGCGCGACGACCGTCGTGACGCCGCAGGAGCCCACGACGCCCGACCCGTCTACGACGCCGACGACCGACGCGTCGACGACGACCGCCGACCCGTCGACGACGCCCGAGTCGACGACCCCGTCGCAGACCGCGACCCCCGCGACCGGCGGCGCCTCGGACGAGGGGACCACCCCCGCCCCCGAGACCGAGACCCCCGGCACCCCCGCCACCCCCGAGGCCGAGACGAAGGCCGAGCGCACCGCGCCGCGCGCCTGGGAGGGCGACACGGACGCCCTCGAGCTCGCGAGCGAGGGGCTGACCTTCGCCGCCGACGAGGCGGCCGCCTCCGCGCTGCAGACCGCGCTCGACGAGGACCCCGACGCCCCGCTCGCCCAGCTGATCGGCTCCGCGCTCGCCGACGGCGTCCCCGCGACCCTGAACCTCACCCTGAGCCTCGACCCGACGGCGTCGACCTCCCTCGACGGCACCCTGTACGCCTCCGTCATCGCGGGCGACACCGTGACGGTGCCCCTGCCCGAGGGCGTCACCGCCGAGGAGGGCGCGACCGTCGACGTCTGGCAGCGCGCCGAGGACGGCACCGCCACCTCGACCAGGATCGGCACCGCCCGCGTCCAGGGCGGCTCGCTCGTCATCGAGTTCCAGGCCCCCGTCGACACGGCCACCGGCACCTCCTACGCCGTGGGCGAGGTCGCCAAGGGCTCCGAGACCCCCGTCCTCGCGACGCTCGAGGCGAGCGTCGACCTCGGTGTGCGCGTCGACGCCTCCGCCTTCGGCGAGGAGGCCTCCCAGGTCTCCTGGACCCTGCAGACCGGCGCCGACGGCACCGCCCAGACGGCCACGCTCGCCATCCCCTCCGCGGCGGACGTCGCCGCGACCCTCGGCGTCGCCATGCCCGAGGACGAGGGCCAGGACGGCGAGGAGGAGCTCGCCGGCACCGAGGGCATGACGGACGAGCAGGTCGCGAACGCGGTCCTCGCCGCGGGCATGCTCGCCCTCAACACGGACGGCGTCGGCACCGTGACCGTCGCCACCGACTTCGTCGAGCACGCGAAGGGCTCAATCACGTGGGGCGACAACAACTCCGCGTCTCGCCCCTCGCTCGACTCGATCGTGGCCGGCATGATGCCGCAGTTCACGGTCGACGGCACGACCTGGTACGACCTCGTGGACGCCGACGGCAACCTCACGCAGAAGGCCTCCGAGCTGCTGCACCTCACCCAGGACCAGCTGCCGACCCCCCTCGTGAGCGGGAGCGCGGCCGGCAACGTCTACTCGATCACCACGGGCGGGCTGCCCACGAACGTGGAGACGCAGCGGACCTACTACGTCGACGCCCAGGGCAACGAGGTCACGAAGCCCGTCTACGACGTGGACGGCAACGTGCTCACCAAGACGGAGACCGTGGCCGGCTCCCAGGTGTCCGTCTCCTGGCGCCTCGCCGACAGGACGGGCGCCAAGGGCGACGGGCAGATCGACGGCTACTTCCGCGGCACGGGCTCCGGCTACGCCGAGGACGGCAGCCTCGTCGTCTACCAGCTGCTGACCTACGACCTCCAGTTCGACATCGTGGCCAAGATCGGCGACGACGACTTCCCGGAGCTCCTCGCGAGCCTGCCCGAGGACGCCTTCATGGTGTCCGCCACGATCGACGGCGTCATCCAGGAGCAGCCGCCCTCCCTGAGGGACCTCATCGCGAGCGGCGACCTCAAGCTCGAGCTCACCGACACCGGCGCCGTCATCAGCGGGCGCCTTCCGCGCTACGACCAGCACAACAAGCCCATCGTCTACTCGATCGCCTACACGGGCGCCCAGACCGGCAGCGACTACTACCAGGCCACCTACGACAACTCCGCGGCGCCGAACCACGGGTCATCGACCAACGCCGTCTACTCCGCGGCACGATGACGCTGCGCCACAGCGGCCTGACGACCTACTCCGCCGACAAGGTGTGGGCCGACGACGGGGACGCCTCGCAGCGCCCGGCCGTCACCTACACGCTGTGGCGCTACTCCACCAACGGCGGCAGCCCGGCGACCGCGACGCAGGCCACCCTCGTCAACAAGGAGGGTAGCGAGGAGTTCGTGACCCTGACGCTGCCTGCCGGCTCCGACACGAACGTCGACCTCGACGCGATGCTGCGCGAGAAGTACGGCATCGCCGAGGGCGAGCGCTTCCTCGACCGCTACGACCCGGACGGCTACCCCTACGTCTACGCGCTGCGCGAGGACGCCGTCTCGGGCTACGAGATCGTCTACGGCACGATCGGGGCTGACGGCGCCGTGTCCGGCGACACGGGCCCGAACTACCTCGACTCGAACGACGACCCGGTCTACTACGACCGCCAGGCGACCCGTCCCTCCAACGACCGCTTCATCTACAACGGCGCCACCGTCACGAACCGCAGGACCGGCCAAGTGACGGTCGAGGGGCGAAAGACGTGGGTCATCAGCGCCTTCCAGGACAGCCTCACCGACGTCACGTGCACCTTCACGGCGCAGTGGCGGCACGCCGGCAGCGACGAGGAGTGGCAGGACGTCGGGGGCGCGGACGGCACCGTCACCCTGACGGGCTGGCACGCCGAGACGCTCACCAAGCAGTTCTCGGGCACCTTCGACCGCTACGACGAGAACGGCCACGAGCTCGAGTACCGCTGGGTCGAGACGGGCGTCGCGTTCGGCGGCCAGGACACGAACTTCCGCGAGAACGAAGACGGCAGCGCCTCCTTCGAGCTCACGGTGACGTCGACCACCGGCGAGCAGGAGCAGCTCTCCTTCGTCTCGACGCCGACGGTCAACGACGACGGCACGACCACGATCACGAACACGTTCCAGAACACCACCGAGGAGCACGTCGACAAGTACTGGGAGCAGCCCGACGGCAGCATGGCCCAGGTGAGGCCCGACCTCACGGGCGAGGAGTACGCCGACGTGGACAACGACGGCATCGCCCGCATCCAGCTGTTCCGCGACAACGAGCTGATCGGTACCTTCGAGATGGACGGCGAGATCGACGCCGCCCCGACCGAGATCCCCGGCCTCGAGGGCGCGACCTACCAGGAGACGAGCCCCTACCACATCGACTTCGAGCTCCCGAAGTACTCCGAGTCCGGCGCCCGCTACAACTACCTCGTCCTCGAGACCCAGAAGGACGGCTGGTACGCCACGCGCACCTACGACCCGGACACCGCGACCACGCGCATCGACAACCACATCGCCGAGGGCGAGAGCTCCGAGATCCGCATCACGAAGCGCTGGCTCGACGGCGACGACGACGTGCACCGCCCGTCCGTCATCGTGAACCTGTACGCGGCGCACGACATGCAGTCGCAGACGCTCGACGAGAACGGGGACCCGCGCGTCTCGTACCGCGAGGGCCAGCTCGTCGCCTCCAACATCGAGCTCTCGGCCGCCAACTCCTGGTACGCCGAGGTCGGCGTGGGCATCGGCAACCTCGACCAGGACGACTTCTACGCCGAGGAGGTCTCGGTCGTCGAGAACGGCAAGGTGTACCCGGTCGTCTCGATGGACGAGGCCAGGGCCCAGTACGGCGACGTCGAGTGGATCAACGTCGGCTGGAGCAACCCCGAGAACGAGCGCGTGGCCACCACGCAGCACGTCTACGAGGTCCGCTCCACCCGCAACGACGAGATGGGCTCGGTCGAGGTGACCAACCGCCGCCTCGGCATCATCGACCTCGACGTGACGAAGGAGTGGATCGACGGGCTCGGCACCGACCCTGACGGCATCCGTCCCGACGCCGTGCTCACCGTCTATTGCGAGGGCGCGAACGGACCGGTGAGCGCCTTCAGCGTCGACGGCGACGGCAACGTGTGGGTCCAGGTCTCCGGCAACCGCCTGCCGGTGCTCAACGGCACGGGCGACGACGCGCGCCAGTACAACGTGAACACCGACGAGGTCCAGGTGACCGGCGGCGAGCTGCGCGTCACCGTCGACACGACGCAGGAGAAGGGCACCTACGTGATCGCGGGCCTGCCCAAGTACGACGCGCAGGGCTACTCGGTGACCTACTCCGTCGAGGAGAGCTTCGTCGGCGACCAGGGCGATTACCATAACTCCGTCGAGGTCGGCGACTACCAGACCTCCGCACTGCACTTCCACGACACGCAGAGCTGGGAAATCACGAACACGCGCTCCGGCACGACGTCCGTCCAGTTCCACAAGGAGTGGAAGGACCAGTACGTCTACGAGGAGCTCGGGCAGCGCCCGGACATCTACCTGACCCTGTACCGCACGGTCGACGGCGGCACGCCCGAGGTGGTCGACGGGTACGTCGACTACCTGTGGGAGGCCTCCACGCGCGCGGGCGGCGGGGACTCCGACCTCGCGGCCGACCTCTACGGCCAGACCTGCACCATCAACGGGCTGCCGGCCTATGACAGCCTGGGCCGCGAGTACACGTACTACGCCGAGGAGACCATGGCCGCGGACTCCGCGTCCCTGAACTACGCCGACGTCACGTTCGACACCACGGGCGTCGTGGACAAGGACGAGGCGCCCTACGTGAAGGTCGACGCCGACGCCGAGGCCGACGACCCCGTCACGGACCAGAACGGCACCGGCTGGGCCATCCAGGAGGGCGGCACCTTCGTCAACACCCTCACGAGCAACGTGATCGCGAACGGCACCAAGGTGTGGGAGGACGTCCCGGGCAACGTGTCCCAGGACGACCTGCCCGACGTGACCGTCTACATCCAGCAGCGCGTCAAGGGCGACACGAGCTGGGAGCCGATGACGGCGACCAGGCAGGCCGACGGCTCCTGGAAGGTGGACGGCTACGTCGCCGAGACCTCCACGCTCACGGAGGTCACGACGAACCAGTACAGCTACCACGTCGAGTACAAGGGGGACAACGACAGCCTGCCGGCGAACCCCGAGCCGCTGCCGCGCTTCACCGAGGACGGCAGGCTCTACGAGTACCGCGCCGTCGAGGTCGTGTGGGGCCTCGAGGGCGTCGAGGGGGCCGGCTTCCCGACGGGCGACAGCTTCCAGATCACGGACGGCTCCGACGACCAGCATGACGTCTCCGGCAACATCTACGTCGTCCAGCACGGTGAGGCGGGCTCCTTCATCCTGCGCAACGTGTACCAGGCCCCCACGGGCCAGCTCACGGTGAAGAAGGCCTTCTCCGGCCGCGACGCCGGCGACGCCTACCCGGACGTCACCTACCGCCTCTACCGCTACTACGAGCATGACGGGCAGCGCAGCGAGTCCGCGCTCGTCGAGGCCCGCACGATCACGGCCGAGCAGTTCGCCGCGGCCGACTCCGGCGACGGCAACGCCGAGGCCACCTGCACCTTCGACGACCTCGAGATGCTCGCGCCCTCCGGCGACCCGTGGGTCTACTACGTGACCGAGGAGCCGCTGGGAGGCGGCTACGAGACGACCGTCGGCATGGGCGACCTCGAGGTCGGCAGCGACCAGCTCAAGGCCTCCGCCGAGACGGACGAGGGCATCCCCTCGGGCACGATGTCCGATGACGTGGTGGCCAAGAACGACGACGTCGTCGACGTGACCTTCGCCAACGACTACGACGAGGGGAACTGCGACCTCTCCGGCACGAAGCGCTGGAACGACTACGGCAACGTGTTCGGGACGAGGCCCGACGAGATCGGGATCACGCTCTCCCGCTCCGCCGGCCCGATGACCGAGCAGGTCGAGCTCCAGAGCGACGACCCGGACGGGGCGAACTACCTCAGCTGGGTGAAGGACGCCGACGCCGGCTCCTGGAGCTTCACGATCGAGAACGTCGAGGAGTGGGCGCCCAACGGACAGCGCTGGGAGTACACCGTCACGGAGACGCTGCCGAGCGGCTACGAGTCCTCCTACGTCGTGACGAGAGGCACCTCCTCGGCCACTGCCGGCACGAGCGACTCCCTCTCCCTCGTGAACTCCCTCAAGGGCGGCCTGACCGCCTCCAAGACCTGGGTTGACGGCGAGGATCCCTACGGCCTGCGACCCGAGACCGTCGAGGTGACGGTCCAGGCCCGCGTCGAGGGCAGCGACGACCCGTGGCAGGATGCCTACGGCTTCCTCAAGGCGCACGCCGCGGCCGGCACGACCGACGACGACACCGCAGCGGCCGGGTTTACGCCCGACTCCTTCGTGGCGACGCTCGACTACTACCACGGCTGGCAGGCCGAGTGGAACGGGCTGCCGCTCACGGTGAAGTCCGCCAGCGGGCAGGTCGTCTCCGTGGAGTACCGCGTCGTCGAGACCAAGATCGGCGACCAGGAGATCACGCCGCCGACGGCGAGCGAGAGCGCCGACGCGAACATCTACACGACCTACGGGCCCTACCAGCCCTCCCAGGAGACGACCGAGAAGGACGACGCCTGGAGCACCGTGGTTACCAACACCCTCGACTCCACGAGCGTCTCCGCCACCAAGACGTGGGCCGCCGACGTCGATGACGCCTGGGGCACCAGGCCCACCGACGGCGGCACCTGGACGGTGACGTACTTCCTGCAGCGGCGCCTCGCCGAGACCGACACCGAGGCCGCCGGCCCGTGGGAGTGGGTCGTCGAGGCGGGCGCCGAGCCCGCTGACAGCGCCATCGACGACGGCGTGGTGAGCCTCACCATCTCCGACACCGACGGCACGGAGACGGCCACCTGGAAGGACCTCCCCGAGACCGACACCCAGGGCCGCACCTACGAGTACCGCGTGGTCGAGCAGGTCCCGGGCGGCTATGACGTCCAGGGCGCCACGCAGGTGCCGGACGCCGACACCGCGCACCGCTACTTCGTGGTGAGCGGCTCCTCGACCGGCGCCGTCCAGACCTTCACCAACGAGATGCGCACCGTCGACCTCACCGGCACCAAGCTGTGGTCCGACGACGCCCCCGAGCTCGTCCCGGACTTCGACTCCGGCACGCGCCCGACCATGGTGCTGTGGCGCAGCGTCGAGGGCGGCGACCCGGAGAAGGTCACCTACGACGGCGGCTCGCCGGCCCAGCCCACCTGGACCGAGGTCTCCGAGGGCGAGTGGACCTTCACCTACGAGAACCTGCCCGCCGCCGACCATGACGACAAGCCCTACACCTACTGGGCCGTCGAGCAGGACGGCACCGTGCCCGGCTTCCACCCGGTCTACGCGACGGAGGGCGCCGACGGCACCCAGGTCGCGGGCGACCAGCAGACGGGCACCGAGATCACCAACGAGCCCAACCGCCTCACCCTCTCCAAGGTGAGCGACGTGGCCGGCGACGACGCCCCGCGCGACGTCGAGCTGACCGTGCTCTCCCCCGACGGCTCCAGGACCTACGCGGTGTGGACCGTCGACGAGGACGGCACCACCTCCGCCCGCGTGTGGGCGGCCGGCACGGACGACCCCTCCGACGCCACCGGCTCCGTCGAGACCGACGGCGAGATCTGGGGCCTGCGCGCGGGCACCTACGTCATCCGCGAGACGAGCAACCCGCCCGAGGGCTTCGCGCTCGCCGAGGACGTGACGATCACCGTCGCGGCCGACGGCAGCGTCACCTCGACCACGCAGGGCGCCGTCTCCGGCTCGGTGGCCGACGGCACGATCAACGTCGAGGTCGAGGACCCGGTGTTCCGCGGCCACTTCGAGATCACCAAGACGGTGACGAACGACGAGGGCGAGACGAGCCCGCTCGCGGGTGCCACGTTCGACCTCTACCGCTCCGACGGGACGAAGGTCGCCGAGGGCATCACCATCGGTGCTGACGGCACCTGGAGCTCCGAGGACGCCGACGACGTGACCTTCCTCACCGAGGAGGACGGCCACAGGACCACCTTGGCCGACGGCCTGCTGCCCGGCGAGTACTACCTCGTGGAGACGAACTCCACGCCGGGCGCCGTGCTGCCTCCCTCGACCACGCACTACGAGTTCGAGATCGAGGCCGACGTCGCCGGCCAGCCGACGCACCACCAGAAGGTCGTCGAGGTCGACGTCGAGAACGAGGCCTTCGAGGCCGACGTCGTGCTCATGAAGTACGACGCGACGCCCGGGGCGGGCAACGCCGGCATCGACGGGGCCGAGTTCACCCTGTACTGGACGCCCGAGGGCTCCTCGACCGAGCAGGAGCTCGGCACCTACACGACCGAGACCGTGGACGGCAAGGCCGGCACGCTCGTGCTGCCCGACCTCCAGAAGGGCTCCTACCGCCTCGTCGAGAGCGCCAACCCCGGCTACGACATCGAGGGCGAGCGCGGCTTCGAGGCCACCTTCGTGCTCGGCAACGAGGACGAGGGGCAGACGTTCCGCATCCCGGCCGACGCCTCCAAGATCGACTTCCAGGCGCTCGCCTCCGGCTCCGGCATCTACGATCCCGGCGTGCCCAACTGGCGCGAGACGGGCTCCGTGACGCTCGAGAAGCTCGGCGGCCTGGGCGACGACACGGAGCCGCTCGACGGCGTCACGTTCGACCTCCAGCGCCTCGACGGCGGCGAGTGGGTCACCGTCGTGGAGGACCTGCAGACCGGCAGGAACTACGAGATGAACGAGGCCAACACCGGCGTCGGCAGGCCGACGCGCGGCGACTCCGGCCAGCTGAGGGTCACCGGCCTGCAGTGGGGCACCTACCGCCTCGTCGAGAGCGGCACGCTCGAGGGCTACGTGGGCCAGGACGGACAGGGCTGGCTCGTGAGCGACCAGTTCACGATCGACCGCCACAACCTCGACCACACCCTCACCGGTGACGACGCCGTCGTCAACGTCCCGACCCGCCTCGTGATCCACAAGGAGAACGAGGACGGCGTCGCCCTGCGCAACACGACGTTCACCGTGACGCCCGTCGACGGCAGCACCTTCGTGGGCGGTGGGACCGGCCCGGTCGAGATCAGGACCGGCCGCGACGGCAACGCCTCGCTCGTGGGCCAGCTGCTCGTGGGCGGCACCTACGCCATCGAGGAGACCGATGCCCCCAACGACTACGACCCGGTCGAGGGCACGCTCACGGTGAAGGTCGCCGCTGACGGCACCCTCGAGGTCCAGGGCGAGATGCCCGAGGGCTACGCGCGCCTCGACGGGAACGGCTACAGCTTCTCCGTCACCAACGAGTTCGTGTGCATCACGATCAGCAAGGTCGACTCCACCGACGGCCACGGCCTCGAGGGCGTCCTCTTCGTCATGCGCACCGACGGCGCAGGCCCTAAGAACTACACGACCGGGCCTGACGGCACCATCACGATCGACCGCACCCTGACGCAGGGCCACACCTACACCCTCGAGGAGATGCAGACGATCGACGGCTACCTGAGGGTCATGGGCTCGATGGAGTTCACCATCGGCGAGGACGGCGAGATCGACGTCGTGGGCGAGCTGCCGGCGGGCTACGAGGTCTCCGAGGACGGCGTGGCGATCACGGTCCAGAACGAGCCGACCGGCCTCGAGCTCCTGAAGGTCGACCCTGACGGCAACGCGCTGCCCGGCGCCACCTTCACCGTGACGCCCGTCGACGGGACCACCTTCGTGGGCGGCGGGACCGAGCCGGTCACGATCACGACCGGCGCCGACGGCCTCGCCACCATGCGCGCCCAGCTGATGGTCGGCGGGACGTACGACATCACCGAGTCCGACGCGCCCGAGGGCTACCTCGCGGCCGAGGGCACCATGCGGGTGTACGTCGCGGCCGACGGCACGCTGCAGTCCCAGGGCTCCGTCGTCGACGGCCAGGTCGTGGGCAACCTGCCCCCGACCGGCTACACCAAGGTCGACTCCAACCGCTTCCAGGTCCAGGTGACCAACGAGCCGATCGTGATCGGGCTCGCCAAGGTCGACGCCGAGGACACCTCCGTCGCGCTCGCGGGCGCCACCTTCGAGGTGGAGGGCCGCTTCGCCGGCGCCTCCGGGGTCGAGACCCGCAGCTACACCACCGACGAGACCGGCAGGCTCGACATGTCCGCCGAGCTCGCGGCAGGCGAGACCTACGCGCTCACCGAGACGGTCGCGCCCGCCGGCTACGAGCTGGCCGAGGGCACGGTGGAGTTCACCGTCCAGGAGGACGGCACCATCGTCGCCGCCGCCGACCTGCCGGCCGCCTACGCGATCGAGCAGGGCAACCTGACGATCGTGGCCCTCGACGAGCCGCTGCGCGCGAGCATCGTGAAGCAGGGCGAGGACGGCGGCGCGCTCTCCGGCGCCGAGTTCACCGTCGAGGGTCCGTTCCCGAACGGTGACGCGTCGAGGACCTTCACCTCCTCCTCCGACGGCACCGTGGTCGACGGCGTCCAGCTGACGGGCTCCGCCGAGGGCACGCGCTACACCGTGACCGAGACGCGGGCCCCCGAGGGCTACGAGGCCATCCCGGCCTTCGACGTCCTCGTGTTCGACGACGGGACCGTCCGCATCGCCGACGACGCCCCCGCCGCGGCGCGCGAGTCCTTCTCCGTGGCCGACGAGGACGGCACCGCCGTGATAACCCTGGTGGACAGCCTCGAGCCCGACCTGTTCGGCTGGCTGCCCAAGACGGGCGAGCAGCTGCTGCCCTATGGCATCGTCGCCGCCATCGCGGCCGTGCTCGTCGTCGCCGGGCTGCTGAGGAGCCGCCGCAAGCGCGGCTAGCGCCCGGGACCGGATGACCGAGTGACCGAGGGCCCCTCCGGAGGGAGGGGCCCTCTTCTTCTTGCACGCACGTCTCCGCCGCAGCGGTGACGCGAACTTCGTTGTCGATTTCCAACGCGAGCGATGCGTCGGCGCCCCATGGCGTTACGAGTCGACAACGAAGTCGGGTGGGATCGGATGGGGGGCCGGCCGGCGCCCGTCGGCCGGGAGCCCCTCCCGCCGCGGCGGCGAGAGGGGCCGAATGGGGTAGAAGGCAGTCAACGCCCGCCGAGGACCCATGGAGGAAGCCATGAAGTGCCCCGTGTGCAAGGACGTCACCCTGCTGATGAGCGAGAAGAACGGCGTCGAGATCGACTACTGCCCCGAGTGCCGGGGCATCTGGCTCGACCGCGGCGAGCTCGACAAGATCCTCGACCGCGCCCGCGAGGGGCGCGCTGCCGAGGAGCGCGCGGTCGAGGCGAGGCACGTCGACGACCGCCACGGGCACAAGCGGAAGAGCCCCGTCTCCGCCCTCGGCGACATCCTGGAGATCTTCGGCGGGGAGTAGCGCTGCGGCCGGCGCGCGACCCGGCCCTACGCCGACGCGGGACGCGCCGGCAGCTCGATCGTGAACGACGTGCGCCCGTCCTCGCTCTCCGCCCAGATCCGCCCCCCGTGGAGGGAGACGATCTCGCGGGCGATGGCGAGGCCGAGCCCCGCGTTGCCGGTCGAGGCGCTGCGCGCGTCGTCCAGGCGGTAGAAGCGGTCGAACACGGCCTCGAGGCGATGTCGGGGGATGGTCGCCCCCGTGTCGGTGACGACGAAGCGAACGGCCGGCTCGCCGCGTCCCTCGCCCGGGGCCGCCTCCAGCTCGTCGACGTCGACGGAGACCTCGGTTCCAGGGTCGCCGTAGGTGACGGCGTTGCGCAGCACGTTGGCGAGGACGCGCCCGACGCGCTCGGCGTCGCAGCGCAGCTCGCAGCGCGGCGGCTCACCGGCTCCCTCTTCCCCCGCGTCGCCGTCGAGGGGCAGCGGCGTCCCGTTCACGCGCGCGACCAGCGCGTTGCCGCGCTCGCGGAGCAGGGGGAGGAACTCGTCGGCGAGCTGCTCGACGAGCAGGCACACGTCCACCGTCGAGTACTCGAGCTCTATGCCGCTGAGGTTGTAGCGGCAGATCTCGAAGAACTCGTTGGTGAGCGCCTCGAGCCTCCGGGACTTCGCGAGCGCGACGCCGACGTAGCGGGAGCGCTGCGCCTCCGGCATCTCGGGAACCTCGTCGAGCAGCGACAGGTAGCCGATCACCGAGGTCAGCGGCGTCTTGAGGTCGTGGGCAAGGTAGGTGATCAGGTCGTTCCGGCGCTCGGTCTCCTCGGCGAGTCGCCTCTCGCGCTCGGACGCGGCGCGCTTCGCGTCGGAGGCGACGAGAGCGAGCTCCTCCCATCCGGCGGGGAACGCCACCCGGGCGTCGGCGTCGTGCGAGAGGTAGGAGCGAAGCAGCTCGGCCGCGCGCACCCGCTCGCGGCGCGCGGCGCGCCTGCGGGCGAGCCGGCCCGAGGCGACCCACGCGACCGCGACGACCGTGACGACGCAGCACCCGAGCTGGAAGAAGAAGTAGCGCGTCCCGACGACGTTGAGGGCGAGCTCGGCGGGGACGCCGAGCTCGTTCAGGGCGAACTGGTCGAGGAACTGGCTCGCGACCCAGTCGATGAAGGCGCCGTTGAGCGCCGTGTCGACGAAGGCGACGAGGACGTTGTAGAGCATGACGGCGCCGAGGACGGCCGCCGCTGCGACGCCGGCCGTGCGGAGCGCCTCGCGCAGCTCGTCGGCGCGTTCCCTATCGCTCAATCTTGTATCCGCACCCCCATACGGTCGTGATGTAGGTCGGGCTCTCGAAGGAGTCGCCGAGCTTCTCGCGCAGGTGCCGGATGTGGACCGTGATGGACCCCGAGCCGCGCGCGTAGTAGGCCTCGCCCCAGACTCCCTGGTACAGCTCCTGTGCCGAGACGACGGCCCCGTCCGCCTCGAGCAGGATGCGCAGGATCTCGAACTCCGTCGGCGTGAGGGAGAGGGGGCGCTCGTTCAGCGTGCACGCGTGGGCCGTGACGTCGAGGACGAGCCCGGCGTGGGTCAGGACGTCGTGGGGACGCGCGCCTGCGGCGTCAGGGCCGCCGTCCGTGTCGTAGACGCGCCGCCTTCGCAGCTGCGCCTTCACGCGCGCGACGAGCTCGAGGGGCAGGAAGGGCTTCGTCACGTAGTCGTCGGCCCCGAGCGTGAGCCCGGTGATGCGGTCTACCTCCGCGTCGCGCGCGGTGAGCATGATCACGGGCCAGCGGTGCCGCGCGCGGATCCTGCGGCAAAGCTCGAAGCCGTCGCAGCCGGGCAGCATCACGTCGACGACGGCGAGGTCGAAGGTCTCCGCGCCCTCGTCCTCGACGCGGGCGAGCGCGGCGTCGCCGTCAAGGAACGTCTCGACCTCGAACCCCTCGTTCTCGAGGTAGAGCCGGACGAGGTCGCAGATCTCGCGCTCGTCGTCGACGACCAGGACCCTCGTCGTGCCGTTGCCTCCCATGCCCCCTCCTTCCCCCAGCAGGATAGCCAGGGTGCCGCGCGCGGTCCTTAACGAATTCCTAAGGGACGTCGGACGTCCCCGCGCGCGGAACGAGGGAAGCCTTAGGCCCCCCTTCATCCCCTCAGGGCCCTCGGGCGGGATGCTCGTCACGTCCGGAGGCGAGGGGGAGGGAGACGTGATGGACACCGAGGTCTTGGACGCGTACGGCCGTGACGCATGGAGGCGCCCCGCGCGCAGGCGACGGAGGGGGAGGGGCGCGCGCCGCGCCCTGCGGGCGGCGCTCGTCGTCGCGACGCTCGTCGCCATCTGCGCCCTCGCCGTCTGCGCGCTCGGGCTCGGCCGGGGGCTGCTCTCGGGGGCGGTGAACGTCCCGGGCCCCCTCGTGGGCCGTATCTCGACCCCGCGCGACCAGTGGCGCGCGGGCGAGGTGCCCTACCTCTACCAGACCGACGCGGAGTGGGCGGGGGAGCCCTACGCCGGCAGCACCGTCGGCGAGGCGGGCTGCGGCCCCACCTGCCTGACGATGGCGTACGTGGGCCTCACGGGCCGCACGGACTCCGACCCGGCCGACATGTGTCGGATGAGCGAGGAGCGCGGCCACGTCATGGACGGCATGACGGCCTGGTCGCTGATGGGCGAGGGCGCCTCGTGGCTGGGGCTCTCCTCCCGGGAGGTCCCCGCGGACGCGGGCAGCCTCCTCGCGGAGCTCGCCGCGGGCCGCCCCGTGATCGCGAGCGTGGGGCCGGGGGACTTCACCAGCTCGGGCCACTTCGTCGTCATCTCCGGGGTCGACGGGGACGGCCGGCTCGTGGTCCACGACCCCAACAGCGTCCTGCGCTCCTCGAGGACCTGGGACGTCGACCGGGTGCTCGGGCAGTGCGCGAACCTCTGGTCGTTCTCGCTCGCATAGGGGACGCGTGCTGCGAGGACTCCGTTTCGTGACGGAACCGACCGCTCGGGGCGGCGGATTCCGTCGGCAGGGGGTCCTCATGCGGTCGCGGGGCCCCGACGCGCCCGTCGCGCCGGGGCCCCGCGTCGTGCGGCGCGTCTCGAGCGCCCGCTACGTCCGCGCGGCGGGCCGCAGGATCACCGTCTTCGAGGTGACGTAGGTCACCAGGAAGTAGCTGCCGTAGAGCAGCACCACGACGCCGACGGTCACCACGAGCGACTGCGAGATGTCGAAGCCCGTCATGATGAGCACGATGTCGTTCACGCTCGCGAGGGCGACGGCCGCGTGCGCCACGGCGACGACGAGCGGGAACAGGAAGTAGACGCCCACCTGCATGAGCAGCGCGCGCGAGACCATCGAGCGCTCGGCCCCGAGCTCGGCGAGGACGCGGTAGCGCGACACGTTGTCGGCCGCCTGGGAGAGCTGCTGGATCGCGAGGACCGCCGAGCAGCCCACGAGCAGGGCGAAGCCGATGTAGATGGCCAGGTAGCTGATCACGAGCGTGGTGCCGCCCATCTCCCCGAGCAGCTCCTGGGCCGTGACGTAGCTGTAGGCCGGCCAGGCGTCGCCGTCGGTGCGGGCGAGGTCGTCCACGAGCCCCTCGCGCAGCGCGTCGGTGAAGGCGGGGTCCACCTCATCGCGCGGACCCGCGTAGTCCACGTTCACCACGCTCATGGAGGGCCGCTCGTAGTCGGGGATCACCTCGTCGTTCACGACGAGCGCGCCGGTGATGGCGGAGCCGGTGGTGGTGTCCTGCAGGTGCACGCCCACGACGCCGTCCTCGGCGAAGGCGAGCTCGTGGCCCCACGCCTCGAAGGGCCCGCCCTGCGCGGCGACCGCGCGCCAGAAGTCGTCGAGGGCCGCCATGTCGTTCCACACCAGGCACTCGCCCTCGGCGAGCTCGACGGGATCCTCGCCGGCCATCTCGCGCAGCGCGTTGTACTGCGAGAGGGGGACGAAGGGGATGGCAGCGTCGCGCGAGTACTCGAGCATCACGTCGGTCGTGGCGCCGCCCTCGAAGTCGGTCGCGTCGAGGAAGTCGGCCATCGTGAGCTGGGGCACGTAGCCGGGCTCCATCACGCGGTCGCCGTAGGTGTCCACCTGCACGGCGCGCCCGACGTAGTCGTCCCAGCCGGGAACCTCGCGCCGGAGCGCGCCGACCATGTCGTAGCCGTCGGCCGCGGCCTGGACGCCGTCGGCGGCCCAGCCCTCGGCGGCGATGCCGGAGGGGAAGGAGGTGAGGCTCGCGTCGTAGGGGGTCCCCTCGGCGACCGAGCGGTTGAGGCCCATCGTCACCGAGAAGCCCGTGCAGGTGGCGCAGATGGCCAGGAACAGCATGGCGCACACGAAGCTGATCGAGAGCCATGCCGTGTTGATGCGGCTCGAGACCTGGCGCAGCACGAACATGTTGAGCCCGCGCAGGTAGAGCCCCTTGCACGCCTGCACGAGGCGCAGCAGGAAGCCGGACCCGGAGAAGAAGAACAGCAGCGTGCCCACGGCCACGAGCGCGGTGGCGATGCCGAACCACGGCCCCTCGCTCGCCATGCCGTGCTCGGTGAGGACGGCGTAGGCGACGCCGATGAGCACGAGCGACACGACGAACAGCACGACGCACACGGGCAGGCTGCGCGTCCGCTCGCGCTCGCTCACGCGGTCGGCGTCGATGAGGTCGACGAGCCTCCAGCGCGCCACGCTGCGGACGTTGAGCAGCAGCGACACGAGGAACACGACGGCGAAGCAGACGAGGGTGCGCAGGCACGAGCCGACCGAGAACACGAACACGAAGCCGTCGACGGTCGCCTCGAAGAGGCTCGCCGTCACGTACATCATCACCTGGGAGAGCGCGACGCCGAGCGCGAGGCCGCAGACGAGCGACCCGATGCCGACGAGCAGGCCCTCGAGCACGACGATCAGCGACACGCGCGAGGCGGGCATGCCGAGGGTGAGGTAGATGCCGAACTCGCGGCGACGGCGGCGGATGATGAAGCGGTTGGCGTAGACGACGAGCGCGCCGAGGATCACCACGAAGAAGGACGAGACCCCGTTGAGCATGCCGGAGAGCCACTGCACGAGGGTGCGGGAGTCCTCGTTGAGCTCGACGACGGCCGCCTGGTCGGTGATCGAGCCGAAGGCGTAGAACACGCACACGCCGATGGCCAGCGTGACGAAGAAGACGGAGAAGTCGCGCAGCGACTTGCGGACGTTGCCGACGGCGATCCTAGCGTACATCCGAACCCTCCCCTCCGAGGAAGCTGACGACGTCCATCACCTGGGAGAAGAAGTCGCGCCTCTGGCGGTTGCCGCGCGCGAGCTCGCTGAAGACGCGCCCGTCGCGCATCACGATCACGCGATGCGCCCAGCTCGCGGCGAAGGCGTCGTGGGTGACTATCACGATCGTGGCGCCCCCGCGGTTGAGCGCGTCGAAGCACTCGAGCAGCAGGCGGGAGTTCTTGGAGTCGAGCGCGCCGGTGGGCTCGTCGGCGAGCAGCAGCGACGGCCCGCACACGATCGCGCGGGCGCAGGCCACCCTCTGGCACTCGCCGCCGGAGAGCTGGTGGGGGAGCTTGTCCAGGATGCCGGAGATCTGCAGGCGCTTGGCCACGGCCGCCACGCGGCCGGGGATGTCGGAGGGCCTCACGTGGTTGATCGTGAGGGCGAGGGCAATGTTCTCGCGCGCCGTGAGGGTGTCGAGCAGGTTCGAGTCCTGGAAGACGAAGCCCAGGCGCTCGCGGCGGAAGCGAGACAGCTCGCCGCCCTTGAGGGTCGTGAGGTCGTCGTCTGCGACGACCACGTGGCCGGAGGTGGGTCGGTCGATCGTCGAGATGCAGTTGAGCAGCGTCGTCTTGCCCGAGCCCGACGGGCCCATGATGGCGACGAACTCCCCCTCGGCCACGTCGAAGGAGACGTCGTCGAGCGCGCGGGTGAAGCTGCCGCCGTCCCCGTAGAGCTTCTCGAGGTTGCGGCATGACAGGACGGGACGGACGGGAACGGTGACGGGTGCCATGGGGCTCCTTCCTCTCGCGGGACGTCACGGTCCCATCCTCGTCGGCGGCGGGTGGGCCCGCCATGGCCTCCGCTTGCCGCAGCCTTGCGGTTTCGTAAGGGTGGCGGAGGCGCCCCGCGCGGCGCCTAGCGCTCGCTGTCGGGGAAGGCGAGGCGGACGGTGGTGCCCCGTCCCTCCTCGGACTCCATCCAGACGCCGATGCCCATCTTGTCGCACAGGGTGCGCACCAGGTACAGGCCCATGCCGGTGGACTTCGCGAAGCGGCGCCCGTTCTTGCCGGTGAACCCCTTCTCGAAGACGCGCGCGACGTCGCCCGCCGGGACGCCGACGCCGTCGTCGGCGATCGAGAGGACCGTGGTCGTCGCGGCCTCCGAGGCGCGCAGGCGCTCGGCGGAGACGCGCACGCGCGCGGGCTCGGTCCCGGGCCTGCGGTACTTCGCGGCGTTCTCGAGCACCTGGCCGATCGCGAAGGCGAGCCACTTCGGGTCGCAGCGGACCGTGAGGTCGAGGCCCTCGAGCTCGGGCGCGACGCGGGCGTCGATCAGGGGGCGCGCCTTGGAGCGAAGCGCCTGGCGCACCACCTCGTCGAGGGAGGCCTCCCGGATGCGGAAGTCACGCTCGAGCGTCGTGCTGCGCGCGTAGTAGAGCGCCTGCTCCACGTATCCCTCGATGCGCTCGACCTCCTCGTCCATCGCCTCGGCCGCAGGCGACGGGTCGTTCCTCGCGACGAGGTGGGCGGCGGCGATGGGGGTCTTTATCTCGTGCACCCAGGTCTCGGCGTACTCGCGGTACTCGCGCTCGCGGCGCCGCGCCTCGGCCACCCGCTCGCGCATGGCGCGGGTGCCCGCCTCGAGCACGTCGTGGGCGACCGCCCCCTCCTCGAAGTCCGGCCTCGCCACGACTTCGGTCGCGAGGTAGGGCTCCTCGAGGCCCTCGGCGGCCTCGGAGAGCGCCCGCCAGAAGGACGCGCGGCGTCGCCAGTCGAGCAGCGCGGCAAGCGTCTCCGCGACGAGCAGCAGGGCGCACACGAAGGCGACGAGGGAGCCCTCGACGCCGCAGACGGACATGACGAGGGCGGCGAACGCGACCGTCGCGAGGCGGACGAGCAGCGGGAGGGCGTGGTCGGCGAGGTAGGCGCGCAGGCTCACGGCGCTACTCCACGAGGTAGCCCAGGCCGCGCCGCGTCACGACGTAGCCCGGGGCGCCGACGCCCTCGAGCGTGCGGCGCAGATGGCTCACGTTGACGGAGAGGGTGTTGTCGTCCACGAACTCGTCGGAGCTCCAGAGCTCCTCCTGCAGGCGCTGGCGCGAGACCACGGTCCCGGCACTGCGCATGAGCAGCGACAGGATGCGCAGCTCGTTCTTCGTGAGCTCGGCCGTGCCCGCAGGCCCCGTCACCCGGCAGCGCCCGGCGTCGAGCGTGACGGGACCGTGGCTGAGCTCGGCGGCCTGGGCGTCGCCGTAGCTGCGCTTGAGTACCGACGCGATGCGGGCGAGCAGGATCTGGTCGTTGTAGGGCTTGGGCACGAAGTCGTCGGCCCCCAGCGAGAGGGTCAGCAGCTCGTCGAGGTCGCTGTCGCGGCTCGTCACGGCGATCACCGGGACGTCGCTGCGGCGGCGGATCTCGCGGCACACGTAGGTGCCGTCGAGGCCGGGGAGGTTGAGGTCGAGCAGGACGAGGTCGGGGACGGGCGGGGCGAGCACCTGGGCGACGACGTCGCCGGTGCCGTCGGCGCCCTCGGCCTCGTAGCCGTTGCGCCCGAGCAGCAGGCAGAGCTCCTCGCGGATGCGCGCGTCGTCCTCCACGACCAGCAGGCGTCTCATCGCATGACCTCCCTCCGACGAAGCCGCGACAGCCCCATGGTAGCCGCGATGCCTCGGACGTGCCGCGGTGCCGTAGCGGAGCGGCCGCGTACAACCCTCGGTGTTTCCTGGCGCAAGCGCCAGGAAACACCCCACTTTGTACGGGTTCGGGTCCGACCCGGAGCGGTGCGGCGTACAAATCTCGGGGCGACTTGGCGCCAACCGTACAACTCTCGGGCCTTCCTGGCGCATCCACGTACAACTCTCGGTGTTTCCTGGCGCAAGAGCCAGGAAACACCCGACTTCGTACGCGGCGGCGGGGGAGCCGTCATCCGTCACCGAGCGGACTCGGCCACCCAGCGCTCGACGACGGGACGGGACTCGGTGACCTCGTGGCCCGTGACGGGCAGGCCTGCCAGCACCTCCGCCTCCGGGCAGAGCCGGCGCACGTCCGCCTCGCTCGTGCCCATGCCGCTGCCCTCGTTCGTGCACAGCGGGTGGATGCGGACGCCCGAGGTCGCGCACGACTCAAGGAACGTCCACACGGCCATGGGCATGGTGCCGCAGTAGCAGGGGTAGGCGAGGTAGAGGTCGTCGCCGGGGGCGAGGGCGGGCGGCTCGTCGAGGAGCGCGGGGCGGGCCTGGGCCTTGAAGTCGGCGACGGCGGCCGCGACGCAGTCGCGGTACCCGTCCGGATAGGGCTCCGCCTGGCGAATCTCGTGCAGCTCGCCGCCCGTGACGTCGGCGACGATGCCGGCCGCGACGGCGGTGTTGCCCACCTCGAGCCACTCGATCGATCCCGCGACGTGGTTCTCTCCCGCGCGCGACCAGAACGCTACGACGGTGCGTACCATGAGGCACCTCCCATGCTGGGTCGTCGGGCCTCTCCCGGCGTTGGTGACATGCTAGGGCTTCGTCGGTCGCGCGCCGGCGTCCCTCCGGAAACCTCACACGAGGTCGTAGGGCATCCTCCTGGCGACGAGCCAGAACACGAGCGTCGGCAGCCAGGCCACGGGGAACCAGAGCAGGACGGCCCCCAGCACGACGAGGCGGACGAGGTAGAAGGCGGCGCGGCGCCATCCCTCACGCTCGCGGGTCTCGCAGCTCATGCGTACGAAGGCGCCGCCCGGGGTGGAGCCGTCGTGCCGCCAGGGCAGGACCCCCTCGACGAGCACGAAGACGGCGAGCAGCACGGCCTCGGCCCAGGGGACGTCGCGCAGGGCGTCCAGGCCGGGCACGTTCCAGGTCGCGAGCGAGACGGCGACGGCCACGACGAGGAAGGCGAGCCCCATCAGCAGCAGGTCGAGCCAGAGCGCCACGCAGCGGCGCACGAAGCCCGGCTCGCGGGTGACGTCGTCCTCGTCGGCGAGCGCGCCGGGCGGCAGCACGCGGCCGAGTGCCCACGAGCACCCCCAGCCCGCGAGCGCCCCGAGCGTGTTGTAGATCAGGTCGTCGACGTCGGCCGTGCGGAAGGCGTAGGGGTAGAGGCCGAACAGCCCCGTGCCCTGCGCGGCCTCGACGGCGAACGAGACGGCGAGTCCCGCCAGCACGGAGGGGGCGAGCCCCCAGCGGAAGAGCCTCCCGCAGACGAAGCCGAGCGGCACGAAGAGCACGACGTTGAAGGCGATCTGCGGGAGCACGGAGATGCCCTCGCGGCGGAAGTCGTCCACGAAGGCGAGCGGGTCGAGCTGCCAGGGCACCCCGTAGGTGATGCCGAGGCCGCGCTCGCCGGAGGGCAGCGGCCACAGCGTGAAGCAGACGATGCCGAGCGCGTAGAGCACCGTGAGGTAGGTGGAGACGGCCGAGCCGAAGCGGAGCCTGCCGTCCCGGTGGTAGAGCCAGGCGAGGATGGGGAGGGTGAGCAGCACCGAGAAGACGGGCCACAGGCCGAGCGCCAGCATGAAGTTCTCGGAGTAGCCCGCCAGGAACCGCTCGACCATCGCCATGTGCGTCCTCTCTCCCGCGCCCCGCGGCCCCCATTCTCGCGCCCCGCAGGTGCGGGCGCCATGGGAGGGCCTTGCGCCTGCGTGACGTTATCGCAAGGCGGGGAGCGACGCGGGCGTCGGGATGCGGCCCCATCCTTCGTCCACCGGGCGGGGGCGGGCGACTACGAGGCAGACGAGGGGCCCGGCGGTCCCGGGTCGACGGGGCCGCCGGGCCGTCCCGGCCTAAGAGGCGAGCCCCTCGGCCTTGCGTACCACCTTGCGGTAGCGCGGGTCGTCCGCGACCGCCGCCCACTCGTCCCCCGTCACCGCGGCGACGAGCCCCTCGCGCACGAGGGCGAGCATGCGGGCGGCCTGGGCCTCCTTATGCTCCGACCACTCCGGCGACACCTGGGTGGGGTCGAGCCGCTCGGCGACGTGGGAGAACAGCGGCATCTCGGCGGCGGGTGCGGGGACTTCGTCGGTCGCCGCGGCGTCGACGGCCCGTCCGAGCCACGCGACCGCCCCGTCCGCGTCGCCCGCGCGGCGCAGCGCGGAGGCCGCCTCGAGCGCGACCGTCATAGGGTAGTGGGGGTTCACGGCTCCCAGCCCCAGCGACTCGTGGACGCCGAGGGCGGCCTCCGCGCAGGCCGCGGCGAAGGTGGCGTCGTCGCCCATCCCGACCTGCTGGAGCATGAGGGACTCGAGGTCCGTGGCGGCCTGCAGGCAGCGCGCCTGCAGCAGCTCCCATGCCTCCTCGTCGCGCCCGGTCCCGCGCAGCGCGCTCGCCAGCAGCATGGTCGCCGCCCCCGCGTCCTCGCGGCGCACGAGCGGGTCGAGGAGCGCCACGACGTCCTCGAGCTCTCCCTGCTGGAAGAGGGCGGAAGCCTTCGCCTGGGTCGCGGCGAACAGCAGGGCCGGATCGCTCGCGCCATCGAGGACGCGGTCCAGCAGCTCGTGCGCCTCGGCGAGCAGCCGCTCGGGCGCCTCCGCCTCGCCGGGCTCGCCCGCGTCCGGCGCCGCCCAGCCCGCAGCCCAGGAGGTGAGCAGCGTGGCGAGCGTCACGAGCAGGCCCCAGTCCGACCACCGGTCCCGGGCGACCTCCATGAGGCGCGCGTGCGCGGCGGGCAGGTCCTCGGCCGCCTCGGCGTGGACGCTCGCGTAGACGGCCGCCGCCTCGGCCTCGCTCAGCCGCGGCCGCCAGTCGAAGAGCTCGTCGAGGGTGAGGGAGAAGTACGAGGCGATGCGCGGCAGCAGCGCCACGTCGGGAAGGCTCTGGCCGAGCTCCCACTTCGAGACGGCCGCCTTCGTCACCCCGAGGTGGCTCGCGAGCTGCTCCTGCGTGACGCCGCGCTCGCGGCGGCAGCGTGCGATCGTGCGAGAGATGTTGACGTCCTGCATGCGTGGCTCCCTTGCGTCTGACGGGGCTCGCCCCGTCGCCTGACATGTCGCCGGCCGGCACCCCCAGTGTGGGGTCGACCGGCCATCGACGCAAAGGAGCCGTAGTTGACGTTCTGCTGCTGCGGTCAACCGGATCGTGCGCGAGGATCCCTGGTCTCGAATGAAAGTAAGATACAGTTGCCTAAGGAGTTCGATAAGGCTAACAATCATGACCAAGGAGCGATCATGGGCAACGTCATCATCGTCGGGGCGATCCTCGTGGTCGTCGCCCTCGTGGCGGCGAGCTACGTACGCAGGCTGCGCTCGGGCGGGTGCAACTGCGGCTCGCACGGAGGGGATTCCGCGCCCACCCGCGCCGTCATGGTCGCGGACACAGACGAGTCCCACTATCCCTGTGCAGCCGACGTCCCCGTCGAGGGGATGACCTGCGAGCGCTGCGCCGTGCGCGTCGAGGACGCGCTCAACGCGCTGCCGGGCACGTGGGCTCGCGTGGACCTCGCGTCCGGCACGGCGCACGTGCTCTCCAAGCACGCAATCGACCGCGCGGCCTGCGAGGAGGCCGTGCGGTCGGCGGGCTACTCGGTGCCGGAGGCCTAGCGGGGGCGCGGCTCCCGCGGCTCCTAGTGGTGGCAGGCGTGCTCCTCGCCCATGGCGGGAAGCTCGCCGGCGGCGGCCATCCTGGCTACCTCGCCGACGTTGGGGGTCTGGCTCTCGTACAGGACGGTGATGCCCGCCTGGGCGAAGCCCATCATCGGGCGCATGCCCATGCCGGCGGCGACGATGGCGTCGATCCCGTTGTCCGCCAGGATGCCCACCGGGCGCATGCAGCCGCCTTCGGCGTGCGGCGGGTTGTCGATGACGCTCACCTTGCCGATCTCGCCGTCCTCGACCTCGACGACGGTGAAGCAGTCCGCGTGGCCGAAGTGGCCGGAGCGCTCGCAGTCCAGCCCGCCCTCGCCCATCGTGGGGATCGCGATCCTCATGGTTGCCTCCCTCTCTCCGCCCGAGCAGGCGGGACGTCCGTTCCGAATCGACCGGTCTCCTGGTCTCACGGTACCCATTGTGGTCGATTTCGAGCGTCGGCGCCGATCCGGGGCGCTGGTGGCGCGCGCGTCGTACCATGGTGCCCTGCATCGTCGCCGAAGTCCGGCGGAGCACGGAGATCGGAGGACCCCATGCCCGAGAAGACCGCGAAGCCCCTCGTCCCGCGCATCGTCATGGTGGCCGGGGCCGTCCTGCTCGTCGCCTGCTTCTTCCTGCCCTACCTTGCCGGCACGGCGGAGTTCCGCGAGCAGGCCCTCGCCGCGGGCGACGTCACGCTCATCTCGAGCGCGGGCGTCACCGCCGCCCAGATGGCCGACCTCTCCCTCTTCGAGCTCGCCAACGTCCTGAACGCCCTCGTGGGGCTCTCGACCGGCGCGGAGGCCGACGTCGTCTCCGCCGTGGTCACGGTCTTCTTCTACGGGCTGCTCGCGCTCTCCGTCCTCACGCTGGTGCTCGCCGCGCTCGGCAGGCCCCTCGGCGCGATCGTGCCGTGCGTCCTCTCCGCGATGCTCGTCACCTTCGTCAGGACGCAGTTCCTCGCCCCCGCCGTCGCCGACAACCAGATCTACGGCTGGGGCGTCGCCTCCTGGCTGTGCTACGTGGCCGCGGCGGTCGTCGTCGCGGGGGCCGTCTGGATGCTCGTGGCGCGCCGCGGTGCGGAGGGCGCCGTCCCCACCCCACGCCAGGCGTAGGGGACGTGCTCTACCTCACCGGGGACCTGCACGGCGGGTTCAACATGCGGAAGCTCGCGGACCTCGAGCGCGCGGGGGAGGGCGCTCCCGTCCCCGGGGCGGGCGACGTCCTCGTCGTCTGCGGCGACTTCGGTTTTCCCTGGGACTTCTCCGAGGCCGAGTCCGAGGACGTCCGCTGGCTCGAGTCGCGCCCCTATCGGGTCACGTTCGTCGACGGCAACCACGAGCGCTTCGACCACTGGGCCGAGCGCCCCTCGGAGCCGTGGCACGGCGGCAGGGTGCAGCGCATCGCCCCGCAGTCGCCGATCCTGCGCCTCATGCGCGGCGAGGTCTACGAGCTGGAGGGATGCACGCTGTTCACCATGGGCGGAGCCACGAGCGTGGACCGCGCCTGGCGCACGGAGGGCTGCGACTGGTGGCCGGTCGAGCTGCCCGACGAGGAGGACTTCGAGCGGGCCCGCGCCGCGCTCGACGAGGTCGGCTGGAGGGTCGACTACGTGGTGACGCACACCTGCGCCAACCGGATGCTCCCCCGCGCGCTCTACCCCGCGTCGATGTGGCAGGCGCCCGACTTCGACCGGCTGACCTTCTTCCTCGACGAGCTCGAGGAGCGCCTCGAGTACCGGCACTGGTACTGCGGCCACTTCCACGTCGACCGCGACCTCGACGACCGCCACACCGCGCTCTACGACCGCGTCGTCCCCGCCGGCGGCTCCCTGGCGTCGTAGCGCCTCCCCGCGGGGCCGTACAATGCTCCCGTGACGCGCGGCGACGAGCGAGGGGGTTCCATGTTCTGCGACCAGTGCGGCGCGAAGATTCCTGACGAGTCGCGGTTCTGCACGAGCTGCGGTGCGCCCGTTCCCTCGGAGCAGGAGACGCAAGAGCTCCCGCACGCCGACGCGACGGGTTCCGCGCCCGCCGCCACCACCGGACCCGCCCCCGAGCCTGCGGCCGCGCAGACCCAGGTCCGGGCGCAGCCCGCGGACGCCCGGCGCCGCGGGCTGCCGGTCCCGGCCATCGTCACGATCGCCCTCGCGGCGGCGCTGCTGGCGGGCGTCGGGGTCGCGGCCTTCCTGACGGGCGGCTTCGGGCTGCTCGCGCCCGAGCGGGAGGAGCCCTCCGAGCCCGTCGAGGTCGAGCCCGAGCCCGAGGCGGAGCCCGCGGAGGAGGAGGCCCCGAGCTCGTCCAGCTCCATCCGGCTGAGCCTGTCCGACCAGGGCGACTACGGGGACGTGAACCTCTTCCTCACGAACTTCACCGAGCTCTCCGACGGCATCTCCGCGCGGGATTCCTTCTCGCGCGACGACCCCCTGGACGACGAGACGACCTTCGAGCTGATTCGGTTCATGCAGCTCCACATGGCCTACAACGAGAACCCGTACGTCGAGAGCGTGGCCGGCACCGGCGACCCGATGGCTGAGGAGGGCTACGCGACGCGCGTGCCCGCGGACTACTTCGTCGGGCTGCTATACGACTACGTCGGCGTCGAGCTCACCTACGACCAACTGTCCTACGACCTCAACCCCGGCGAGACCCAGGCCCCCATGGCGGACCGCGGCACCGTGAGCGACGGCTGGTTCTACTACGTCTACGAGCAGGGCGTCGCCTGGCCGACCCAGGGCGTGGCCGTCGCGACGTCGCTCGAGGACCTGGGCGGGAACCGCTACGAGGTCGCCTTCGACGTGTACCGCCCGGACGACACCGTCATGCCGACCGACATCGCGCCGGAGACCTACGGGCTGCCCCTCGACGAGATGCTCGACGAGCTCGGCGGCGACCGCGTGCCGGAGTACTCCGCCACGGCCGTCTTCGAGGTCTCCTACGACGAGGACGGGGAGCTCCTCTTCACCCTGGCGGAGATGAACTAGCGGAGGTCCGCTCCCGTCTCGCGGAACTCGTCGTGCAGCTCGCAGGGGCGCCCGACGGCGGCTCCTAGCCCCAGAGCCCCTTGCGCTTGAAGACCCAGGCCACGGTCGCGCACACCAGGGCGGTGAGCACGAGCGGGAACACCCAGCTGCCCACGAAGGGGAGGCCGGCGAAGGGGAGCTCCACGTTCATCCCGTAGAAGCTGAAGATCATGTTCGGCACCGACATCACGATGGTGAGGACGGTGAGGACCTTCATCACGATGTTGAGGTTGTTCGAGATGACGCTCGCGTAGGCGTCCATCGTGCCGGAGAGGATGTTCGAGTAGATGTTGCACATCTCCTGGGCCTGGTGGACCTCGATGATGACGTCCTCCATGAGGTCACGGTCGTCCTCGTACAGCGCGATCGGGTGGCCGAGCGAGATCTTGTTGAGTGTCACCTCGGCCGACTTGAGCGACGTCGAGAAGAAGACGAGGGACTTCTCGAGCGAGAGCATCTGGAGGAGCTCCTCGTTGCGCATCGAGCCGTACAGGCGGCTCTCCGTCTTGATGGAGAGGCGGTCGATGCGGCGCAGGGCGACGAGGTAGCTCTGGGAGATGCGCAGCAGCATGAGCAGCAGGAAGCGGGTGCGCAGGCGGGTGTTGAGCTGGCGGACCCGGCCCCTGGCGAAGTCCGTCACGATGTGGCTCTCCTGCAGGGAGATCGTGACGATGAGGTCCTGCTCGGGCAGGAAGATCACCGAGATGGGCAGCGTCTGGTACTGCAGCATCGTGGGGTCCTGCATGTCCTCGACGTCCTCGGCGCTCGGGTAGTCCACGATGACGAGGGTCTGGCGGACGTCCTCGTCGTAGTCGACGTGGGAGATCTCCTCCTCGTCGAGGGCGGAGCGCACGAACTCCGGCAGGATGCCGATCTCGTCGACGAGCCAGGCACGCTCCTCGGGCGTCGGTTCGACGACGTTGATCCAGGCGTTGCGTTCGGGCGTGTCGATCCGGGAGGTGATGCCGTCGGGACCGGTCTTGTAGCACTCGATCATGCGTCCTCCTCACGCTCGAATCGCGTCGGCTTCGCCGAGACACGCCTGTCCGTCCACGATACCGCAAGCCGGGAGGGCGGAGGCCCGCCTTGCCGCGGCCTTGCGAGGTCCGTACGGAGGGGGAGGAGGGTCGCATTCGCGTCCGCCCTCGGAGGCAGGATGGACGAAGAAAGACCGTGCCGTCGCTCTGGGGGTTCGCCATGGAGGACATCTTTCCCGTGCGTTTCCGGTGCCCGGAGTGCGGCTCGTCACGCATCGCCCGCATCCAGTGGGGGAGGCCGAGCTGGGACGAGGGGTTCCGCCGCGCCCTTCGCGAGGGACGTGTCGTCCTCGGGTCCTGTTTCGTCGAGTACGACTCCCCGAAGTGGGAGTGCCGCGATTGCCACGCTCGGTTCGGTGAGGCGGGGTTTCGCGCCCTGGAGTTCGCCTCGGGAGGGGAGCGCATGCCCGACCATGTCGCCGCGCGACGCTCGTCCTCGTCGAACCGAGGGGAACTAGAGAGCAGCTCGGTGTGCGGATGCTTCCATTGCGGGGTTATCTTCCATCCGTCGCTGATCGAGGAATGGATGGAGGACGCTTGGGACGAAACGGCGGTCTGTCCGTTCTGCGGCGTCGACTCAGTCATAGGCGACAGGTCGGGGTGGCCGATCAAGCCGGCCTTCCTCGAGAGGATGCGTCGGTTCTGGTTCGCGGACGGCGAGAAGGGGAGGTCCGCGGACGCACGTTCCGCGGACCTCCCGAATGCGTCTGGTTCCGTCTAGCGCCTCGCCATGCGCCTCCTCGCGATGCCCGCGGCTGCGAGGATCGATCCGCACGCGAGGGCGGCCAGCGGGCTCGCCGCGTCGTCTCCCGTCTGCGGGAGGGACTCCTGCCCGCCGGTCCCCGTCGGCGCGCTCGGGTCGCTCGGGTCGACGGGCTCGTCCGGCTCCTCGACCTGCTCGTCGTTCACGCTCAGGTACCGCGCGCCGTCCAGGAGCGCGGGATCAATCGTCACCTCGCCGGCGAAGGGCGAGCCCTCGATGGGCGTGGACACCGCTGCCATGCCGTCCCAGTCGGGGTCGGGGGTGGACCAGTCGTCCTCCAGCACCTCGTCGTGCGTCCTCACGGCGGCGAGCATGCCCTCGTCGGGGGCGACGGTGAGGCTTTCGGTGAGGGAGACGGCCCGGGCCTCGCCCGCGGCGGCCACGTCCGCGCCGCGGATGACGATGCTGCCGCCTGCGCGGACTCCCACGGCGCCGTCGGTGCCGCTGTGGGACGCGGAGGCGCGCACCGTCGCGCCGGTGATGGCCACGTCGCCGTTCGCGGCCTCGATGCCGAAGGCGTCGCCGCCCGAATAGCCTCCGTGGGCCGAGACCTTGGTGTCGGTGCCGGAGATGACCACGTCGCCCCTGCCGCTGGCGATGGCGGCGCTGTGGTCGGAGTCACATCCGTCCATGTTTGTCGTGGGGCCCGAGGCGGTCATCGTGCCGCCGGTGATGGAGACGCCGTTCGCGCCGAAGATGCCATGGGCGTCGCCGTCTTCGGTTATCCAGCCGCTGGTCGCCCCCACGGTGCCGCCCGCAATGCTGACGGAGCCCTCCTCGGCGCGCACGCCGGCGCTCCAGGCGTCCTCGGGCGCGCCCTTCGTCCTGCTGCCGCGCGCGGTCACCTCGCCGTCCAGCGAGACGTCGCCGAACCAGCTCAGGATGCCCGCGCTCTCCCGGGACTCGCCTCCCGCGGCGGTCGCCTTCGCGCCCTCCACGACGACGTCGCCGGCGGCGTCGATGCCGACGGACGTCCAAGCGGAGAACCCGGCGGTCGCCATGAGCTCTCCGCCCTCGACGAGGACCGAGCGTCCGGCGAGGGCTACGTCCTCGCCCTCGCACTCGATCGCGATGCTACAGGCTCCCTGCGTGTCAGCCGATGTGGCCGTCACCGTGCTGTCCCTGAGCGTGACCCCCACGTTCTCGAAGCCCCGGCAGCGCATGCCGTAGCTCGAGGCGTACCCGTCCCAGGCCACGAGGCTTTCTGCCGTGAGCTCGACCCCCTCGACGCTGATGGCGCCGGTGGCCGAGATGCCGCTGACGCAGCACTCCTCCTCGGGCGTCGTGGGCCGCTGCGTGGGAACGTCCTCGGCGTCGCAGGTCGCCACGAGCGAGCCCTGCCCCGCCCCCGCGCCGTCGCGGATCGAGAGGGATCCTCCCTCGCAGGCGATCGCGGCGACTTTCCTTCCGCCGGCGTACGCGTCCGTGAGGATGAGTGTCACGGCGCTTTCGCCCTCGAGCTCGATCGTCAGGTCCTGCTCGGCGTAGACGGCGGCCTCCAGGTCGCTCGCCGCGATGTCCGCGCCGTCGAGCGCGAGCGTCGAGGTCTCCGCATCGTAGGCGACGGTCCCGTCGCCGAGCACGTCGTCGGCGTTCAGGTTGGACGCCCTGACGCCCGCGACCCACACGTCGTATCCGGTCCAGGACTCGCTCTGCTGGCACGGTCCGCTGGGGATGCGCTGGTAGTCGCCGTCAGGGCCCAGGGCCTCGACGGTGAAGGCGTACGAGGTCCCGGCCGGCGCGTCGGCCAGCACGTCGGAGAGCGGGCAGCTGGTCGCGGTGACGGTCATGGTGCCGCAGTTCCGACGGTCCCCGTCGGTCGTCTCGTAGAAGATGACCTTGTAGCGGCTCGCGCCCTCGACGGCGTCCCAGGTCGCGACCGGACCGGACGTCCCGTCCTCCCACGCGGCGCCGGCGGGCCTCTCGAGCTGGGTGAGCAGTCCCTCCTGGTAATGGTAGGTGAAGGCGCCGTTGAGCCGTCCCTGCACGAGGAGCTGGCCGTTGGAGCCCCGCTTGTAGTAGACGACGTTGATCTGGTGGTCGCCCGTGAGGCCGGCTCCCCAGCCGGGGCGCCCCATCGCGATCCAGTTCTGCTCGAGCCGCTGGTAGACGCTCTCGATGTCGAAGGAGTACGCGCCGTCGACGGCCGCGATGCCCTGCTGTGCGATGGCGGCCGTCGAGTCGCCCACCTCGGGGCAGCTGAGGAAGCCCGCGACCTCGTCCCATACGAGCATGCCGTCGACCTCCCTCATGCCGGGGTCGATCGCGGCGACGCGCGCGCTGACGGTGACGTCCTGTGCGGGCATGACGAAGCTCGTGTTTCGCATGTCGACGTAGTCCGTGCCGTCTGGC
Organism: uncultured Coriobacteriaceae bacterium; assembly: GCA_948439405.1. Lineage (GTDB taxonomy): Bacteria > Actinomycetota > Coriobacteriia > Coriobacteriales > Atopobiaceae > CADBMC01. Next base: position 79,530 of record CAOJNB010000002.1, on the reverse strand, counting down.
AGCCCTTCCCAGCCGAGGAAGAGGTAGCCGTCTTCCACGCTGCCGTTCAGCCGCACGGTCGCGCCCGCCTCGACCTCGACGGACTCCCCGCCGAAGTAGTGACGGTCCCCGACGGCCACGTTCGTGGTGTCCACGAGGCCGGCGACGCCCGTCTGGTCGGCCAGGGTCACGGTGTACGTCTCGGCGAACGCGGCGGTCGGCAGCAGCACGAGCGCCGCGGCCAGACCTGCGAGTGCGACCATCAGGCGCCTTCTCATGGGTCCTCCTCGTGTCGAGGGCACGTCACCTTCGATTCTCGCGCGGACCCCTCGCGTTGGCATCACCCGTCGAGCCGCGGAAACGGGTGATGGGTACGGCCGCGTGTCCGGCCTGTTTGATGGACGGACGTGCGGTGGGGGGGGGTATCATCGCTGCGTGGCCCGTCGGGAGGAGACCCATGAGGACCCATGCGAAACTGCGCGCGGCCGTCGCCGTCCTGCTCGCCGTCGTCGTCGCCCTGCCCCTCTCGGGGTGCCTCGGCCTGCTGGGCCTGGGGGAGGCCGCCGAGGGGGCGCAGGAGCTCGCCGAGGCGCTCTCGGACGTCGAGTGGGGCAAGGTCTCCCGCCTCGTCGTGCGCGACGCCGAGTCCGGCGAAGTCGTGCGCGAGGTGACCGACCAGGCGGAGATCGAACGGGCCTTCGGGCCGCTCTCCGAGGAGAACGGCCTCGCCGCGGAGCCGGACGAGCCGGCCGAGTACGTCTTCGAGCTCTGGCAGCCCGAGACGCAGAGGCTCGGGCAGGACGCGGCCGACCTCGACGAGGTCAAGGCCTGCGAGGTCACCACCTACGAAGGCTCCCCCGTCGTGACGGTCGAGGTGAGTCCCATCGGCCTCAGGCTCCACGTCTCCTCTCAGGCCGCTGCCGACGCGCTGCGGGCGCTAGCGGGATAGCGACTGCTCGACGGCGAGCTCGCGCCGCACGCGCTTCGAGAGCCTGGCCAGGTCACGCGCATGCGTGAATCGCGTCGCGCAGGAACTGCGCGGCACTGGGAGCCACCTTTTCGTAGTAGGTGCGGAACCGCTCGTCGGAGACGTAGCCGTCGGCCAGGCCCTTGTGGGCCTCGGGCGTGTAGAGCCCGTCCGGCCAGTACATGCGCAGCCAGTGGCCGTGCATCGCCACGAGCTTGCGCGCTTCCGGACCGGCTGGATCTCCCGTGTCCATCGCACGGCGCAGCTGCTCGTTGATGGCCAGCGCCAGCTCCTCGGCCTGCAGGTGCGCCGCCTCTCCCATCGCCACGTACTTCTCGTTGGCAGCGTTCACCACCTCGTCGCCGTAGGCAGCCCGGGTCTCCTCGCCGTAGGCCTCCTCGTTCTCGGCGACCTCGCGCCAGCGCTTGAGGTGCGGCAGCAGCGTGGCCATGAGCGATACCGCCTCGTCGAGGGAGACGCCGAGCGCCTTTGCTTCCATGGGAGCCGTGGCCTCGATGAACTCGTCCATCGTCATGCCCTTGGCGGTGAAGTCGCCGTGGTCGTAGCAGTACTTGCAGAAGTCCGCGCTCCTGGAGCCGTCGGCCTCGGTGCCGCGCATCTCCTCGTCGGGGATGGGCATGCTGCAGCACTGGCAGTAGTAGCTCATGGGCATGTCGAAGAAGCGCTCGAGCGGCACGCCGAAGGTGACGCAGATGAGCTTCACCATGTCGATCCTGGGGGTCGTCTCGCCCGTCTCCCATCGGCTCACGGCCTGCCGCGTCACGTAGAGCCTGCGCGCCATCTCCTCCTGCGTGATGCCAGCCTCCCTGCGGATGGCTGCGATGACGTCCTTCATGGGCATGGGATTCCTCCTCGTCCGGCCTTCCCTCGCACGCCCATCGTCGTCGAGCGCCCGACGCCGCACAAGAAACAGCCCGTTGCGCGCTCAGAAGCAGAACAGGTCCTCGAACTTCCCGTCCAATGTGAATTGGCTCTCGGCGTCTGACGAGGCGAGCCGAGCCTGCGATAGAAAAAAGCCCGGGGACCGAAGTCCCCGGGCTGCACATGTATGGTCGCGGGGGCAGGATTTGAACCTACGACCTCCGGGTTATGAGCCCGGCGAGCTACCAAACTGCTCCACCCCGCAATGCGGACGCTACTCCGTAGCGCTCTATCAAGTATAGGGGCTGCTGCGGGAAATGCAAGCCGAAATCGCGGACGGTTCTCGGGATAAATTGCTACAAAGGTGGTATCATTTCATCACGGGCCGCACCGGGACCAGCCCACGCGGCCAAGGAGAGAGGAAGAACCATGGCAGAGGCCAAGTTCTACAAGTGCAACCACTGCGGCAACATCGTCGTCGTGATCGAGGACGGCAAGGTCAACCCCGTGTGCTGCGGCGAGAAGATGGAGCTGCTCACCGCCAACACCGTCGACGCCGCCGTCGAGAAGCACGTCCCCGTCGTCACCGAGGCCGACGGCAAGCTCGAGGTGAACGTGGGCAGCGTCGACCACCCGATGATCCCCGAGCACTACATCACCTTCATCGCCGCCGTTACCGACGACAAGATCCAGATCGCCAAGCTCGCTCCCGAGCAGGCGCCGCACGCCAGCTTCGTCGTGGACGGCGACGCTACCGTGTACGCCTACTGCAACCTGCACGGCCTCTGGAAGGCGTAGCCGCTCGTACGTCATACGACTCGGCACCGGCGCCCCTCCCCATTTCTTGCGATGGGGAGGGGCGCTTCGCGTGGGTTGGCCCGTGGCTCCCGTGTGACCTCGTTGTCGTTTCGGAACGCGAGGAGCCGAGGCTCATCGACGGACGTTCCGAATCGACAACGAAGTGTGCCCGCTTGAGCTTGTTATGGCTCAGGCGGGCACATGGCTGCCGTCTCGCGGTCATGCGTGTCTGCATCGTGGGTGGGTTCGGGGAATCGAGTACGCCTCGAGGATGCGTTCCAGCTCCCGGGGGCTGCCGATGACCGAGCTCGGTATCCGCATGACGCTCGTCCCGCCGACCGTGAGGCGCGCCTCGCGCGTTCGCTCGTTGCGGATGCGGCGCGCGGTCGCTTCCGGGGAGGTTCGTGCGTCAGACATGAGCTTCGCCATGCCGTCCAGCTCACCGATGACGCGGCGTCCCCCGTCCAGCCGCCAGAGATAGTCGACGCGATACGTCGGACCTCCGAGTGGGTCCGGAATCTCGACCTGGAGCTCTGGTACCGCGAATCCGAGTTCGATCATGAGGCCGCGGACCACGGACTCGCCCCCGTTCTCGCTGCGTGGATCGGCATGCTCGACTGCCCTTCGAGCGATTGACGCACCGTGCCGCCCCCGACCGTGCTCCCCCACGAACGCGGAGAGCCCCTCGCGTCCCACGCCGTAGAACCTCATGGCCGAGTCGGCGACGGCCAGAGCCTCGGGAAACGGGAGCGCGCACGTGGCGTCGAGGACGGTGCGAAGCAGCCGGGTCATGCGAAGGCCGTGCGCGCTGCGGACCTCGCCCGCCCTCACCTCTTCCAGGGCTGCGCCATGCGCGACGACCATGATGCCCTCGCGGACGGACGGCCTTCGCCGGGCCCCGACGACGTGCACGACGCGCAGTCGCGCATGGGATACGTACAGTCCCCATGCGAGGGCGGCCGACGTCGAGCAGAACGTCCACCTCGGATGCTTTCGCGCGAGCGCCCGCAGCACGACGACGCCTCGGGCGCGCGGCGACAGGGACTCCCAGTAGTCGGTGCGCGCGTAGACGCGAGGCGCGATCCTCGAGACGCCGAGCCCCCTGCGCCGTTCGAGGGCGCTCCTCGTGGAGGGGTCGAGGGCGACGAGCGCCTCGCCCCGATCCTCCGCGGCGGACAGGAGGCGTCCTAGCCTCTCGTCCGTGCCACGGTGAAAGCCATGTCCCATCCCAACCCTTCCCGCTCGCCTGTCCACGGAGCCTACGCATGCGCCGTGACCCGATCGGGACCTGCCCCTGGCGCGATGCCGACGCTCCGAGGGAGCGTCCGACGGGGTGGCGCGGCGGGAGGGACCCAAATGCGGCTCAGGAGGTCGGTCGTGGCTAGCGCCCGAACTTGGTTGTCGTTTGGGAATGAGATTCGATTGGGGCGCCAGGAATCCCGTCACGAAACGACAACGAACTTCCCGCCGGGTCGTGGGAGGCGGTTCGAGCGACGGCCGCCCCGGACCCCCATCCCTACAATGGGCGCGAGCTCCGATCGGGAGGGGAAGCCCCATGCGCATCACGGTCCTCATGGAGAACTGCACGCCCTCGAGCCGGCTCGTGGCGAAGCACGGCCTGAGCCTCTTCCTGGAGCTCGACGACGGGCGGCGCGTCCTGTTCGACATGGGACCGGACGCCTCGTTCCTGGACAACGCCCGCGCCCTCGGCGTCGACGCCGCCTCCGCGGACCTCGCCGTGCTCTCGCACGGGCACTACGACCACGGCGGCGGGCTCGCGGCCTTCCTCGAGGCTACGAGCGGGCGCGGGACGAAGGTCTACGTCCGCGAGGGCGCCTTCGGCACGTTCGCGAGCGGGACGCCGGAGCGCAACCACGGCATCGGCATCGACCCGTCGCTCGCGGACGACCCGCGCGTCGTGCGGGTGGGGGAGCGCCACGAGCTGGGCGACGGGCTCCTGCTGTTCACGGCGCGGCGCCGCGACCACGAGATTGCGCGCTCGAACCGGCGCCTCATGGCGCTCGGCGACGGAGGGCTCGTCCCGGACGACTTCTCGCACGAGCGGAGCCTCCTCGTGCGCGAGGGCGGCAGGCACGTGCTCGTGTCGGGCTGCTCGCATGGGGGCATCCTCAACATCATGGACGCCGCGGAGGAGATCGCGGGCGCGCCGATGGACGTCGTCGTGGCCGGCATGCACCTGACGGACCCGAGCGGCGGCTCCGTCGAGGACCCCGCGCTCACACGCGGCATGGCGCGCGAGCTCGCCGAGCGGGGAGCGCGCTACCTCACGTTCCACTGCACCGGCACGGACGCCTTCTCCCTGCTGCGGGACGAGCTGGGCGAGTGCGTCGGCTACCTGCACGTCGGCAGCGTCGCGGAGGCCTAGGCGCCCGCGCCTGCCGTCCCGTCCCGCTAGCAGTTGCCGACGCGCACGTGGTCGAGGTGGCGCGCGGCGACCTCGGCGAGGCGACGCACCACGGGCACGGGCGTGGGCGCCGCGTCCGCCATGCGCCAGCGCGGGAAGAAGCGGGTGAGGTGGTAGGTGACCTCCTCGCGCCCTCGCCCGCCGTCGAGCGAGGCGAGCCAGCGCGCCGCGACGTCCACGCCCTCCTCCGAGTCGCTCATCCCCGGCACGACGAGGGTCGTCACCTCGAGGTGGCAGCGGGGGTCGGCTGCGAGCCGCGCGATCGTGCCCCGGACGCGGTCCCAGGCGCCGGGCGGGGCGCCGAGGGCGTCGTAGGAGGCGGCGTCGAATCCCTTGAGGTCCACGTTGGCGGCGTCGACGAGGCCGTCGAGCGCGTCGAGCACGCCCGGCTCCACGCAGCCGTTGGTGACGACCACGTTCGCGAGGCCGGCCTCGTGTGCGAGCCGCGCGCAGTCGCGCACGTACTCCCAGCAGACGAGCGGCTCGTTGTAGGTGTAGGCGATGCCCGCGACGCGGGCGTCGCGCTCGCGCTCTGCGACGGCGAGGGCCACGAGCTCGTCGGGCGCGACCTCGCGCCAGCCGACGCCCGTCGACCCCACCTGCGAGATCGTCGCGTTCTGGCAGAAGGGGCAGCGCAGGTTGCACCCGTAGCCGCCCACCGAGAGGACGAGCATGCCCGGCATGAAGCGGGAGAGGGGCTTCTTCTCGACGGGGTCGAGCGCGATCGAGGTGAGGCGCCCGTAGCCCTCCGGGACCACGCGCCCGTCCACGCTGCGGCGCGCCCGGCACCACCCGAGCGCGCCCTCGGCGAGCCGGCAGCGGCGCGGGCACGCGTCGCAGATGGCGACAGACGTGGCGTCCGGGGCGCTCACGTGTGCCGCTCCACGACGAAGCGCTCGTAGGAGACGCCGGGCTCGTCCGGGTCGATCCCGCCCTTCGAGGCGGCGACGCGCACCTGCTCCTCGACGGTGTCGACGCCGTCGAGGTCGGGCAGCAGCAGGCCGCGCCGCCCGTCGGGCGCGCTCACGATCACGCCGTAGCGCGCGGGGTCGAGCTCGGCGGGGCCGGCGACGGGCTCGGGCGCGGAGAGCACGTCCACGTCGTAGACGAGGTCGCCGAGTTCCTCCTCGCGCACCGGCGGGAAGCGCGGGTCGCGCGAGGCCGCTGCCACGGCGTTCGCGCATATCTCCTCGGCGAGGCTCCGCTGCGAGGGCAGGATCGTCCCGATGCAGCCGCGCAGGCTGCCTCCCGTCTTGAGGGAGACGAAGGCGCCCGCGCGGCGCCGGGAGAGCTCGTCGGGCAGCGCCGCCGCGAGCTCGGCGGGCAGGTCGCGCGCCGGGTCGAGGCGCCGGCCCTCGCGCACCCAGGCCTCCACCTGCGTCCGCGCGAGGCGCACCCAGGGGTCCTCGGAATCGCGCACGCGTCGCAGCTCGGCCGCGTGCCATCGCCCGTAGCGCTCGCCGAAGGCGCGCTCGGGGTCGCTGCCGGCCGGCCCCTCCGGCGTGAAGGCCGCCACGGCGTAGCCCACGCCGAACGGCCCCTCGTGGCTGAGCAGCTCGCAGCGGACGGGCGTGCGGTCGAGCGCGCCTGCCATGATCTGGAACGAGCGCAGCCCGCACTCCGCCGCCCGCTCGCACAGCGAGGGGTCGGCCGCGAGCAGCGCGAGGAAGTCGCCCGACTCGAAGGCCCGGCACGCGAGCTCGTCGAAGACGGGGCCCTCGGGCGCGAAGCCGTAGGGACCGTCCTCCTCGAGCTTGTGGGAGAGGTCTCCCGAGGCGACGTGGACGACGCGGCGGCCGAGCGAGTCGGCGGCGCGCTCCACGAGCTGCCCCAGGCGATAGTGGTCGGCGGGCGAGAGCCCCGAGATGCCGGTGCGCACGACGCGGTAGGGGGCAGGCTCGCGACCTGCGCGGCGCGCCTCCTCGTAGGCCTCCTGCACGAAGTGGAGGGGGACGAGCACGCCCCAGTCGAGCTCGGGGATGCGCTCGCCCGCGGTGCCGGCGGCGAGCTCCTCGCGCTCGGCGAGCTCGCAGACGGCCCCCACGAGCTCGCGGTCGTAGGCCACCTCGCTGCCGTCGGCCGCGTCGCCGAAGCTCGCGAAGGTGCCCCGCGCGCCCCGGCCGCCCGAGAGGTGCAGGTAGTCGAGGTAGGCGGTGGCGTGCGGGCTCGAGACGACGGTCGTCTCCGGCTCGAGCTCGCGGATGCGGCGCGCCACCTCGCGCAAGGTCGCGACCGTGGCGGCGATTCCCTCCTCGCGACCGCGGCCGACGCCCGGTACGGCGAGCGGCGGGTGCGGAACGGCATAGGCGGCGAGCACGCTCATGGGACCATCTCCTCACGACGCCCTATCCCCAGTATGGGCGCCCTCCGACTCCGAACCTCCGGAGACGCGTCGGGCGGTGAGGGCTAGGAGGCGTCCGGGCCGCAGGGGAGCGCGCACACCATGACGGGCTCTCCCCAGAACGCCGTCGCCTCGCCGACCTCGCGGAAGCCGCAGGCCGCATAGAAGCCGCGCTCCGCCATCGACGAGGCGACGAGAATCTCGCCTGCGCCGCGCTCGACGTTCGCGGCGAGCTGGCGGCCGGCCTCCCATGGGCAGGCGGCGAGCTGGGTGAGCAGCCCCTCCTCGAACGGGGCGACGGGATCGTGGTCGACGATGCGTACGGTGTCGGTCATGGTGTCTCCGTCCGGGGGATCCCGATGGACGCGACCTCCTAGGATAGGACGGCCCGCTCCTCGCGGGCCGCGGCATGCGACGACCAGGGAGGCACGCCATGGGGGAGCGCACCTTCGAAGACGAGTTCGCCGACGTCCAGCTCGGCCTCGTCGACCTTGTGCTCGAGGCCTGCGAGGGCAGGGGCGGGATCGGCGACGTGTACGTGTTCGGCGCGATCGAGGGGACGATGACCTCGTTCAACGCCTTCGTCGAGCGCGGCGGCGAGCTCGAGCGTCTCGACGCCGTCGTGGCCGACAGGTCGATCCTGCTCCAGGTGATGGGCCTGGCCGCGCAGGATTTGGCCGGACTGCGCGAGCTGTGCGAGCGGGCCGGACGCGCCTGTCCCACCCAGATCCGCGGGCACTGGCGCAACGACGGTGGCAGCTACGAAGCGACCTGCGAGTATGAGCCGGTCGCCGACCGCGAGGACGGCGTCGCCCCGGGAACCGCCTTCGCCGCCTGGCTCGAGGACGAGCGGGCCGCTCGTCGCGGCTGACCTCACCCGACCCACTTCCTCGCGGCCTGCCCGCCCGTCCGCGCCTCGGTTCGCGCGCCGAACGCCTGCCAAGACCCCTTTGTTACTTTAGCGTGACAAAGTATTGCGTTACTTTCCCGTAATGCGATAGTCAATATGCTGCAATCCGCATAGGGCAGCATGAATATGCAAATGAGTCTCGAACAAAGGAGGACGGCATGGCAGGTCTCACGGACATGGCGACGGGGGCGCTGTCGCGCCGCGGCTTCGTGAAGCTGATCGGGGGCGCCGCGCTCATGACGGCGCTCGCGGGCTGTTCCTCGGGCTCCGACGAGGCGGCCGAGGGCTCCGCGGCGGGCAGCGCGTCCGCGGACGAGAACGTCATCCGCTTCGGCTGCGAGGCGTCCTACGCCCCCTACGAGTGGAAGCAGGGCACCGAGACCGAGTACACCCTCCCGATCGACAACCTCGAGGGCCAGTACGCCGACGGCTACGACATCCAGCTCATGAAGAAGATCGCCGAGGCCCTCGGCAAGGAGCCCGTCGTCATCAACATCGCCTTCACCGGCCTGATCGCCGCCCTGCAGAACGGCCAGATCGACGCCATCTGCTCGGGCATGTCCGCGACCGAGGAGCGCAAGGAGTCCGTCGACTTCTCCGACCCGTACCTGAGCTCCGGCGTCGGCATCATGGTCGCCAAGGACTCCGAGTACGCCGACGCCACGAGCCTCGAGGACTTCCGCGGCGCCTCGATCCTGGGCCAGAAGTCGTCGCTGCCCGACTCCGTCGTCGACCAGATCCCCGAGGTCAACCACCTCGACCCGGTCGACAACATCCCCGACTCCATCGCCCGCCTCATCCAGGGCACGGTCGACGGCGTCGTCGTGGACGAGAACAACAAGAACGTCTACGAGGAGACCTACCCGGACTACGTCGTCGTGACCTTCGAGGACGGCAAGGGCTTCGACACCCCGGGCGTCGACCCGTGCGTCGCCGTCGTCAAGGACGACCCGCAGGGCCTGCTCGACACCGTGAACGAGGTCATCGCCTCGATGTCCGACGAGGACCGGCAGAGCCTCTGGGACGCCTGCGCGGAGCGCGCGCCGGAGTAGGCCGCGCCGCACGGCAAGGTTTGGTCCCGCGTTAGGAGCGAGCGATGACGAAGAAGCTCAAGATCACCCTGGGCGGCAGGGAGTTCACCGCCGACCTGTGCCTGGACGAGGCGCCCGTGACGTGCGCCGCGATCGAGGCGACGGGCGGGTTCGACTCCGTGGTGTTCGCCGCCAACATCTGCAGCAACGAGATCACCTGGAACACCCCGTGCGGCGACCTCACGGTCCTCGAGAACAAGGTGTTCGAGGAGGAGCCGGGCAACGTCGTGTTCTATCCGCCCTGGGGGGCCATCTGCGCCTTCTTCGGGCCGACGGAGCCAGCCGGGTGGTGCACGAAGTTCGCCGAGATCGTCCCGGAGGACCTCGCCGCCTTCACCGAGGAGGCCGACAAGGTCTGGTACCGGCAGGGCGGCCTCGTGTCGACCCGCATCGTCGAGGAGGATGAGTAGCATGGCGGCCACCGATCAGCTCGTCGAGAGGCTCCGGGCCGACATGGAGGGCATGTGGCTGGAGCGCCCCGAGGACGTCTCCCGCATGGTCGGGCGCAACTTCGACACCGGCAAGGGGTTCTCCTGCTGGGCCTACTGCTGGGGCTACCTCTCCAACCTGGGGGACCTGCTCTACACCCTGTACGGGATGGCCAACGAGGGCGAGGGCGACGTCGCCACGCTCGGCGCCCTGCTCGCCCGCCGCTGCCGCGCCTACGCGGACAGCTTCGAGGCCGCCGGCCACATGACGGACTGCTCCGGGATGCTGCGCGAGGCCGCCGACGGCTTCGAGGCCGTGGCCGACCACGCCGAGCTCGCCCGCCTCGCCCGCGCGCTGCAGCGCTACGTGATGCAGCTGAGCTTCTGGGTGGACATGGAGCTCCCCTGGGCTGAGGTCTGCGAGTACGTCGACAGGCGCTGGCACGAGCGGTAGCCGTCCGGCGCGCGTGGAACGAGGGTGATGCGAATGGCTTCGACGGGCAAGCGGGGCGGCGCGGTCGCGCGCCTCGCGGGGTTCCTCACGGGGGACCACCGCTTCGTCTTCCTGGGAACGAGCGCCTACCTGGCGCTGGGCGTGCTGCTGTCGCTCGAGCGGCACGGCGTGGCGGCCCCCGCCGCGGTCTGGGCGTGCCGCGCCGTCGCGGCGCTGTGGCTCGTGGCGTCCGCCGCGGCGGGCGCCTGGAAGCTCGGCCACTGGGAGGCCTACTCCCAGGACGCGCCGTTCGTCCGCGAGGGGGCGCGCCGCACGGTGCGGCTGCTCTCCTACGTGGCCTGGGCGGCGGGGACCTTCATGGTCGCCGAGTGGTTCGTCGGCAACTTCCTCGAGGCCTACGACGCCGCGATGGCAGCCGACAGCAACCCCCAGGAGTTCCTGCCCGCAGCGATCTACATGATCTCCCAGTCGGGCTCGATCATGGTCCGCGGCATCCAGACGACGATCGCGCTCGCCTTCTTCGGCACGGTCATCGCCTTCGCGATCGCCCTCGTCCTGGTGTTCCTGCGCATCCAGACGCCCGACCGCGGCGACAGCTACCTCGTCCGCTTCCTCAAGGTCGTCGGGTGCGGGTTCGCCAAGCTCTACATCACCATCATCCGCGGCACGCCGATGATGGTGCAGGGCCTCATCATCTACTACACGGGCTTCAACCTGTTCAAGTCCACGGGCATGGGCATCGGCGAGGTCCAGGGGGTGTGGAGCTTCTTCATCGCCGGCCTGGTGACGCTGTCGGTGTGCTCGGCGGCCTACATGGCCGAGGTGCTGCGCGCCTCAATCGAGGCCATCGACCCGGGCCAGCTCGAGGCCGCGCGCTCGCTCGGCCTCACCCAGTGGCAGGGCATGCGGATGGTCGTCTTCCCGCAGGGCGTGAAGAACGCCATCCCCGCGATCAGCAACGAGCTGATCATCAACATCAAGGACTCGTCCGTCCTCTCCGTCATCGGCGTGTTCGACCTCATGTACGCGACCACCTCGGTCGCCGGCATCTACTTCCGCCAGATGGAGCTCTACGTCGCGACCGCCCTCGTCTACCTGTGCCTCACCTACGTGGCCGGCAAGGTCCTCAGCGCGCTGTCGGCGCGCATGGGGATGAGGACGCGCAGCGTCATGTCGGCCGACCCCACCTTCGCCGAGGAGATGATCGAGCGTGGCTAGCACCGCAGCCGGGGCCCGGGAGCCCATCATCCGCGTCGAGGGCCTGAGGAAGTCCTTCGACGACCTCGAGGTGCTCCGCGACATCAGCTTCGAGATCCGTGAGGGCGAGGTCGTGTCCGTGATTGGCGCCTCGGGCTCGGGCAAGTCGACGCTGCTGCGCTGCCTGAACCTGCTCGAGGAGCCCGACGCGGGCCACGTCTGGTTCCGCGGCCAGGACCTCACCGACGAGCGCACCGACATCAACGAGCTGCGGACGCGCATGGGCATGGTGTTCCAGGGCTTCAACCTGTTCGCCAACAAGTCCGTCATAGAGAACTGCACGATGGCGCCGGTGGCGCTCGGGAGGGCGACGCGCGAGGAGGCGCGCGCCACGGCGATGGAGAGGCTCGAGTCCGTCGGCATGGCCTCGTTCGCCGACGCCGCGGTGACCCAGCTCTCCGGCGGCCAGAAGCAGCGCGTCGCGATCGCGCGGGCCCTGTGCATGAGCCCGGACATCATGCTGTTCGACGAGCCCACCTCCGCGCTCGACCCTGAGATCGTCGGCGAGGTCCTCGACGTCATGCGCGAGCTGGCCGACGGGGGCATGACGATGATCGTGGTCACCCACGAGATGCAGTTCGCCCGCGAGGCGTCCGACCGCATCGTCTTCATGGACGGCGGCGTGATTCTCGAGGAGGCCGAGCCTGAGGAGCTTTTCCGGCATCCTCGCCACGAGCGCACGCGCGCCTTCCTGTCCCGCTATCTTGATGGGTCGGCCGCGCAGGCCGCGGAGGGATAGCGACCGAAGACAGAGGACGTCCATGCTCGAACGACTCGTGACCATCCTGGAAGCGCTCAACGACAACGTGCTGTGGGGCATCCCCATGGTCGTGCTGATGATAGGGACCGGCGTGTTCCTGCTGTTCGTCACGAGGGGCGTGACCTTCACCCGCTTCCGCACCGTCATGCGCTACACCACCAAGACCCTCTTCCAGCGCCGCGACAAGTCGGAGGTGGGGGAGGGCTCCATCTCGCCGTTCCAGGCGGTGTGCACCGCGCTGGCGGGGACGATGGGGACCGGCAACATCGTCGGCGTCGCCCTCGCCGTCGCGACGGGCGGCCCGGGCTCGCTGTTCTGGCTGTGGGTGAGCGCGCTCGCCGGCATGGTCATCAAGTACTGCGAGGTCACGCTCGCGGTCGCCTACCGCACCACCAACGAGCGCGGCGAGGTCGTGGGCGGCCCCATGTACTACATCACCCGAGGGCTCGGGAAGAGGTGGCTCGCCCTGCTGTTCGCCGCCTTCGGCTTCCTCGCCTCCTTCGGCATCGGGGCCAGCGTGCAGGCGAACTCGCTCGCCGGCGCCGTCAACGACTCCTTCGGCGTCCCCCTGCCGGTCATCGGCGCGGTGGCCGCCCTGCTGGCGGGCCTGGTGCTCATCGGCGGCATCACCCGCATCGCGAGCGTCACCGAGGTGCTCGTACCCTTCGTGGCCGTCTTCTACCTCGTCGGCGCGGTCGTGGTGCTCGTCACCAACGCCGTGCGCATCCCCGCGGCCTTCGCCATGATCTTCGAGGGGGCCTTCACCGGCACCGCGGCGACCGGCGGCTTCCTCGGCGCGACGGTGATGTACGCCTGTCGCGTCGGCATGTCGCGCGGCGTGTTCACCCACGAGGCCGGCATGGGCTCGGCGCCGATCGCGCACGCCTCCGCCGACAACGACCACCCCGCCCGCCAGGGACTGTGGGGCACCTTCGAGGTGTTCTTCGACAGCATCGTCATGTGCACCATCACGGGCCTCGTGATCCTCACGAGCGGCCTGTGGCGCGCCGACCCGATGATGTCCGAGGGCGCCATGAGCTCGGCCGCCTTCGAGCAGAGCATCCCGGGCGGGCAGTACGTCGTCGCCGTCGGGCTGGTGCTGTTCGCCTTCGCGACGCTGATTGCCTGGTACTACTACGGCGAGAAGTGCGTCGAGTACCTCTTCAAGAACCGCTCCGGCGTCCGGGTCGCCATCCGCGTCTACCAGGTCGCCTACGTGGCGATGGTGTTCGCGGGCTGCGTCGCGAGCCTCGACACGGTGTGGGTGTTCGCCGACCTGTTCAACGGCCTCATGGCCGTCCCGAACCTGATCGCCCTGATCTGCCTGGCGCCCGTGATCAGGCGCCTCTCGGACGACCTCTTCCGAGATCCGGACACGATCCGCCCGCGCGGCACGAGCTACGACGAGCTGCTCACCTTCCGCGACGGGGAGTAGGGCCGGGTCGGCGCGCCGGGGCCATCACGAAAGGGGAGGAGGCCTCGGCGGCGCGCCGACCCGGGGCGCGGGGGCGCCGCCTACCCCTCGTAGGTGAACCTCTCCCAGGGGATGTCCACCTCGGCGCCGTTGGAGATGATGTCGTCGATGTGGCAGAGCAGCGGGAACTCGTCGATGTCGATCTCGCCGGCCGCCGCCTTCATGCGGAAGGCCTCGGCGACGCGGCGGCTCACGACGAGCGACTCGAGCGTGACGCCCTGCAGCTGCTCGAGCGCCTCGTCGATTGAGAGGCCGCGGCCCAGCAGCGTGCCGATCAGGCGGGTGCGCCCGCCGTACACCGTGACGTAGAGGTCGCCCACGCCGACGCAGAGGTTGTCGAGGTCGGGCGCGCCCTGGATGGCCAGCGACTTCGCCATCTCGCGGGTCGCCTGGCCGAACACGGCGGCCTGGGAGTTGAAGTGGAGCTCGGAGTCGATGCCGTGCTCCCTCTGGTTCAGCCCGATGGTGAGCGCCACGCCGAAGGCGTAGGCGTTCTTGAGGGCGACGGCGCTCTCGACGCCCACCACGTCGGTGGTAATCGAGATGTGGTAGTAGGACGTGCGCATCGTCTCGCGCATCATCCGCAGGGTGTCCATGTCCTCGCCGCAGAAGCTGACCTGCGTCTGGTCGTGGAACACGAGCTCGTAGGACGTGCACGGGCCGCCGATGGCGTTGAGGTTGCGCTTGAGTCCGCGCTCGGCGAGCATGCGGCGCCACACCTCGGGATAGGTGATCAGGGTGCCGTCCTCGAGGTTCTGCAGGCCCTTCGTGACGGAGAGGATGGGCGTCTCCTCGGGGATGCGAGGCATGATCTCGGTGCCGAACCACTCGACGCCGAAGCTCGAGACGCCGCAGATGACGAAGTCGGCCCCGTCGATGGCCTCGTCGACGTCGTCGACCTGGAAGAAGCGCACGCCCTCGGGGAAGTCGTACTTGAACTTCGGATGGCGGTTGGTCGCGCGGCAGGCGTCGATGATCTCGCGGTCAAGGTGCGTGCCGACGAGCCTCACCTCGTTGCCGTTCTCGCGCAGCGGGAAGGCGAGGGCCGAGCCCATCTGCCCCGATCCGATGATGGTGACTGTCTTCATGGCGCGCTACCCCTTTCCGGTCCCGCCCGACGAGGCGGGCGTTTACCTTACATAGCCCTTACCGGCGCCCCCTACCTGCTCAATTACATTATGGAAGGCTTACATCCCTTACAGAGCCTTACAATTCCTGCATACGGCCGCACGAGGAAGAGGGGTCTTCGTGGTCAGCATAGGGTTCGTTCTCGGTGAGATCACATCCAACCCGTTCCTCGCAATTGCGCTGGTACTGGTCCTGGGAATCATCTTAGTCAACGGCGCCACCGACGCCGCGAACGCCATCGCCGTTCCCGTGGGGACGCGCGCAATCAAGGTGGACGGCGCCATCGCGATGGCCGTGGTCTGCAACTTCGCGGGCCTCATCGGCATGACGATGATCTCGACCGCCGTCGCCGACACCCTCTCGGGCATGGTCGACTTCGGCGGGGACTCCCACGCCGCGCTCGTCGCGCTCGCCGCGGCCGCCGTCGCCATCGTGGTGTGGGCCTCGGCCGCCTGGGTCTTCGGCATCCCCACCTCCGAGAGCCACGCGCTCATCGCGGGCCTCACCGGCGCGGCCTTCGCCCTCCAGGGCAACTTCGACGCCGTCAACCTCGGCCAGTGGGTGAAGGTCATCTACGGCCTCGTGCTCTCGACGATCGGCGGCTTCGTGCTCGGCTGGGGCATTTCGAAGGTCATCGAGGTCGTCTGCCGCGACCAGGATCGTCGCCACGTGAACCGCTTCTTCCGCAAGATGCAGGTCGCCGCCGCCGCGGGCGCCGCCTGCATGCACGGCGCGCAGGACGGCCAGAAGTTCATGTCCATGGCCATGATGGCCGTGGCGCTGTCCGCCGGCCTCTCCGCGAGCGACCTCAACTTCCCGCTGTGGCTCGAGGTCCTGTGCGCAGGCGCCATCTCGCTCGGCACCGCCGTGGGCGGCAAGCGCATCATCAAGAAGGTCGGCGTCGAGATGGTCGACCTCGAGCAGTACCAGGGCTTCGCCGCGGCCCTCTCCGCGACGATCTCGCTGCTCGCCGCCACCCTCACCGGCCTGCCCGTCTCGACCACCCACACCTCGTCGGCCGCGATGATGGGCGCGGGCGCCTCGAAGGACCCGCGCGAGGTCGACTGGTCCGTCGCCAAGGAGCTCGTCTACACCTGGGTCTGCACCTTCCCGGGCTGCGGGCTTCTCGGCTTCGCGATGGCCAAGCTGTTCCTGTTCCTGTTCTAGCCGGACTCCGCCCGGCCGCCGCCGGGCGTCGCGCGCGCCTGCGCGCTCTCGCAAGCAACGTCGTCCAAGGAGGCACCGCATGGCACGCCGCAAGAAGGAAGACCCGTTCTTCACGTCCCTCAAGGGCTTCGCCGCCCTCGTCGAGGAGACCGCGAAGGTCTACTCCGAGCTGTTCCACGCCTTCCCCGGGGAGGGCTCGATGGACCTCATGAAGTCCATCTCCGCGGCCGAGTCGAAGGGCGACGGGTTCGTCCGCGACATCATGGACCGCCTCGTGACCTCGTTCATGACGCCGTTCGACCGCGAGGACATCAGCGACCTCACGCTCGCCATGGACGACATCATCGACCAGACCGAGGGCGCCTCGCTGCGCCTCGACCTCTTCAACATCAAGGAGGTCCGCGAGGAGGGCACCGAGATGGCCGACCTCTCCTACGAGGCCGCGAAGGCCCTCAAGGAGATGATTTACCTGCTCCCCGACTTCCAGAACCAGGACTCGGGCCTGAGCGACGCCGCCCACAAGCTCTCCCACATCGAGAACAAGGGCGACAAGGTGTACGAGCGCGCCCTGTATCGCCTGTTCCACGAGGAGTCGCCCTCCACGGAGCGCCTCGCGTGGCTGCGCCTGTTCGACCGCATGGAGTACTGCCTGGACGCCTACGACCGCGTCTCGAGCGTCGGCCGCCGCATCGTCATCAAGGAGGCGTAGGCGCGCCGGCCGGCCCGCACGCTGCTGGCGCCGTGTTCCGGTGGCGCCGGGAGCCGAGTGTTGCAGGTCCGCATGGCCCGCACCGCGCCCCGCACGCGCCCGTTCCTAGGGGGCGTGCGGGGCGCGTTCGTTTTACCTGCGCGTTTCGTGCAGCCTGAGGTTCGGGCGCCGCGCCTGCCGCCGGGCGGCGGCCCCGAGAGCCTGCAACACTCGGACATACGTGCCACCAGTGCAGAAAAGGCGGAGTGTTGCAGGTCGAAGTCCTGCGACGGCACCTTCCGTCGCGGACGGAGCGCGCTAGCTCGCCTCCCTGCGCCATGCGCTCGGCGGGCGTCCGTGCTCGCGCTCGAACGCTACGGTGAAGCTCGAGGTCCGGGAGTAGCCGACCTCTGCCGCGACCTCGGCGACGGTGAGGCTCGGAACGCCGAGCAGCTGCTCGGCTCGCTCCATCCGCTTGCGACGCACGTAGCCGCCGAGCGGCTCGCCGGTCTCGCGGCGGAAGGCCGCGCACAGGCGGCTCCTGCTTGTGAGCAGGTCGCGGGCGAGCGAGTCGATCGAGATCGGCTCCGAGAGGTGCTGGAGGACGAGCCCTCGCGCCGCTCGCGCGAGGCGCGCCTGTCGGAGGGTGCCCGCGGCCCGCTCCGCGCGCTCGCGCTCGGCGTGCCATGAGATTGCCGCCTCGCTCACGCGGTCCAGCTGCTCGACCATGCGTCGCTCGCTCACGAGGCGCCCTCCGAACAGGGGCGACACCTCGCGCAGGAGGGCGTCGAGGAGGCGTCCCTCCTCGTGCGGGCACGTCTCGCGGACCGTTTCGACCAGCGAGCGGACCGTCTCGCGTCGCGTGGGGCCCAACCTGTCGAACCATGCGGGCAGCAGCGTCATCGAGGTCGCGTCCTGGACGCTCCCCGCGGCGAGGGGCGTCGTCCGCTCCCCGCCGCCGACGCCGAACACGGCGACGTTGCCCTCGGGCGATGGCTGGTCCGCGCCCTCGACCTGGCACAGCGCGAGGCTGTCGGAGGAGAGGGTGCATACGCAGAGGCCCGGGCCGCCGTGCTCGACGAAGGGCATGTCGCGTCGCACGCGGATGCGGTGCGAGGTGACGACGGCAAGGCCCTCGATGCGGTGGACGCACACCGTCGCGTCTGCGAGCTCGTTGGAGACCGCTCCCACGAGAGCGTCGCCGATGGGGCGCAGCTCGATCCCGAACTGCTCGACCTGGGGTGCGTAGAGGCGTGCGAGCTCGTCGCGCCCGTCGTTTCGAATTCGTCCCAACCCTCGTCACACCCCGTTCACCGCCTTGTGCGCATAGTAAGTTAGTCCTGGCTAACAAACAAGCGAGGAGGAGGCATCATGATCGACGAGCGTGCGGACGAGTCGCGTCCCCGGGAGCGCGGCGCCATCGCGCGGCTCCTGGACTTCGCGGGTAGGAGGAGGTCCCTCACCTACCTGGGCTGCGCGCTCTCGGCCGTCTCGATGCTCGTGAGCTTTGGCCCGTACGTCTGCATCTGGCTCGTGGCGCGCGACCTCATCGCCGTAGCCCCCGACTGGGGCGCGGCCACGGGGATCGCCGCGTACGGCTGGTGGGCGTTCGGCCTTGCGGCCGCGAGCATCCTCATCTACTTCGCCGGCCTCATGTGCACGCACCTCGCCGCCTTCCGCTGCGCGTCCAACATGCGCAAGGCGACCACGGACCACCTCATGCACGCGAGCCTCGGCTACTTCGACACGCACGCGAGCGGCGCGCTCCGTCGCGTCGTGGACGGCTGCGCCGCCGAGACCGAGGGGCTTCTCGCCCACAAGCTCCCGGACACCGCGGGCAGCATCGCCATGATCGTCGGCATGCTGGTGCTGTTCTTCGTCTTTGACTGGCGGCTCGGCCTCGCGTGCCTTGTTGCGGTGGTCATCTCGCTCGGCTGCATGTTCTACATGATGGGCGGGCGCGGCATGGACTTCATGACGCGCTACATGGAGTCGCTCGTCAAGATGAACAAGACCGGCACTGAGTACGTGCGCGGCATTCCTGTGGTCAAGGTGTTCCAGCAGACGGTTTACAGCTTCCGCGCGTTCCATGACGCCATCGAGGAGTTCACGCGGCTCGCGCAGGACTACGCCGTCAAGTGGTGCCAGACGCCGCAGTCGCTCTCGCTCACCATCATCAACGGCGTCGCGATCTTCCTCGTGCCGGCGGCGATCCTCGTTGCGCCCGGCGAGGGGGACTTCGCGCGCTTCCTGGCCAACTTCGCGTTCTACGCGATCTTCTCGGCCGTGATCCCCACCGCCATGACGCGCGTGATGTTCATGTCCGAGGCGTTCCAGTCCGCCGCAGACGCCGTGTCGCGCGTCGAGGAGGTGCTGGCCGCGCCCGTGATCTCCGCTCCCGCCGCACCTCGCACGCCCGCGGGCAACGCCATCCGCTTCGAGGACGTGAGCTTTACCTACGAGGGCGCGGACGCTCCGGCGCTCGACCACGTGAGCTTCGAGGTGCCCGCCGGCGCGACGGTGGCGCTCGTGGGCCCCTCCGGCGGCGGCAAGACCACGGCGGCGAGCCTCGTGCCGCGCTTCTGGGACGTGGACGCCGGGCGCGTGACGCTCGGCGGCGTGGACGTGCGCGAGATGGACCCGCACGACCTCATGGACCGCGTGGCCTTCGTCTTCCAGGCCAACCGCCCCTTCCGCCAGACGATCCTGGAGAACGTCCGCGCCGCGCGCCCCGAGGCCACCCGCGAGGAGGCGCTCGCCGCGCTCGAGGCCGCCCAGTGCGCGGACATCCTGGAGAAGCTCCCCCAAGGTGCCGACACGCTCGTGGGGACGGGCGGCACCCACCTCTCCGGCGGCGAGGCGCAGCGTCTCATGATCGCCCGCGCGATTCTCAAGGACGCCCCAGTGGTGGTGCTCGACGAGGCGACGGCCTTCGCCGACCCCGAGAACGAGGTCAAGATCCAGGCAGCCTTCAAGCGCCTCGCCCACGGGCGCGACGGCTCCCCGCGCACCGTCCTCATGATCGCGCACCGCCTCTCCACGGTGCGGAACGCCGACAGGATCGTGGTGCTCGACGCCGGACGCGTGGCCGAGCAGGGCACGCACGACGAGCTGCTGGCGGCTGGCGGCCTCTACGCCCGCATGTGGGCCGACTACGAGAAGTCCGTGAGCTGGCGCATCACGAGCGCCGCGGAGGTGGAGTAGATGAGCATCCAGGAGAAGTACGCCCTCACCGACGAGGGCATGCGCAACGTCAAGCTCGGCGCCGTGTGGACGGCCGCCGCGAACCTCGTGGTCTTTGGCGGCGTGGGTGCCCTCTACCTGCTCATGGGCGAGCTCGTGGCGCACCTCACCGAGGGCGCGCCGCTGCCGGACCTCCTCCCGTACGCCGCTGGCCTCGTCGCCTTTGCCGTCGCGCTCTTCGTGGCGGAGTACTGGGCCTACTACTACCAGTACGGCGTCATCTACAAGGAGAGCGGCCGGCAGCGCATCGGCCTCGCCGAACGCCTGCGCAAGCTGCCCCTGGGCTTCTTCGGCCGCCGCGACCTCGCCGACCTCACCGAGACCCTCATGACCGACGTCAAGACCACCGAGCACGCCTACAGCCACGTGCTGCCCGAGCTCTACGGCGCCTACATCACGCTTGCCGTGGCGGCCGTCTGCCTCTTCTCCTTCGACTGGCGGCTCGCGCTCGCGTCGCTCTGGAGCTGCCCGGTGGGGCTTGCCATCCTCTTCGGCGCGCGGCGCGCCCTCCAGCCCATGATGGAGGCTACGCGCATGCGCGGCCTTGCCACCTCGGAGGACATCCAGGAGGCGCTCGAGTGCGTGCGCGAGGTGCGCGCGACCAACCAGGAGGAGCGCTACCTCGAGCACATCCACGCCGACGTGGACGCCGCGGAGCGCCAGGCCGCCCGCTCGGAGGTCGCCTGCGGCATCGCCGTCAACGGCGCCCAGATCGTGCTGCGCCTGGGCCTCGCCACCACGGTGCTCGTGGGCGCGGCGCTCATCCTGGAGGGCTCCTGCACGTTCATGACGCTCTTCGCCTTCCTCGTGGTGGTGAGCCGCATCTACGCGCCCTTCGACCAGTGCCTCATGCTCATCGCCGAGCTCTTCTCGGCCAAGACCGCTGCGGCGCGCATGAAGGGCTTCTACGAGGAGCCGCTCGCGCAGGGCGGCGAGACGTACGAGCCTGCCGGGCACGACGTCGCCTTCGAGGACGTGTCCTTCTCCTACGATCGCGGCGAGAAGGTCCTGGACGGCGTGACGTTCACCGCGCGCGAGGGCGAGGTCACGGCGCTCGTGGGGCCGTCCGGATCCGGCAAGTCAACGTGCGCGAGGCTGGCGGCGCGGCTGTGGGACGCCGACGCGGGACGCGTCACCGTGGGTGGGGCGGACGTTGCGGCCGTGGACCCCGAGGTCCTTCTCGCGGACTTCTCCGTGGTCTTCCAGGACGTGCTGCTCTTTGACGACACGGTGATGGGCAACATCCGCCTGGGCAGGCGCGGTGCCACCGACGAGGAGGTGCTCGCCGCGGCGCGGGCGGCCAACTGCGACGAGTTCGTGAGCCGTCTGCCGCAGGGCTACGACACGATGATCGGCGAGAACGGCACGCGGCTCTCCGGCGGCGAGCGCCAGCGCATCTCCATCGCCCGCGCCCTGCTCAAGGACGCGCCGGTCGTGCTCCTGGACGAGGCCACGGCGTCGCTCGACGTGGAGAACGAGACGCAGGTCCAGGAGGCGCTCTCGCGCCTGCTCGCCGGCAAGACCGTCATCGTGATCGCCCACCGCATGCGCACCGTCATGAGCGCGGACAAGATCGTGGTGCTCGAGGACGGTCGCGTGGCCGAGCAGGGCTCGCCGGAAGAGCTGCTCGCCGCGGGCGGCCTCTTCGCCCGCATGGTGCGCCTGCAGACCCAAAGCGCAGACTGGACGCTGTAATCCAAAAGGGGCCAGGTCCCTTTTGGATCATAGACAATATGTTAGCTAAGGTTTACTCTATGCTCAACAGAGTTAGACTTAGCTAACTATTGGAGGCGTATGGGTCAGGGGATGGACATCTGTCTTGCCGTTGACGCCAGCGACGCCTCGCCTCACGAGCGTCTTGAGGCGAGGTTCGTGCGCTGTCTCGTCTGTCAGGCGGGCATCGTGCTCGCAGGACGCAAGCCGGCCGCAGTCTTTGGCTTCCGGATGCCGCCCAACGAGGCCGCGCGTCCGACGTCCATGCGCCGCCTTCTTGTAAAGACCCTCATAGGAACCTACGCGTGGCACCTTCGGCGCTTCGGCGTGCGAGTCTCCCTGCTGGGGTGGCGAGAAGGGCGAGCAATGCTGCTCGTCTGGCGCCCGCGCCACATCCGGCGCCTTCTCTCCGGCGCAGTCGCGAGGCCGTTTCTCGCCAAGAACCACCTTCCCTCTCGCAGCGGAGTGCTCATGGGAGAGCTCCGGCGCCGCCTGCGCGCCTACTACGGCAACAGAGCCCCCTTTCCTCACGAGATCGGCTTTGTCCTTGGCTATCCCATCGAGGACGTCGACGGCTTCATGTCGAACGGGGGCCAGGGGGCGCGGGCGTGCGGACGCTGGAAGGTCTACGGAGACGTGGACGAGGCGCTGCGGCGCTTCAAGGAGCTCGAGCTCGAGGAGCTCAGAATCAAGAGGCTCTACTCCGAGGGAACGCCCCTGCGGGGGCTTCTTCGGATGGCAACGGCATAGCAAGGGCGGCTGAGTCCGCACGACGGAGGGAGACTTCCATGAGCAAGAGCATCGCGATCGTGTACTGGACGGGGACGGGCAACACCGAGGAGATGGCCCGTGCGCTCGAAACGGGCGTCGCCGCAGCAGGGGCCGAGGCTCGTGTCGTGCCCGTCGCGGACTTCTCAGCAGAGGATGTGCCCAACTATGACGCGCTTGCCTTTGGCTGCCCCGCCATGGGCGCCGAGGAGCTTGAATCCGACGAGTTCGAGCCCGTCTGGGAAGCGTGCCGCGCCGCTCTGGGCGACAAGCCCGTAGTGCTGTTCGGCAGCTACGGCTGGGGCACCGGCGAGTGGATGGAAACCTGGCAGGCAGACGCGGAAGGGGCGGGCGTGAACGTAGTCTGCACCGTGATTGCCAACGAGGCCCCCGACGACGATGCCGTCGTCAAGCTCGAGGCGGCCGCAAGGAATCTCGTCGAGGCGTAATGGCTCAAAGCTGAGGCCCCGGAGCCGAGCGAGCTCCGGGGCCATCTGACGCCCGCGATGATGGGAGGCGCCATGCCGTTGATGCTCGTTCTTCTCGCCCTGGGGCTCCTGGGGTCGCTTCTCATGTTCGCCGGGGACATGCTGCTCTACTTCACGCCCGGCGCCTACGACATGGACGGGACGCTCAGGCCGTACATGTGCATCATGCGCGACGTGCCTGCCGGTCGAGTGCGGCTTGGAGGGGTACTTGGGCCGGTCGCCGCGTTCCTGTACGTGCTCGGATTTGCGGGGCTTACGCTCACGGCGCACGGCGAGATGGACTGGCTCGTCTGGCTGGCTGCGGCGCTGCTCGCCTTTGCCCTCGTCTGCGGCGGTGCCTATCACGCCCAGTACGTCTATCTCTCCGTCATCGCCAAGGCGGGGCGAGAAGAGCTGTATGACGAGGTCGCGGACAACATCATGTTCGTCATGCGGTTTGCCACCGTGCCCATGTACCTGGGCTTTGTTGTTCTCGGCGTTGCCATAGTGCTGGGGCAGACGGCCTTTCCCACATGGTTTGTCGTCCTCACGCCGCTGGTCACGAGCTTTCTCGGCCTCGTGCGGATGCGCGTGCCGCAGCCGGCGCGCTGCATCCTCTTTGGCGGATGGAGCAACCTGGTATTCACGATTATGTTCGCCGCGATGGTTCTTGCCCTCGGACTTCCGTGAGGTGGTGGCGCCTACCGAGAGAGTGCCCTCAGCTTGCGAACGCCGGCCTCGAAACATTCTGCCATGTAGTCGATGGACGCCTCGGATATGCCGTCCGCTCGGGCCTGCCTGCGCCAACCGGAGAGGACCGACGCCATACGGGACGCGACGTCACGCGCCTCGGCGAGACTCAGACGGAAGAAGTCGAGAACCTCGAACGCCCGCTCCGGTTCTGCTTCACGCGCACCGAACTCGAGGCCAGTTGCGAGGAACTTGGGCTCGGAGCCTGGCGTGGGGTTCACGTCGAATGCGGGCGAGAGCCTCCAGCCGGACGCCTCCCGGAGAAAGCCGTAGTTCCTCAGGTGGTTGTCCGTGTTGCCAACGGCACAGGAGAAGAGCGCCCGCGCCCAGAGGTTCCTGAGGTCCCGGGCAGGCTGCGACCCCTCAGTCTCGATGAAGTCAACTAGCTCGAGATAGGAATACCGCCCGCCATCGGTGCCTTGAACCGCGGTCAGACCGCTGATGTAAGGGACTCGCTCGCGCCCCCTTCGGTCAAAGCGCCGCGTCAGCAGAACCGAGCGCCCGGCGACGCGCAGCAGGCGGGAGACCGGCACGGGAATACCCGACCTCTCCATGAGGCACAGAGCGACGTGCTCCCACGCGCACACGTCGTCGATAGCCGACTCGTCCGCCTTGGGAAACTTCGCGATGCAGAGAAAGCCTCCCTCGTCCCGAACAGAGGCCTTGGGCCGAGCGCCGCCCAGGCTTGACCCGGCGGCGAGAAGGTCACGGACATCGGCGTCCATGTCCGAGGCCGCGATGTCGGCAGCCCGCAGAAGGGAGGGGATGCTCGTCTCGCGCGGCACCCCGTCCGCAATTCCCGAAAGCACCCGGCCATCCGTATCCCAAATACGCAGGGCGCCCTGCCTTGCCTCGTCGTTGACGCCGGCGAGCATATCGGCTTCGAAAAGCGTCCTGGGAACCCGCTCGTCCTCCCGTGCTCGGGCGCGCTCCGCACGAAGCATCAGGTTGCGCCCCCACCGGTCTGGCATGCAGTCCTCGAGTGCGCGAAAATCCCGAAGCCCCTCGGAGTGAAAAGTTCCCGGGCCGAGCGGCATGTCCGGCGCCAGGGTGAAGGCTCGGGCGCCATCCAGATAAGAGGTCGCATAAGAGAAGGTCGCCGTCTCATCGCCGTGACGGACGTTTTGATACAGCCTTCCCGCCAGGACGTCCTCGCCCTCGATCTGAACGGTAACGTCGAGCTGCATACCCTCACCTCCTCACGCGCTTGGGCACGTCCTGCTCCGCCCGTGCGCGGCCGATAGGCGTGTTCAGCGGGTCGGTTGCGTCCTCGACGCCCTGCAGCAAACCCAGAATGCGAGCGACGCGCAGGAAGTTCTCGAATGTGCCCGCACCCTCGTTCAAAAGGCGACGAACTGTGGGGACAGAGAGGTTCGCACGCTCGGCGAGCAGCTCAAGCGTGATGCGCTGCTGGCGACGCGCCAGGTCGAGATTGGCCGCAATGGTACGCATCGCACGCGACACCGGTATGGGGGTTCTTCCCGCCATAGCGCTCCTAACAGAAAGGATTGTCTCTGTAATAGTATATAACGGAAAAATATGTTTGTCTAAAAAGCTATTGCGCTTGCGCGATTGCCATGAGCGATCATACTGACAGGTCGATCAGGCACCCTTGCGCGCGACGGCGACGCAGGCGGTCGAGCCCACGCGGCGCCAGGACACGTCGCTGAACCAGGTGCCGAGGATGCGGCGCATCTCGGCTTCGGAGTAGATGCGCACGTCGCCCTCCTTCGAGTGAGGCATCCACGCGTTCATGATCGCGCGGGCCGGCGCCGGCTGCCACGCGTCGCCAATGACGAAGGTGCCGCCGGGAGCGAGCACGCGCCACGCCTGGAAGGCCGCGCGCTCGGGGTCCGGGTAGTGGTGGAAGGAGTCGTTGCACCAGGCGGCGTCGAACGAGCCGTCGCGGAAGGGCAGGCGCTCGGCGTCGCAGAGTAGGACGTCGGCCCGCTCGCCCAGGCGCGCGCGGGCCGCCTCGGCCATCCTCGGCGACAGGTCCACGCAGCTGAGGCGCGCGCCCGGGACCCCTTCGAGCACCAGCGCGGCGAGGGCGCCCGTGTCGCAGCCCAGGTCGAGCAGGCGCGGGGCGGGCCTCCCGGCCACGGCGCGCCTCACCTCCGCGAGCACGTGCGGGTAGAGGCGCCTCGCGTGCTCGCCCCCCGTCCCGGTGTCGTAGGTCGGCGCCTGCGCGTCGAAGGCCGCACGGGAGCGTGAGCGCAGCAGCTCGGCGTCCTTCTCGTCCATCTTGCTTTCCATCTCGCGTCCTTTCTGTTGAGCATTGTTCAATACAATCGGCCGAAAAGAGCCCCGGCCGGAACCGGGGCGGGATCCCTAGTCGGCGGCGCCCCCAGAGCGGAACTCGGCGAGCAGCGCCCGGAGGTAGCGGCGTGCGGCGGCGGTCGCGGCCCCGTCCGGCATGCCCGGGCCCGAGGCGAGGCCCACCGCGCCGTAGGTCATAATCGCGGCGAGCTCGTCGGCGTCAGGCGCAGCCGCGCCGCGCGAGGCGGCGTCGGCCTCGAGCGCGGCGCGCAGGTGCGGCCGCACCGCCTCGCACATGGCGAGCGAGAGCCTGTCGTGCAGGGCGCCGTGGCCCTCGGCGTGGAAGTACGCCTCGTGCGGGAAGGACGCGTGGTCCGCCGCGAGGGAGACGGCGCGGTCGAGCCTCTCGTCCAGCGAGGGGCCCTCCTCGTCCAGGATGGCGTTTATCCCCTCGGCGCAGCGGCGGGCGTAGTCCCCGATGGCCTCGGCGAACATCTTCTCCTTGGAGTCGAAGTAGTGGTAGGCGAGCCCCGGCGCCACGCCGGCGGCGCGCGCCACGGCGCGCACGGACACGTTGTCGTAGCCCTCCTCGGCGAAGAGCCTCATGGCGCACGCCAGCAGCTCGCGCCGGCGCTCCCCGGGGTCCATCACGGTTCTGGTCACGGCGGCCACCTCCTCGGGAGGAATCGTACACCTTGGTTGAACAATGGTCAATAATGGGGGTGACGGCGCGAGGGCCGCCCGTGGGAGCTGTTCGTTTGGGCGGCCCCGCCCGCCCGGGGAGGCGCCGCGTGGGCGTTCTTCTCGTCCTATTTTGATACGCAACGCCTTGCATCTGCCGTAGCGGTGCTCGGGCGCTTGCCTATGGGCGACCCTCGAGCGCCTCGAGGTAGACCTCGGGATGCCACAAGCTCGCCTCGCCGTGCCGCCAGCCAGGGTGCTCGACGAGCGTGCTGTCCGGCATGGCCTTAGCCAGGGCGCGCGCCGATCGCACCATGATGCGGGGCTCCCTCCCGCCGACAAGGATGGTGGCCCGCGCCCCGCAGCCCGCGAGCTCGGGCTTCAGCCGGTAGGAGCTGTTCGCCCGCATAAAGGCGATCATGTCCCGCTTTGATATGGCGCAGCTGTCACGGTAATAGGACTCGTAGAGCTCCTTGGGGAGATGGAGACTCGCGAACTGCGCCCGCGAGAACCAGGGACGCCGCACGAGCGGGTAGCTCAGGGCGACAGAGGGCGCGACGAGGGCGCGGGCAGCGCGCATGGGGAGCACAAGCGCGCTCTCGATGACGGCGCGCTCCGCGATCCGCGGCCGCTGCGCAAGGGCCTCGAGAGCGACCTGCGCCCCAAGGGAGACGCCGCAAAGCGCGTCGACGTGCCCGCCGAGCACGCGGTCGATGAGGGCAACGAGCTCGGAAGCGTTTTCCTCGATCGACGTAAATGGGCGGTCCGAGCCGGCGTGCCCGTCGAGAACGGGTAGCACGACGCGGTACCCGTTGGCGGCGAGCAGGTCGGCGACTGCCCGGTAGTTCCACCACGAGAGGCCGCCCCCGTGCAGGAGCACTGCCGTCCGCGCGCCCGTGCCGAGCGTATGAGTGATTATCTGGATCCTTTCGACGGCGACGTGGCCCGGGCAACACCGTAGGAAGCGGGCGCACGCTTAGGCCAGCGTATGGTCGCGCGGTTCTTCTCGCCCCATTATACGGGGCACATGTGGGAGTTTTCCACATTGGGGCTTCTAGGCGTTCTTCTCGGCATGAGACGCTTTGGAACGCTGGGCGACGGAACGCGCGGGGCGCCGGGAGGTTGTCGACAAGTTCTCGTTGGAATGTGCGAAACCGCTGGTGGCGGTGCGTGCGCGGTCGTTCTTCTCGTCCGCCGTGAAGGTGGCGCCGCGACCGTCGACCGGGCCACGCGCGCTTCGGAAAGCCGCAGGTAGAGGCCACGTAAAGAACTCTTGACGCGCGTTTCTCGCCCCGTAGCGCCCGATGTCGGGACCCTTTGACGGTACGATTCCGCGGGACGTGCCATGGTCTGGCCCGTAAGGGGCCGCGCCGAGGAGAACGGAGGGAGAGCGGGCATGGAGGTCGGCGGGAGGATACGCGAGCTGCGCGCGACGCACGGGATGTCGCAGGACGACCTCGCGGCGCGCGTGTACGTGAGCCGCCAGACGATCAGCTCGTGGGAGAACGGCAAGACCTACCCCGACGTCCAGAGCCTGCTTCTGCTCTCCGAGATCTTCGGCGCGTCTGTGGACTCTCTCATCAAAGGAGACGTGGAGACCATGAACGAGACCATCGAGAGGGACGTCGTCATCATCAGGAGGCTGGGCGCGGCGATGATCGCCCTCGCGGCATGCACGGTCGCCGCCGCACTATGGGCGGTGGCGCAGGTCGAGATCTGGGGGTGGAAGGGCGTCCAGGTGGTGCCCACCCTCCTGCTCACGCTCGTGCTCTGGGCGTGCCTCATGTTCTGCTCGCACTGGGCGGAGAGGATCAAGCGCGACCACGACCTCGCGACCTATCGTGAGGTGCTGGACTTCTGGAACGGCGTCGAGCCAAACCGCGACACCGAGCGCGGTCGCCGCGAACGGGCGATTCCGGGCTGGATGCGCGCCGTGCGCTCGGTCGGCATGGTGGTCCTCGCCGCCGCGGTCGGCTACCTGTGCGCCCGCTACGGCGTCCAGCTCTTGCAGGGGCTCCTCGGCTAAGGGCAGCTCCATTGGGCTGCGGACTACCCTCGACGGTAAGCGGGCGGTGGTGGGGTGTGGGCTGTTCTGGCCCCGCTCGGCTTAGGTTGCAATAGTCCTTGGTGCCACTCGGATTTGCGAGCGGCTCTCATGCCCAGCGGCGCAGCGTCGGCAGCACCGCGCCGAGGAGCGAGGCCGCCTCGTCGACGGTCCACCCCATCGCCTCGGCCATGCGCGGGGCGCAGTCCTCGATCATCTCGTCCATCGTGGTCTCGTAGGTGTATGCGCCCCCGTCGTAGCACCAGCGGCAGAAGTCCTCGGTCTCGGAGCCGTCGGCCTCGCGGCCGTGCTGGCCGGGGCCGGTGAACATCATGCCGCAGCTCTGGCAGTAGTGCTCGGGCATGTCGAGGAGGGCGGTCACGGGCACGTCCAGCTCGCGGGCAATGAGCTTGAGCATGTCGATGCCGGGCTCGGTCGCCCCGCATTCCCACCTGCTCACCGCCTGCCTCGTGATGTAGAGCCGGCGCGCCAGCCCCTCCTGGGTGAGCCCGCGCTCTCGGCGCAGGCGGGCGAGGGTGTCCTTGAGCATGATCATCGGGGCTCCTCTCGTACGGGTCCTTCTCGTCCACTATCCCGGAGGTTGGGCCGCCCGTCGAGCAACAGATCGTTTCGCGGCTACTCGCTCGCGAGCTCCCGCTGAACGCGCTTGGGCAGCTTGGAAAAGACGAGGTCGTAGCTCATATCGCACAGATCGAACATGAGTCCCTCGGGCAGGTCGGCGTCAAGGTCGAGCGAGATCCACGTGCGCCCGTCGGAGTAATAACCGGGCAACACCGCATCCGGGTATTCGGCGCGCAGTTCCAAGATGCGGTCGGGGTCGCACTTGAGCGAGAGCAGGTGGCGCCCCTCGTAGGGCGGCTTGGCGTCGGGAGAAGCGACGAACTCGCAGGCGAACTGCTTGCCACCAACCCAGTACACCATCCAGCCCCACTTCTCGTGGAGGGCCTTGGTTGCGCCGGGGCGCGAGAGCAGGCGGGCGTCTATGCGCGAGAGGTCCCCGTGTTCACGACCCAGATAGACACGCGCGACGACACCGTCATCCTCGGCGGCGTCGAGGTTGACGACCCGACGGGCCTCCCCCTCATCGAGCAGCTCGACGGAATCGGCGAGGTCGACACCTCTGGCATTTCCGCACACGAGGCTCCTGCCGTACCCTAGCTTTCGCAACCCCCAGATGCCTCCCTTGGTTGACGGATTGCCAACCGTCGTTGGTGGCGCCCGTGCCCGCCGCACGGTTCCATGGTCTCACACCCGGACCGACCGAAAGGAACGACCATGAACTTCAACGACAGGCTCGCCGACCTCAGGAGGAAGAAGGGGCTCTCGCAGGAGCAGCTGGGATACGAGCTCGGCGTCTCGAGGCAGACGGTGTCGAAGTGGGAGCTCGGGCAGTCCTACCCCGACTTCCAGAGGCTCGTCCTGCTGTCAGACTACTACGATATGAGCCTCGACGAGCTCGTGAGGGGCGTCGACGTGGGCGACGTGCGCGCCCTCAACGAGTCCGACAAGCAGATCTCGTCGATCTACTCCGACGTCGAGCGGGGCAAGGAGGCGGCGCTCAGGGCCTGGCGGGCGTTCCTCGTCGTCGGCTGCGTCGTCCTGGCGCTCTTCGCCCTGGTGGTGGCCTGCGGGGTTCTCAGCGGGGGCCTCTTCGTGAGGTAGGAGCCGGCGGCGGGGGCGCGCGGGCCGCGATGCCGGGCCGATTGGGGGTGCGGGTGGCGGCGACCCGCACCCCCACCTTCAGATTGCCCGCCTACCCCCCGTGGGCGACGCACTCGATGCGCATGGCGGCGTAGGCGGTGGCGACGCGGGCGTAGCGCGCGGGGTCGTAGCCGATGCGGTCGATCTCGGCGACGTCGTACGCGTCCTTCTCGCGCCCGCTCGTGACCTTGGCGGCGCGGACGGACTCGAGCGTGGCGCAGCCGACGACGGTGCCGCCCGGCAGCGTGCGCCCCTCGAAGAGGTCGCCCTCCTCGACGCTGGGGAAGACCGCCTCGAGCAGGGCGTCGAAGCCGTCGGTCGCCGCGAGCGCGGCGTTGCGCTGGCGCAGCTCGCGACCCTCGAAGCGGAACGGGCAGAAGCTCACGAGCACGCCGTCGACGATCGCGTGGGCGCCGAAGTCGTTCTGGTTCTCGTTGCATCCCAGGCTGAGCGAGTCGAGCGCGGGGTCGTACAGGCCCTCGGCGGCGAGCCATGCGCGCACGGCCGGCATGTCGCCCAGACGCACCGAGACGTCCACGTCGCCGTGGGGCCTCCCGGAGTCGCACCCGGAGGCGACCCAGGGCACGAGGCCTCCCTGGAGGTACGCCCTCCCGGCGAGGCCGGGGGCGGTCAGCACCCGCAGGGCGGCCGCGTGCGCCCGCTCGAAGGGGGCTCCCCCTCGGGCGCCCTCGTCACGCCCGCCGAGCGGGAGCGCCATCACGGCCTCCCTGTCGTCGCCGGAGACCTCCCGGAAGCCGAGCCGCTCGTAGAGGTGCGCGGCAGGGTTGGAGCGCTGAACCGAGAGCGACAGCGCGGCGGGCGCGGCTCGTCCGGCTCGGTGTGGATCGCCTGGTACAGGAACTCGTCCAGCAGCCCGTACTCACCGGGCAGCATCTCCCTGGCTTTCGACATAACCGTCCCTCCATCCGATAGCGAAAGCGTCGGGCCTCATCGGCTAGAGGTCTGTCGTCATGTGTTGCCTCCTCGGGAGGGGACGATCGGGGTGATCCTACCCGCAGAGGGGCGCATGGATGCACAGAGACGCGAAGACGCCCCACGGGAGGCTCCCGCGGGGCGCCCGACGGCCTCGTCGGTTCTGGCGGCGCCGCGCCTACCCGCGGCGCTTCCTCCGCCCGATCGCCCAGAACGCGAGGAGCGAGACCGCGCCGCCCACGACGGCGAACCAGTCGCGTGGGAGGATGGCACGTCGACGGGTAGGGTCCGTCGTGGGGGCTCGTCGCGCTGCTCGTCGCGGCGGTCGCGGCGTTCGTCGCGGTGGTCGAGGTCCTGCTCAGGCAGGGCGGCCAGCTCGTCAGCGCAGGAGGCCTGACTCCCCCCAGGCGTCCGCCGCCCCAGCGACCCAGCCCATAAGAAGGCGCAGCGCCCCGTGGGTTTGTTCCCCGAGGGGCGCTGCCATTTTGGTAGGCCGGACAGACGATGTCTGATTCCGCTCAAGGCGGTTCATCGCTTGGCCCGGGAGAGGCTGGCGGCGGGAGGATCCGCCCGCGGGACTGTTCGTTTAGGCGGCCCATCCGCCGTTCGGCCAGCCGGCCTCAGTGGCCTCCCCTGCCACCGACGCTCCAGCCGAGGCTCTCGGCCTGGATGCGAACGAGGCGGGCGTAGAGGCCGTCCACGGCCATGAGCTCGGCGTGGGTGCCCTGCTCGGCCACGCATCCGCCATCCAGCACCACGATCTGGTCGGCGCCCGCCACGGTGCGCAGGCGGTGCGCGATCACGAGCACCGTCTTGCCGGAGCAGAGCCTGCTCACGGCGTCCTGCACGAGCGTCTCGTTCTCGGGGTCGAGCGAGCTCGTCGCCTCGTCGAGCAGCACGATCGGCGCGTCCTTGAGCAGGGCCCGGGCGATGGAGATGCGCTGGCGCTCGCCGCCGGAGAGCCTGGCACCGTTCTCGCCGAGGCGCGTGCCCCAGCCCTCCGGCAGCCGCCCCACGAACTCCTCGCAGTGGGCGGCCCGGGCCGCGGCGCGTACCTCCTCGTCGGTGGCGCCGGCGCGCCCCATGCGGATGTTCTCCATGACCGTGTCGTCGAAGAGCGTCACGTCCTGGAAGACGACCGAGACGTTGCCGAGCCACGACTCCTCGTCGAGCGTCGCGAGGTCGACCCCGCCCGCCGCGATGGCGCCGGAACTCGGGCTGAAGAAGCGCGCGACGAGCTTGGCCACGGTGGACTTGCCCGAGCCCGAGGGTCCCACGAGCGCCGTCACGGTGCCCGGCTCCATGCGGAGGGAGACGCCGCGCAGGACCTCGTCGCCGCCCGCGCCGTACGAGAAGCGCACGTCGGCAAGCTCGACGCCCTTATCACCCAGGTCGGCGGCGTCGGCGGAGCCCGCCGCGACCGGCTCGTCGGCGAGGGCGCGAAGGCGCGCCGCGCGTCCCGAGAGCTGGAGGAGGTTCGGCAGCTGGGAGAGGATCGAGGTGATGGGCCCGTACACGCGCGAGGCGATGAGCAGGAACATGAGGAGGGTCAGGAAGTCGACCTCGCCCGCCGCGAGCAGCGCCGTGCCGACGAAGACCGTAAGGCCCACGCCCGCCTGGAGCACCGTCGTGGCAGCCGAGACGCACACGTCCACGGAGAGCTCCACCCGCATCGCTATGTCGCGCAGGGTCTGGAGCGCGGCGCGCATGGGCGCGGACTGTGCGCCCACCTGCCGGCACGCGCGGATGTCGCGGATGCCCCCGACGTAGTCCATGAGGCGGGCGGACGCCGCGAGGCGCGCGCCGGTCTGACGCTCGAAGAGCCGCCTCTCGTGGCCGCGCGCGGCGAGCACGATGAGGAGCGCCGTCGGCAGCGTCGAGAACACGCAGAGCGCGAGGCGCCACTCGAAGAAGGCGAGCATGACGCACACGACCGCCGTGGAGACGCAGCTCGCCACGAGCTGCGGGATGGTGCTCGACATGAGCGACTCGCGACTGGAGACGTCCCCCATGAGGTTCTCGGTGAGCTCGGAGAGATCGCGTTGGTTGAAGAAGGACATGGGAAGCCGCCGCAGATGCTCGGCGAGGCCCATGCGCGTTGCCTCGGTCTCGCGGTACGCCGTCACGTACGTGCGCCGGTAGTCGTTGCGCGCGCAGAGGAACACGACGACGAGGCCTGCGACGCCCGCGGCGAAGAGGCCCCAGAGGGCCTGCCAGTCGACGTCCTCCCCCGTGAGCCGCATGAGCACCACGCCGAACGCCATGACCGTGACGGCGAAGGGCACCATGAGGGCGAGGTTCGTGAGGGTGCACGCCGCGATGGCGCGCTTGAGGCCGCGGTACCCCTGGTCCGTGAGTGCTAGTGCACGCTGGAGGCGCGGGATCCTGTTCGGGGCAGCCATCTTAAGCCACCTCCTTTCCGTTCGGTGCTTCCGACCCGATGCCCCACGAGAGGGCCTGCGTGTAGCGCTCCCACATGCGTGCGTAGGTGCCGTGCGCGGCGAGCAGGTCCTCGTGCCGGCCCCGCTCCGCCACGCGGCCGCCGTCGATGACGACGATCTGGTCCGCGCCCGCCACGGTCGAGAGCCGGTGCGCGATCATGATCACGGTCCTGCCCGCCATGAGGCGCTCGAACGCCTTCTGGATGAGGTGCTCGTTCTCCGGATCCGAGAACGCCGTGGCCTCGTCGAGCACCACGATGGGCCGGTCGGCGAGGATGGCGCGGGCGATGGAGACGCGCTGCGCCTCGCCGCCGGAGAGGTGCACGCCCTCGCTGCCGTAGACGGTGTCGTATCCCTGTGGCAGCTCCCGGATGAAGGCGTCGGCCTGCGCGGCGCGCGCCGCCTCGACGACCTCCTCGCGCGTGGCGTCCGGCCGCGCCATGCGGATGTTCTCGAGCATGCTCGCCCGGAAGAGGTGCACGTCCTGGAAGACGAGGCTCACGCATCCCATGAGCTCGTCCGGGTCGATGTCGCGCACGTCGACGCCGCCAATGCGCACCGCGCCCGCCGAGACGTCCCAGAAGCGCGCCACGAGGCTCGCCACGGTGGACTTTCCGGCGCCCGACGGCCCGACGAGGGCGCAGGTGGTGCCCTCCGGCACGGAGAGGCTCACGCCGTCGAGGGCGAGCGGGGCTCCCTCCCCGCCGCCCGCCTCGTAGGAGAACGACACGCCGTCGAGCTCGACGTCGAAGCGCTCCGGCACGCGGGCGGCTCCGGGCCCCGGCGCGGGGAGCGCCGGGATGCCGAGCACCTCGTCGATGCGCGAGAGGTGGGAGGAGATGATCATGCTGTCCTCCGAGATGTACATCATCTTGTTGAGCGCACCCGCGATGGACGGCACGAACAGCAGGTAGAAGATGAAGTCGAGCGCGAACGGGCGGAAGTCCGCGCCGGAGAGCCCCGCGCCGAGCGCGATGCCCACCGGCAGGACGAACAGGTAGGCGTTGTTGATGATGGCCGTGAACGCCGGCATGAGGCTCTGCCAGAAGAGCGCCACGTCGAGAGCGAGGTCCGTGTAGGCGCGCACCGCCGCGGACAGGCGCCCGAACGACTCCGCCGTCTGGCCGAACGTCTTCACGACGGGCATGCCGCGCACGTACTCCACGGTGGCGTTGGTCATGCGCTCCTGGTTGACCAGATGGCGCCGCATCTTGTCCGTGATGGCCTTGTTGGAGAAACCCGCCGCCTCGACGCCGAACGCGGCGACCACGCACGCCACCGCCGCGAGCCCGAAGCGCCAGTCGAAGACGAAGAGCAGCACCACGATCGCCACCGGCGCCGTGAACGCCGCCGCCGTGTCCGGCAGCGAGTGGGCCAGAAACCCCTCGATGGCGCCGACGCTCTCGTCCATGACCTTCCCGACGCGCCCCGTGCCCAGCTCCTCGAGCCGCCCCAGCGGGATGCGCCCCAGGTGCTCGACGATCTGGAGCTTGAGGTTGTACTCGGCGTCGAAGGCCGCCGAGTGCGCGCAGAGAAGCGCCGCGAGGTAGAGGCCGATGTTGCCCGCCACGCCCCCGAGGGCCATCCAGCCGAGGCCCGCCATGCGGGCCGCGTCGAGCGCGGCGAAGTCGGGGTAGACCGCGACGACGTCCGCCACCACGAGGTAGACCGCGACGAACGGGACGAACGAGCACACCGACGAGAGCGCCGAGAGCGCCATCGAGAGGTAGATGAGCCACCTCCCGCCTCCGGTGAAGCCGATGACGCGGGCGGCCCAGGACTCCTCCTTGCCCGCGCCCTCCTTTCGCTTGGCCATGAGGCCCCCTTTCCGCTGCGACCGTTCGGATAGGCCGATGCGGGCGCGGCAAGTTAGACTAGACTCACTGTGATTGTGCAGCAGCGGGAAGGAAGGGCGTGTGAGCATGGGGGAAACGACCGACCCGAGAGGCGCGCGACCAAACGAAGAGTCCCGGCTTTTCCAGGCGGAGGAGCTCGAGCGCATGGGGCTCCTGCTCGCAGGCGACGACCGGGGCGCCGGCGAGCTGTTCGTGGGCGACGGCGTGCGCGCCGAGGGCTGGTACCGCGCGTGGGCGGGTGAAGGCCTCACGGTGGTCACCTGCGACTTCACCATCCTCGTCGACACGCTCTTCGCTATAGACACGCGCCGCTACCTCACGGTGAGGGGCCCGGCACCGGGGGCGGGCGGAGATGCGGCCGCATCTGGCCCTGTGGCGATTGCCTACATCGAGACGCGGGAAGGGTGGGTCAGCACGCCCGTGCCGGCCGGTTCCCACTTCGCCTACGCGGAGGTCGAGTACTTCGAGAAAGCGCTCCGGAGCGCGTTCGCCGAGCTCGGATGGAGGTCCATCGAGGGGATCTCGTCCCTTCTCGCCGAGACGCGGCACAGCGTGGGCTGGGCCCCCGGGGTCCTCTCCGCGCTCGGCGAGATTTCCGGCGTCGACCCCGCCGCGCCGGGCGCCGCGCTCGTCTACGAGGGGGCGGCGAAGGTCCTTCTCGGCTCGCTTGTTGGGACCGCGGCAGCAGCTCTTCCGAAGGAAGGCAGCGCACGAACCGGCATCCTTGCCGCCATCGAGCTCGCGAACGCGCGATGGCGGGAGGGCGCAAGCCAAAAGGAGGCTGCGTCCGCCGCCGGCATGGGGATCACCAAGTTCAAGCTCTTGTTCAAGCGGGCGACCGGAAGCTCCTGGTCGGCCTATATAACCGCGCGACGAATGCGCGAGGCGAGGGCCCTGCTGCTGGCCGGGAGGGGCGTCGCCGAGGTCGCGCGGGAGGTTGGGTACCGCTCTTCCACGAGTTTCTCCGCGGCCTTCGCCCGGATGCACGGCCTTTCGCCAGCGAGGTGGAGGGACGCGGCGAAGGCGGAGGTGGAGCAGGTTGGTCCCCATGAGGGAGATTCGCCCGGACAAACCCGATGAGAGCACTTTTGAGCGAATCGGGAGGGTGCTGGGACGTCGCCGTCGTGGTGCCCCTCGCATCGGCATGGGCTGGGCAATGAACTGGGACTGCTTCAGGTCATGAGGGCTCGTCGCGGTGGTAGAGGGTCCTGATCAGGTGGGGTGACCGACCCCGCTCCTTCTCCGCCAGGACGGTGCCTTCCGGCAGTCCTCGTCGAGGTAAAACGCTACATAGAGGGGAAGCTTGCGGACCTCGTGGCCTCGCCATCCATGATGTTCCGCCCAAAGTCGCGCTCGGAGAGCACCTCGCTTGGTTCGTCTAGCTGATTGCGGCGCTGCTCGCCCTTGCCCTCGTCTGCGGCGGCGCCTATCACGCCCAGTACGCCTACCTCTCCGTCATCGCCAAGGCGGGGCGAGAGGAGCTGTATGACGAGGTCGCGGGCAACATCATGCTCGTCATGCGGCTTGTCGCCGTACCCATGTACCTTGGGCTCGTTCTGTTGGGAGCCGTCGCCATGTTCACCGTGGTTCTCGCGTTCCTGTTCATCTGAGTCCCCGACGCGGCGTGCGCAGGATGGGACGGGATGTGCGCGATCGAGACCCCGCGCGGCAAGAAAACCCCGAACGTGTGTGCGCTGATTTCCGTTTCGGGGCCGAAAAGAGCCTCGGGCGCACACACGTTCGGGGCTTGGGCGCCGGAGCGGGACTGCGGCGCACACAGGTTCGGGGACATCCCGCCGCGCGCGGGCGTCCCGCTAGTCGGCGTCCTCCCACACGTCGCGGGCGATCGAGCGCACGAGCTCGAGCTTGCGCCACTGGTCCTCGGGCTCGATCGCGTTGCCCTCCTCGGTGGAGGAGAAGCCGCACTGCGGCGAGAGGCACAGCTGCTCGAGCGGCACCCACCGGGTCGCCTCGCGGATGCGCGCCTTCACGGCCTCCGGGTCCTCCAGCTCGCCGGACTTCGTGGTGACGAGGCCGAGCACCATGCGCTGGTCGCGCAGGTGGCGCAGCGGCGAGAAGTCGCCGGAGCGCTCGTCGTCGTACTCGAGGAAGAAGCCGTCGAAGCCCTCGATCGCGAGCAGGCGCCGCGCGATGTTGTCGTAGGTGCCCTCGTAGAGCCAGCGCGACATGAAGTTGCCCTTGCACATGTGCGTGGTGATGGTCATGTCCTCGGGACGGCCCTCGAGCGCCGCCTCGGTGATGTCGCCGAAGACGTCGATCAGCTCGTCGGGGTCGTAGCCCGCCTTCCTGATGCGCTCGCGGTGGGGCGCGGAGAACAGGGCGCCCCAGCTCGTGTCGTCGAGCTGCAGGTAGCGGCAGCCCGCGTCGCGGAACGCGCGGATGGCGTCGCGGTACGCCTGGGCGAGGTCCTCGCGCAGCTCGTCGAGGTCGGCGTAGACGGGATTCTCGGCGTACTGGGCGGAGAGCACCACGGAGTCCAGGGTCACCATGTTCGGCCCCGGGATGGTCTGCTTCACGAGGGCGTCGCCTGCGACCTCCTGGGTGAAGCGGAAGTGGTCGAGGAAGGGGTGGTCCGCCGAGAAGGCGAGGGGAGCGCTCACGTAGGTGTTCTGCATGGTCTTCTTGACGCCGAATCCGGACGCCTCGAACTCGTACACGGTGATGCCCTCGAGGCCGGCGAGGAAGTCGAGGTGCCACCAGCGGCGGCGGAACTCGCCGTCGGTGACGGCGTGCAGGCCGGCCTCCCGCTCGCGGGCGACGAGGGAGCGGATCTCCTCGTCCTCGACGGCGGCGAGCTCCTCGCGGGTGACGGTGCCCGCGGCGAAGCCGGCGCGGGCCTCCTTGAGGCGGGCGGGGCGCAGGAAGCTGCCCACGATGTCGTAGCGGAAGGGTCCCTTGGCGACGGCTGCGCTCATTCGATCAGCTCCTTCTGGGTGGGTGGCCGGCGGCGCTCGGGCCGCTGGGACCCACTATATCGGAGGCGTGCCTCCCGCCTGGCACCACGCCGATTCAGTTGCCAGCTGAGGAGGCGTCCCGGCCCCGGTGCTATATCGTGAGCCTGTATGCATCCGTCCCGCGAACGGCAGGAGACCGCATGTCCGAGCAGACGATCGCCCGCACGGCGATGCCCGAGGAGAGGCTGACCGAGGACCTCCTCGAGCGGCTGCTCGCCTCGGAGAGCCCCGAGGCCTACCTCTCCCAGGGCGTCACCATGGAGCGGACCGTCGCCGAGTACATGGGGCAGCTGCTCGAGCGACGCGGCGGGACGAAGGCCGACGTCATACGTGCCTCCGGCCTCACCCAGACGCACTGCTACGACGTCTTCTCCGGCAAGACCAGGCCGGGGCGCGACGCCGCGGTCATGCTGGCCTTCGGGCTCGGGTGCGACCTCACCGAGACCCAGCGCCTGCTGCGCCTCGCCGGCGTCTCCGAGCTGTGGCCCAAGGTGCGTCGCGACGCGATCGTGATCTGGTGCCTCGAGCACGGCCTCTCGCGCGTGGAGTGCGACGACCAGCTCCATCGCTTCGGGGAGGAGACGCTGCTCAAGGACCGGCCCGACGTCGCCCGCGGGCGGGCCGCCGAGGGCGACCGGGCATGAGCCAGGCGGGCGACTCGCGCGCGGGCCACGCCATGGGCGTGGACGATCTCTACCGGGTCGAGCGGGTCCTGGCGGAGGGCGTCGAGGGGCGCACCGAGCTCGTGACGCTCGACGGCTCCGGCCCCTACGTGCGCAAGCGCATCCCGCGCGGACGCGTGCGGCGCATGGCGTGGGCGGCTCTGGCCGACTGCCAGAGCTCCCGGCTGCCCCACGTGCTCGCCTCCTACGAGCTGCCTGACTCCTTTGTCGTCGTGCTCGACTACGTCGAGGGGCCGACGCTCGCCGAGGTCGTCGCCGAGCGCGACCGGCTGCCGCTCGGCGAGGCCGCGCGGACCGTGCGCGAGCTGTGCGAGGCCGTGACCGACCTCCACGTGCGACACGTCGCGCACTGCGACGTGTCGCCGACCAACGTCGTGCTCGCCGCCGACGGCGCCCACCTGATCGACCTCGGCAACGCGCGCCCCGTCCCGTTCCACGAGGAGGGGGTCGAGCGCGCCTTCGGGACCTTCGGGTTCGCGGCGCCCGAGCAGCAGGGCGCCAACCGCGTCGTGACCGTTGACGAGCGCTCGGACGTCTACGCCCTCGGACGCATGCTCGGCTACCTGCTGACCGGCGTCGACCCCAGCACGCGCGCCTACGCGGACGCCCTCGACGACGAGCGACTGGTGCCCTCGGCCGTCCGCGGCGTCATCCGCGACGCGTGCGCGTTCGAGCCGAGCCACCGCGTCGCCACGGCGCGCGAGCTCGCGGACGCCGTCGAGGCGGCGGAGTCAGGCATCCCCGCATCCTCCCCGATCGCGGCGCCTGCGGCACCCGAGGGGGAGGGGAGGACGCCCTCGCGGCTCCGTCTCCTGCTGCGGCCGGCGACCATCCTGGCGCTGGCGGCGACGGCGTGCGCCCTCGCCGCCGCGTGGCTGCTCGTCACCGGCGCCGGGCGCGCCGGCGGTGACGGGAGCGACGCGGGCGGGACGGACGCGGCCTCGGACGCGTCGTGGCTCTCGGGTGCCGTGTCGGGCGCCGCGTCCGACGGCGACGGCGCCGGCGAGGCCTCGTCGGCCCCCTCGGCGGCCGCCTCCCAGGCGGAGGAGGACCTCGAGCTCGTCGACACGGGCTACTTCGTGAGCCCCAGCGGGTACATCCACTATGCGTTCGGAATCGATAACTCCTCGGAGGACACGCTCTACGAGTACCCGACCGTTCTGGTGACGGGTCGTGACGAGGACGGCGAGGTCCTGTTCTCGGACACGATGGTCTCGAGCGTCGCAAGGCCGGGAGAGACGTCCTGGTGCGCGGCACAGGGAGGCAACGGCAACGCTCCCGCCGAGGTGGAATTCCAGCTGAGCACGGGCGACTGCGTCGCATCGACCGTCTCCCCGGACGAGATGCCTGTCTACGAATCGAGCGTCCCGCGAGAGGTCTCAGACGGGCTCGGGGGCACCGCCTTCGTCGGCGAGGTGGCCCTCGTGCGGGATGGCATCGACCTTTCCGCCCCTGCAACGCAGCTCATGGTCGTCATCGTGCTACGTGACGCGTCGGGCGCCATCGTGTGTGGGGACAGCGCCTTCGTCACGCGTCCTGCCGAAGGCGCGTCCGTTTCGTACGAGACGCTCGGTGGGGACGTGCCCGAGTACGCGACCGCCGAGGCCCACGTCCTCCCCTGGTTCTAGCCCCTTCCGCCGCTCGTCCGACCCACGGGTCGGATTCAGTTGGCAGCTGAGGAAGCCTCCCGCCTCTCGCACCACACTCGGAGCCGTCGTGTCGGCACGAGGCATGAGGGGTGATGGAGATGGGGAGGATGAGATATGCAGCGTCTTTCGCCGTTGTGGCACTGCTCTCGATAGAGCTCGTGGCCTGTGCCTCCCTGTCCGGCCACCGAGGGGATCCGACAGAGGAGGAGGGCGTTCCCGTCAACCTCCGGGTTGACTGCGACACGAACCTCTTCTTCAGCCGCTATGACGTCGAAGTGTTCGTCGACGGGGAATCGTATGGCGTGTTGCCGCATGGAGAGGACGAGGTCTTCGAACTGAATCTCACGGAAGGAGAACACGTCTTCCGAGCAGAGGAGGACGACGATTCCGGGGTGAGCGGGGAAGAGACGTTCGTCGTTTCCGGGGAGGGGAAGGCCGGTTTTTCGATTCACTGCACGAGCTCCGAGGTTCAGGTGGAAGAAATCGATACGGCCGTGCCTCCGTTCGCCTCGCACGATGCGGCGGGCCAGAACAAGGACGATGTCGAGGATGCGTTTCGAGACGCTGGATTCACAGACGTGTCCTTCGTCGAGATACGCGACCTGGGCAGAGACGAGGCGGATGCCGTCATGACGGTCGCATCGGTTTCGATAGGGGGAGCCCAGGACTATTCCGCTGAGGAGTCGTTCTACGAGGACGAAGAGGTCGTGATCTCATATCGCCTGCCCGAGGACGTCGTCGTTCCGGCCAGCTCGGACGAGCTTGTGGGAACGAACTATCCGGAGGTCGTCAGCCAGTTCGAGGCGGCAGGTTTTGCAGAGGTTACTGCCGAGGCGGTCTCGAGTCATGACCCTGACTTCGCCGTCGACGCGGTCGTCGGAATCGACATCGACGACGGTTCGTTCCTGCCTGAGAGTTCATTTGACTCTGGCCAGGCCTTCCCCTACGAGAGCACCGTCGTCGTCCGATATAACATGCCGGCTCCGGTCGAGGAGTCCGAGGACCCCAATGACAATTGGGACTTGGAATGGGAGGCCAGGCAGACGTTCGAGCGCTTCGGGCAGATTCTGTACCCGTACGGGTTCGAGTGCCATTGGATGATGGACCTCGTCAACTGTGAGCCGCAGGGTGACGGGGCGTACTTCATCAAGGTCGGCGTCACGATAACGAACGAGTATGGCGTCGAGCGTCGGACGTATGCGCAGGGAATCGCGGGCAATGGGAACGTCACGGACTTCTTGGTCAGCTGAGTCGCCCGACGTGTCCTGAGGTCCTCGTCGCTTCCTGCCCGACCTCGTCACTTTCTCCTTTGCCTCCCGTCGCATTCCGTCGTGGACTGATGAATCCGAATCCCCTCGCTTCTACGCTTGCACTCGTCGTGTCAGATGCGTGCGTACGAGGTGATGGATGGATGGGAAGGACGAGGCGGGTGCTCTCGCTTGCTCTTGCGGGGCTGCTCTCGATCGGGCTCGTGGCTTGTGAGGGCGAGGTGGGCGGACCACCGAAGGATGATTCGATCAAGGCGGATGACATCTCCTACAGCTGCGAGCTCGGCGTTGAGGATGGCATGAGTCATGTGATGTTCGAGTACGAGAACAACAGCGCGTATGAGATCGTAAGCGTCGATCTTGACATGGAGATGCGCGAGGATGCCAAGTCAGAGGAGATCGAGGAGGCGTTCGACTACCTAATCGAGAGCGGGGCCACCGAGCAGGACATCCGTGATTCCGTCTTGTCCTGCACGAGCGGCACCCTTGTCGCTCCGGGTGAGACGAGCGAGGAGAATGCCGCAAATATCGGCATGTACTACGTGCTCCACGAGGAGCAGGTCGAGCTCTACGAGCCCAGCATGCTCAAGGTCTGCTACCTCTATGAGGACGAGCTCTACACCGAGTACTACGATTATTCCAATGACACCTATGACCTCGACGACGAGGT
This sequence comes from uncultured Coriobacteriaceae bacterium, assembly GCA_948439405.1. Taxonomy (GTDB): domain Bacteria; phylum Actinomycetota; class Coriobacteriia; order Coriobacteriales; family Atopobiaceae; genus CADBMC01. The sequence continues at coordinate 36,659 of CAOJNB010000002.1, read as the reverse complement.
GGTCGATGTCCACCAGTGGTCCAACTCGGAACTCGCGTCGCTTCTCCCAGAGCCGGAATTCATGGTCATTGGGACGAGGGACCTGGAGACGCAGTTCTCCTTCAACGGAATATGCGTTACTCCCGAGCAATGGGAGGACTATGTGTCGGCATGCCAGGAGTCAGGGTTTACGAACGTGACCACCTCGACCGAAGACGTGTTCTATGCCGCGACTGCGGACGGCGCATACGAGATAGATCTGTTCTATGACGGGTCTGCTGGCGATGGCGGCGTAAACGGATACGTGTCGCCTGCCGCTTAGTCGAAGTTCATGCAATGCAGGGCTCTCTTTGGGGCGTCGGGAGGTGTGTCCCGGCGCCCCTCCTTCATGTAGAGTGCTGCCTCGTGGCCTGCTACGGACGGGGAGGTGTCGCTCATGGAGGGGACGATGACGAGGGGTCGCGCGAGGCTCTGCATCGCGCTGCTGGTGCTGCTCGGCTTCGCGCTCGGCGCGTCGGAGTTCACCGTCATCGGCGTCGAGACCGAGCTCGCCGAGTCGTTCGGCGTCGGGCTCGAGCGCGTCGGCGAGCTCATCAGCTGGTACTCGGCCGCCTACGCCGTGCTCACGCCCGTCCTCGCCGTGGTGACGGGGCGCTTCCGCCGCTACACCCTGCTGCTCGCCTACGCGTCCGTCTTCGTCGCCGCCAACGTCGTCATGACGTTCGCGCCCACCTTCGAGCTGCTTCTGCTCTCGCGCGTCCTGCTCGGCGGCGTCTCGGGCGCGCTGCTGGCCGTGGGCATCACCTGCATCCCGGAGCTCGTCGAGGCGCGGCGCGTCCCCGGCATGATCTCGCTCGTGTACGCCGCCTTCTCGGTGTCGATGGTCGTCGTGACCTCCGTCGGGCGCATGGTCTCCCACGTCCTGCACTGGAGGCTCGTGTTCGTGGGGGCGTTCGTGCTCTCCGTCGCGGTGTCGGTGGCGCTCGTGGCCCTGCTGCCGCGCAGCGGCGCCACCGACGAGCCCGCCACCATGCGCGACCAGGCCTCGCTGCTCTGCGAGCCCCAGGTCCTCTGCGGGATGCTGGTGTTCCTGTTCGGCGTCGGGTCCGTGTACGTGTTCTACGGCTACGTGACGCCCTACCTCGAGGGCGTGCTCGGCATGGAGCCCATGGGCGCGAGCATGGTCCTCATGGCGTTCGGCGTGATGTGCTTCTTCTCGAACCTGCTCTCCGGCTGGCTGGACGAGCGCCTCGGCCTCCGGACGCTGCTCGTCTGCTTCCCGGTGCTCGCGTGCCTGCTCGCCGGCCTGTGGGCGCTGGGCGACGCGATGCCGTGGGCGCTCGGGGCGGTCCTCGCCGTCGGCCTCGTGATGTACTTCCTCTGCGTGCCGTGCGTCTCGATGTTCATGCGCACCGCGCGCAGGCGCCATCCCAAGGCGCTCACGCTCGCGAGCTCGCTCGAGCCCACCTCGTTCAACATCGGCATCGCGACGGGCACCGCCGTGGGCGGCGCCGTGGTCGCGGGCCCCGGCATCGCGGGCGTCGGGCTCGTGGGCGCCGCGCTCGCGCTCGTCGCGTGGGGGCTCGGCGCCGTGACGTTCCTGCTCGACCGCAGGCGCAACGGCTCGGACCCGGAGGCGGGCTAGTACGCCAGCGCCTCGTCGGCGACCTTCTTGATCCCACCCCACATCGCCCAGCCCCACACGGGCGTGGCCTCCATGTGGCACACGACGTGGTCGAAGGGGTCCACGAGCGTCGGCAGCGCGAAGGCGGCGAAGTGGGCCTTGGGCTTCTCCCGCACGTAGGCCAGGGCGCCCGGCTCGATCGGGTGCTGCAGGACGACGGGGTAGATGCCGATGCCCTTCTGCAGGCCGCGCGGCACGCCCTGGTAGTTCTCGAGCGCCCAGGCGACGCAGGCGTCCGTGTGGCGTGCCACCTCCTCGCGTTCCCAGCCGTCGCCCGCGCGCACGAGGAAGTACTGGTGGATGTTGGCGAGCGCCGCCGAGAACCTCGTGGTGAGCAGCAGGGAGGCGCCGAGCTCCGGCACGTAGCCGGGCCGTTGTCCGAGCCTGGCCGCGACGTGGGCAACGTAGGCAGCGAGGACCTCGGGCGTGCAGGCCCCGGGCGCGCCCGGGATCGCGGCGGGGACCGGCTGCCCGGAGGCGAGCACGACCTCCGTCGCGGCCGCCTCCCGCGCGGGCGCGGCGACGGGTCCGCCGCAGGAGGGGCAGAAGCGCGAGCCGTCCGGGACCTGCGAGCCGCAGCGCGTGCAGAACATGGGGCCTCCCTGGTCGTGGCGCGATGACGTCCTCATCGTCCGTCCGCGGGGAGGCGACGGCGGCGGGGACGCGCCGGAATTCGGGGAGCGCCGGCGCGCGGGCCCACGCGCGTCCCCGCGCGTGTTTCGCCGCGGCTTCGGTTCCGTGACGCGATGTTTCGGCCCCGCTACGGATGTTTCGGGCCCGGGGCCGTGCCGTAACCATGTCCGCGACGCCGCGGTCTCCGACCTCCCCCGATGCCAGGATGGCCGCGCAATGACGTTGCGGACGGAGGAGGGATGCGACATGTACGACACCGGATCGACGGCGTTCATGCTCGTGTGCACGATGCTCGTGCTGTTCATGACGCCCGGGCTGGCGTTCTTCTACGGGGGGCTCGCGCGCCGGAAGAACGTCGTCAACACCATGCTCATGTGCTTCGCGGCCATCGGGATCGTCGGGCTCGCCTGGGTGGCGGCTGGCTGGTCGTTCGCCTACGGCGGTGACGGGTCGCTGTCCTGGTTCGGCGGCCTCGACCAGCTGGGCCTGTCGGGGCTCGTCGACGGGATGCTCGGCGAGGCGGCGGACGTCCCCGCCGACGCGACCTACCCCTCCGTCGTCGACGTGTGCTTCCAGATGGCCTTCGCCATGATCACGGCGGCCATCGTCACGGGGTCCGTGGCGGGCCGCATGCGCTTCGGCGCGGTCTCGGCGTTCCTGGTCGTGTGGGTGCTCGTCGTCTATGCGCCGCTCGCCCACATGGTGTGGGGAGGCGAGGGGTCGCTGATCGGCGACGTCATCGGTGCGCTCGACTTCGCCGGCGGCGACGTCGTCCACATCAGCTCGGGCGTGACGGGGCTGATCCTGTGCCTCGCCCTCGGCGCGCGCAGCGACTTCGGGCTCAGGAGCTCGCGTCCGCACAACGTGCCGTTCGTGGCCCTGGGCGCGGGCCTGCTGTGGCTCGGCTGGTTCGGCTTCAACGGCGGCTCCGAGTTCGCGGCCGACGGCGTCGCGGCCCTCGCGATCCTGAACACGGCCGTCTCGAGCGCGGCGGGCCTCGTCTCGTGGATCCTCGTCGAGCGCGTGGCAACCGGCAAGCCCACCCTCGTGGGCGCCTGCACGGGGCTCGTCGCCGGGCTCGTCGTGGTGACACCGGGCGCCGGCTTCGTGGAGCCCTGGGCCGCCGTGGTGATGGGGCTCGTCGTCTCTCCGGTGTGCTACCTGGCGATCTCCCGGCTCAAGGCGCGCTTCGGCTACGACGATGCGCTCGACGCCTTCGGCTGCCACGGGGTCGGCGGCATCCTGGGCGGGCTGCTCACGGGCCTGTTCTGCGTGCCCGAGCTGTCCTGGACCGGCGCCGGCGGCCTGCTCTACACGGGCGACCCGTCGCTGCTCGCGAGCCAGGTCGCGGGGATCGCGGTGACGCTCGCGATCGTGGTCGTGCTCGACCTGCTGATCGTGGGCGTGGTGCGCCTGGCCTTCGGAGGCAGGCTGCGGGTCACCGACCACGAGGAGGCGCTCGGCCTGGACGTGTCCGAGCACGGCGAGAGCGCGTACCCGACCTTCAACGGCCTGGACGCCTAGGTGGCATCGACGCACGGGAGGTGCGACATGAAGAGGATCGCGGCGATCGTCCGGCCCGAGAAGCTCGTGGAGCTCAAGGCAGCCCTCGACGGGGCCGGCGTGCGCGGCATGACCGTGTACGAGGTGATGGGGTGCGGCAGCCAGAGGGGCTGGAGCGAGTACGTGCGCGGCAACGAGGTTATGCTCAGCATGATCCCGAAGGTGAAGCTGGAGCTCGTCGCGCCCGACGACCAGGTCGACGACCTGATCGACCTGGTGTGCGACACGGCGCTCACCGGCGAGGTGGGCGACGGCAAGATCTTCGTGACGGCCGTGGAGGAATGCGTGCGCATCCGCACGAGGGAGCGGGGCGAGGCGGCGCTCTAGGAGAGAGCCTGCGAGTGCGCCGGAGTGCACCTGCGCTTCTGTGGAACCGAGAGCGAGTGAGACCGCGAGTTGGCCGAGCCTGCCGGGTTCGGCCGACTCCTGTTCCCCAACTGCGACGGTAGAAGCTTGCGCTTGTGCGAGCTATACTTGAAGCGTAGCATGTATAGCTATCCGGAGTGGGTGGGGCCATGGCGACCATGCAGATGAACGTGAGGATGGACTCGGTCCTGAAGCGCGCGGGGGACGCCGCGCTCGTCCGAGCCGGGCTCACGCCCACGCGCGCCGTCAGGGCGCTTTGGGAGTACCTTGCGGTGCACGGCTCCCTTCCCGCCGAGATCGACCCGAGGAGCGTCCGCGACGACGTGGCTCCTGCTCCCACGGACCCCCGCGAGGCCGGAGCGAGCATCGTCGCCGGCTTCTACGAGCGCATCGGCGTCGATGGGGGCGTCCTGCCCGAGCCGGACTACGAGGCGCTTCGAGAGAGCCTCGCGGACGAGCGTCTCGCCGAGTTGGAGCGCGCGTGATGGCCGCTCGGGGTCCCCTCAAGCTGCTCGTCGACACCAACGTGTGGCTCGACTACTTCCTCGCGCGCTCCCGCACGCACGCCGAGGCGGCGGAGCTGATTGCGGCGGCGGACGGCTCCGAGCGCGTCGCGCTGCTCACGTCCTCCCTCTCCCTCAAGGACCTCGCCTACGTCCTCGCGCAGGACATGAAGGTGGGAGCGCGCGCCGCGGGCGCCGAGGTCACCCCTGAGGTCGCCGCGGCGGCGCGGGAGACGGCGTGGGCGTGCGCGCGCTTCGTCCTCGACGCATCGCTCGTCGTGCCGGTTGGCCGCGACGAGGTGCTCCGGGCGTTCGCGCTCCGTCCCGTTCACGACGACCTCGAGGACGACCTGCTCCTCGGGGCGGCTTGCTGCGCCGGGGCGGACTATGTGGTCACGCACGACCGCGAGCTCGCTCGGCGCTCGCCCGTCCCGTGCGTGGACGTCGCCCGCGCCGCCGAGCTCGCCCGCGAGGCCTAGCCCCCCAGCCCGGCGACCACGCTGGCGAGCGCCACGAGCACGCCCACGATCGACTCGCCGCCCAGCACGCCGGAGGCGATCACCACGCCCGCCTCGTCCGCCTTCTCGGCGTCGAGGCGGCGCCTGGCGACGACGAGGTCGAGCGCCTTGCGCACGAGCGCGCCGACGGCGGCCGAGATGGACATGTAGAAGGGCAGGTACACGCCGAGGCCCAGCATCATCGCGGGGAAGCCCAGGCAGTGCAGCAGCACGCCGCCGACGAGGCCCGCGACGAAGGCGGGCAGGCTCGGGATGCCCGAGACCATCGTCGCGACGACCTCGGCCTGCGCGGCCACGAACGCGCCGTCGCCGCCGAAGGCGTCCTGGCCGTAGGCGCCCACGAGCACCGCCATGACGGCGACCGAGACGACGGTGCCGAGCAGCGCGCCGAGCGCCTGGCCGAGCCACATCGAGCGCGGGCTCGTGCCGATGATCTGGCCCGTCTTGAAGTCGCTCATGACGTCGCCGGCGAGCCCGCACGCCACGGCCACGACGCCCGCGACGTAGAAGAGCTGGACCTGCGTCGCGTCGGAGAAGGCGGCGACGAACAGCAGGACGATGAGACCGAAGATCTCCATCGGGTCGATGCCGGACTGGCCGACGGACTGCGCGCTCATGATCGCCGTGACGAAGGAGAGGGCCACGATCGCGACGCTCACGACGGGCCCGAGCCCGAGGGCGATGCAGGCGAGCAGCGCCGCTGCCGCCGCCATGAGGGCGAGCAGGCCCGCGTCGGCGCGGGAGAGGTCGGTCCAGCGCGACGCGCGGGCCCCCGCGTCCCCGTCCACGCCCGCGGAGGCGCCCGCGGCGGCGCGCCGGGAGGCGGCCCTGCGGACGGCGGGGGCGACGATGTCGCGGACGACGACGCCGAAGCCGGAGCCCATCATGAGGCCCATGCCGAGGCTCTTCACGATGCCGTCGCACGAGGCGAGGTCCCACAGCCCGGCCGCCGTGCCCCCCACGGTGATGCCGAAGGCGGCGAGCACGGCGCCCGCCGTCCACCACGCGATCGAGCGGCCCCCGACGAGGAAGCCGGTGGCGAGGCGCATCGGGGAGAGCTGGAAGCCGAAGGCCACGCCGGGGATCGGCAGCTGCAGGATCGTCGCGGGAATCCAATGCAGGACGTCGCGGGCGACGGTCCACAGCCCGGCGAAGCCCATCGAGCCGAACAGGCGCGCCCGGGTGTCCGCGCCCGCGCCGCTCGCGAGCAGCGTCTCGGCCGCGGCGGTGCCGATGGGGTACTCGAGGTCGGAGTCGTCGACGAAGCGCTTGCGGATCAGCGCCGTGCACACGAGGCCCAGAAGCGTCCCCGCGAGGGCCACGGCGAGCATCTCCTGCCAGCTCACCTCGTGGGCGAGGCCCAGGATCCAGATGCCCGGGATGGTGAAGGCGATGCCTCCGGCCACCATGGAGCCGGCGCTCATGACGATCTGGGTGACGTTGGCCTCGTTGAGGCTCGAGTGGCCCAGCGCGCGCAGCAGCACCAGCGCGGTGATCGAGGTGAAGATCGTGGGCCAGGGGAGGGCGCCCATCTTGAGGGCGGTGTACACCGACGACGCGGTGATGATGACGCAACCCACGCAGCCGATCGCGACGCCGGCCGGCGTGAGCTGCCCGCGCACGCCGGCGCGGTCGCTCTTCTCGCTCATGCGATGCTCCTTCGTATATCCGCTCCCCCTCGTCGGGGAGTCGGGTTACGGGACGGCGCACAGTATAATCCGGGACGGTCTGCGAGGGGCCGGAGGGCCCGGAAGGCGAGGTGGGACGATGGCGAAGGCGCGCGGGAGGCGCGTGCTCGCGGTCGACGTGGGCAACACGGTGACGCGCTTCGGGCTGTTCGACGCCGCCTCGGGCTCGGACGAGCCCGAGCTGCTGGGGTCGTGCGAGCTCACCACCCTCGCGCCCGTCACGGCGGACGAGGCCCGCGTGCGGTTGAGCCAGGCGCTCACGCTGCTGCCCGACGTCGAGCCCGCCGGGGCGATCCTGTCGTGCGTGGTCCCCTCCGTCACCGACGCCTGGCGCCGCGCGTGCGCCGCGGCCGTCCCCTCGAGGGCGCTCGTCGTGGGTCCCGGGCTCAGGACGGGCCTGCGCATGCGCTACGACGACCCCGGCGAGGTCGGCCCGGACCGCGTCGCCGACGTCGTCGCGGCGCGGCACCGCTACGGCGCCCCGGTGGTCGTGGTGGACCTGGGCACGACGACGAACCTCGAGGTGATCGACGCCGACGGCGCCTTCGCGGGCGGCGTCATCGCGCCCGGCATGGCGCTGGGGGCGCACGCCCTCGCCGAGGCCGCCGCGCGCCTGCCCGAGGTGGAGCTGCGCGCCCCCGCCGGCGTGATCGGGCGCAACACGCGCGCGGCCATGCAGTCCGGCGTCGTGCTCGGCGAGGCCGCCCGCATCGACGGCCTGCTCGACGGCGTGGCGGCCGAACTCGGGTGCGCGCCGACCGTCGTGCTCACCGGCGACGACGCAGCGGGCGTCGCCTGCCTGATCGCCCATGACGCCGAGGTGGACGACACCCTCACCCTGCGCGGCCTCGCCCTGCTCTGGGCCGCGAACGCGCGGTAGGCCCGCTCCGTCTCCCGCCGGCGGCCGAGCTCGTGGGAGGGGTCGCATCTCTCCCGGATCCCTTGTCTGCGACCTGCGGTTTTGCAGGCCGAATTTGTGCGTGCGCATAAGTTCCCCGGAATTCGGCCACCGGCGTTCGCGTCGGCCAACGGTGGCGAATCCGTGCGTACGCACGGATTCGTGCCACGAATGCCCAGGTCAGAAACAAGGGTTCGAAAGGAACATCCATGCCCCCGCAATAAGACCCGCCCGGGTGGGCCTGCGGGGAGCCCGCCCGGGCGGCGCACGAGGAAGGGGCCGGGACGCTGCCGTCCCGGCCCCTCGAATCCGCGTCGACGCGCGGCGCCCGCAGCGTCCGCAGCGCCGCGTCCCGTCCCGCTACAGGCTCCTGGCCTCCTCGACCACGGCGCGCACGACCGAGCGGTCCTGCTCGGTGGCCAGCGTGCAGTCGGCGCCCACGATCAGGCCGGTGCGGCCGAAGTCGGCGACGAGGTCGCGCACGGCCTGGCGGGCCTGCTCGGCGTCGCCCGAGGCGATCGCGCCGGAGCGGTTCTCGAGGCCGCCCATGAGCGTCTTGCCCGGCCACAGCTCGCGACCCTGCTCGAGGGAGAACGGCACCTCGTAGACGCCCCAGTTCATGACGTCGGCCTCGGCGGCGTAGGGGCGGTAGCGCTCCATGTTGAGGGTGTCCTTGCACACGTGCAGGAAGCAGTAGCCGCCGGCGTCCTTGACCGCCTTCATGATCTTCCGGTCGCCCGGCTCGACCAGGCGGGCGAACTCGTCGTCGGTGAACCAGCGGGTCTCGCCGCCGAGGGCCGCGTAGTACACGGAGTCGACGCCGGCGTCCTGCACGTAGGCGCGGGCGAGCTCGCACATGTAGTCGGCGATGCGCTCGAAGGCGTCGGCCATGGCGGGCTCGTCCCAGCGGCAGAAGTCGGTGAGCATCTGGCGCTCGGCCATCCACGGGTAGTGCTCGCCCATGTGGCCGATCACGTGGATCGCCGTGGCGACGATGCCGTGGAGCGTGCCCTGGGTGAAGGCGTCCTTCTCCGCGCGGTCGAGGATCTGCTTGGTCATCTCGACCTGCTTCTCGATGTAGGACGTGTCGCTCGTGAGCTTGACGACCGCGGTGTTGTACTCGGACGGCGTGTACACCATGTCGTACTGGCGCAGCAGGTGCTCGTTCATGACCTTGAGGATGTCGGTGTCGGTGTCCTCGAAGAAGCGCAGGTGCGCCTCGACCGCCTCGGGCCCGACGGCCGCCTCGGGCGGGAAGTGCAGCGAGAAGCTGCTGGGCAGCCCGTCGACCTCCTCGCCCTTGATGGCCGCGACGACGCGCTCGTGCTTGTTCATGACGTGACTCCTTCCGTTGGGCTCTCCACCCCTTGCGTTCGCGCGCCCCAACTATACGAGCATCGCCCGCCGGGGTGCTCCCGACACTATGTAAACGGTTGGGGACAAGGGAGGACGGCCGCGGGGGCCGCGGGCGAAAAGGTCTAGGGTAGGGATGAGCAAGGCCCGGTCCCGGGCCCGAGGAGCGAGGGGGCCACGATGGCGGTTGAGAAGAAGGATCTGGACTGGGGCAGCATCGGCTTCGCCTACCGTCCCACGGACTACAGCTACGTCTGCGACTACAGGGACGGGGCCTGGGGCGAGGGGCGCCTCACCGAGGACCACACGCTCACCCTCTCCGAGTGCGCCGGCATCTTCCACTACTGCCAGGAGATCTTCGAGGGCCTCAAGGCCTACACCACCGAGGACGGCCGCATCGTGTGCTTCCGTCCCGACCTCAACGCCGCCCGCATGGCCGACTCCGCCCGCCGCATCGTGATGCCGCCCTTCCCGGAGGACCGCTTCGTGGAGGCCGTCAAGGAGGTCGTGCGCGCCAACGAGGCCTGGGTGCCGCCGTTCGGCTCGGGCGCGACCCTCTACGTCCGCCCGTTCATGGTCGCCACCGGCGAGGTCATCGGCGTGGCGCCGGCCGACGAGTACCAGTTCCGCATCCTCGTGACGCCGGTCGGCCCGTACTACTCCGGCGGCGTGCGCCCCGTCGCGGTGCAGGTGCCTGAGTACGACCGCGCCGCCCCGCACGGCACCGGCAACATCAAGGCGGGCCTCAACTACGCGATGTCGCTGTACCCGAGCGTCCTCGCCCACGAGGCCGGCTTCGCCGACAACATGTTCCTCGACCCGATGACCCACACCTACGTGGAGGAGTCCGGCGGGGCGAACTTCCTGTTCGTGGACCGCGAGGGCACGCTCGTGGTCCCCAAGTCCGCGACCGACTCGATCCTGCCCTCGGTCACGCGCCGCTCGCTCGTCCAGGTGGCCCGCGACATGCTGGGCATGGAGGTCGTCGAGCGCCAGGTGCCCTTCCAGGAGGTGCTCGACGGCGCCTTCGTCGAGTGCGGCATGTGCGGCACCGCCGCCGTCATCAGCCCGGTGGGCAAGGTCGTCGCCGGCGAGGACGAGGTGCTGTTCGGCGAGGGCGGCATGGACCACGTCGGCCCGGTGATGGCGAAGCTGCGCGAGACCCTCACCGACATCCAGCAGTGCAAGATCGAGGGCCCCGAGGGCTGGGTCTGCGAGATCTGCTAGGCGCTCCGCCGCACGTACGCGCGCGGTATACTCTGCCCTTGTCCGTCGTGAGCGGGAAGGATTGGGCGAGCATGCAGGCACACAGGGCACAGGGAACCGAGGACCTCTACGGCGGCTACATGCGCGCGTGGGAGCGCATGCAGGCCGTGGCGGCCGAGACCTTCGGCCCCTACGGCTTCGACCGCGTCGAGACCCCCGCGATGGAGCAGGTGGACACCTTCGTCCACGGCATCGGCGAGTCCACGGACGTGGTGCGCAAGGAGATGTTCCGCGTCGTGAGTGGCGCCCTCATGGCCGACGTGCTCGAGCGCGGCAGCGAGGCGCACCTCAAGCCGCGCCAGCGCCTCGCGCTGCGCCCCGAGGGCACGGCCGGCGTCGTGCGCCTGGTGGTCGAGGACAACCTCGTCCCGCAGGGCTCCGCCCCCGCCAAGCTGTGGTACGCCATGCCGATGTTCCGCGGCGAGCGTCCGCAGAAGGGCCGGCTGCGCCAGTTCCACCAGGTCGGCATCGAGTGGATCGGGGCCCAGGACGCCGCCGCCGACGCCGAGACCATCGTCATGCTCATGGACTTCTTCGAGGCGCTGGGGCTTCCCCGCGAGCGCCTCGCGCTCAAGGTGAACTCGATGGGCGACGCCGCGTGCCGCCCGGCCTACCGCGAGCTGGTTCGCTCGTTCATCTTGGACCACGCCGACGAGATGTGCCCCGACTGCCTCGAGCGCGCCGAGGTCAACCCGCTGCGTGCCTTCGACTGCAAGAACCCGGGCTGCCGCGCGGCCATGGCGTCCGCCCCGCTCGTCACCGACCACCTCTGCGACGAGTGCCGCGACCACTACGAGCAGGTGAAGCGCTACCTCGACGCCGCCGGCGTCGCCTACGAGGAGGACCCCACGCTCGTGCGCGGCCTGGACTACTACACGCGCACCGTCTTCGAGGTCGAGACGCGCGACGGCAACGCCCAGGGCTCGATCGGCGGAGGCGGCCGCTACGACGGCCTCGTGGAGATCGAGGGCGGCAGGCCGACGCCGGCCGTCGGCTTCGCGGTCGGCTTCGAGCGCATCATGATCGCGCTCGAGAACGCCGGCGTCGACCTCGCCGGCGAGCCCGCCCCCTGCGCCTACGTCGCCACCACCTCGCCCGACCTGCGCAGCGAGGCCTTCGCCGCCTGCCTGGAGCTGCGCCGCGCCGGCCTGCGCGTCGAGGCCGACTACCAGGGGCGCTCCCTCAAGAGCCAGCTCAAGCAGGCCAACCGCGCCGGCGCCCGCGCCGTCGTGATGCTCGGCCCCGACGAGCTCGCCGCGGGCTGCGCCACGCTGCGCGACATGGGGACCCACGAGCAGGAGAGCGTGCCGCGCGACCGCCTCGCGGAGCGCGTGGCCGAGGTCCTGGCCTAGCCGGAGAGCACCCTCCCGAGCGGTAGTTGCGTCGAGTCGGCGGACGGTTCCGTTCCGACCTTCGGGCGGCGCGTTTTCGGGCATACTAGGGGCTGAAACGAATCGGCAACGAACCCGTCGAGGAGGGCGGGTCCGTCCAACCGTGAACGAGGAGGCTCACATGCCCGGCACGATGCGAGGCGTCTACACCAACCTCACCGACATCCGTCGCAGGGTCTTCGCCGAGGTCGCGAAGCTCGCCTACGCGAAGGACGACAGCGTCGAGGAGGTGGCCGCCAAGGCGGACAACCTGCCCTACGAGATCCTTCCCGGCGACGTCGCCACCTATCGCGAGAGCGTGTTCCTGGAGCGCGCCATCATCAGCGAGCGCATCCGCCTCGCGATGGGCCTGCCCCTGCAGGACGTCGATAAGCCGCAGAGGATCTCCGAGGGCCTCGAGGAGGCCGCCAAGCCGGAGACCTACTACGAGCCGCCCCTGATCAACATCATCAAGTTCGCCTGCAACGCCTGCCAGGACAACGTCTACGAGGTGACGAACTTCTGCCAGGGCTGCCTGGCCCACCCCTGCCGCGAGGTGTGCCCGAAGCAGGCCATCTCCTTCGTGAACAAGCGCGCCTTCATCGACCAGGAGAAGTGCGTGAAGTGCGGCATGTGCGCGAGCGTGTGCCCGTACCAGGCGATCCACCACCACGTGCGCCCCTGCGCCGAGGCCTGCGGCATGCACGCGATCGGCAGCGACGAGAACGGCCGCGCCGACATCGACTACGAGAAGTGCGTGAGCTGCGGCCAGTGCCTGGTCAACTGCCCGTTCGGCGCCATCGCCGACAAGAGCCAGCTCTTCCAGGTCATCAAGGCGATCGGCGAAGGCGAGCGCGTCATCGCCGCCGTGGCCCCGGCCTTCGTCGGCCAGTACGGCGGGCGCGGCAACATCGGCAAGCTCAAGGGCATGTTCGCCCAGCTCGGCTTCGCCGGGGTCGAGGAGGTCGCCGTCGGCGCGGACCTGTGCACCGTCCAGGAGGCCCGCGACTTCCTCGACGAGGTCCCCGAGAAGCTCGAGTTCATGGGCACCTCCTGCTGCCCGGCCTGGGCCTCGATGGCGAAGAAGGAGTTCCCCGACCACGCCTGCAACATCTCGATGGCCAACACCCCGATGGTGCTCGAGGCGCGCCTCATCCGCAGCCTGCACCCCGACGCCAAGATCGTCTTCGTCGGGCCCTGCTCGGCCAAGAAGCTCGAGGCCATGCGCAAGTCCGTGCGCTCCGAGGTCGACTTCGTCCTCACCTTCGAGGAGGTCGCGGCCATGATGGAGGCCAAGGGCATCAAGTACATGGAGATCGAGGAGGAGTCCGGCTCCGACTTCATCGACTCCTCCGCCGACGGCCGCGGCTTCGCCGTCTCCGGCGGCGTCGCCCAGGCGGTCGCCAACCAGATCAAGCACGACCACCCGGACGTGGAGGTCAAGACCTTCGCGGCCGAGGGCCTCGACGACTGCCGCGCGATGATGAAGAAGGCCGTCAAGGGCCAGTACAAGGGCTACCTGCTCGAGGGCATGGCCTGCCCGGGCGGCTGCGTCGCCGGCCCCGGCACCCTCGGCAACGTCCGCAAGACCTCCGCGCTCGTGAAGTCCTACGCCCGCCGCGCCTCGCGCTCGGTCGCCGGCGACGACATCAACGTGAGCGAGCTGCAGAACCTCGAGGGCGCCGTGATGGCGAAGGCCGTCAAGCGCGACGCCGAGTAGCCTCGGCCTCGGCGCGAGCCGCATAGGGTCCCTCGCGAGGCCCTCCGCCGCCGGCGGGGGGCCTCGTCGTCTCCCACAAGGTTTCTGTTGTGTAAAGTTGCACTGTGTCTACGGTGCGGGATGGAGCCCGCATGGACTGTGGCCCCATCGTCCGCGGGCGCTCGGTACCTGCCCGGTCGGTGGTCACGGCCACGCAAGGGGGAGGGACCGTATGGCCAGAATGCACGTAATGGAACGGAGCGAGGCCCAAGCCGTAATGGACGGGCTTCACGAGGCGGTCGAGCGCCGCCTCTCGGTGAGCTCGCTCGCGCCGTGCCCCGTCGAGTTCACGGCGGCGTTCATCGCGATGTGCCACACGCAGAGCTGCGGCAAGTGCACGCCGTGCCGCATCGGCATCGGGGTGCTGCGCGACCTGATCGACGACGTCCTCGAGGGCCGCGCCACGCTCAACACGCTCGACGTCATCGAGCGCACCGCCGAGACGATCTACCTCTCGAGCGACTGCGCGATCGGCTACGAGGCCGGCGAGATGGCGCTCACCGCCATCCGCGGGTTCCGCGACGACTTCGTGCACCACGTCGAGCGCCACGCCTGCGGCTTCACGCAGAGCGAGCTCACGCCGTGCGTCTCCGGCTGCCCGGCGGGCGTCGACATCCCGGGCTACATCGCCCTCGTCGAGGCCGGCCGCAACACCGACGCCGTCCGCCTCATCCGCAAGGACAACCCGCTGCCCGTCGTGTGCGGCATGGTGTGCGAGCACCCCTGCGAGATGCACTGCCGCCGCGGCATGGTGGAGGACCCGCTCAACATCCGCGGCATCAAGCGCTACGCCTGCGAGCACATGGAGAGCGACTACACCCCGACCATGGCCGAGCCCACCGGCAAGCGCGTCGCCGTCGTCGGCGGCGGCCCCGCCGGCCTCTCCGCCGCCTACTACCTCACCCTCATGGGGCACAAGGCGACGATCTTCGAGGCCCGCAAGCAGCTCGGCGGCATGCTGCGCTACGGCATCCCGAGCTACCGCCTGCCGCGCGAGATGCTCGACGACGAGATCGCCTGGATCCTGCGCTGCGGCATCGAGGTCCGCACCGAGACCAAGGTCGAGTCGCTCGACGAGCTGCGCCGCGACTACGACGCCGTCTACCTCGCCATCGGCGCCCACACGGACAACAAGCTGGGGCTTCCCGGCGAGGACGCCGAGGGCGTCATCTCCGCGGTCGAGATGCTGCGCGAGATCGGCGACGAGACCTACCCCGACTTCACCGGCGAGCGCGTGTGCGTCGTCGGCGGCGGCAACGTCGCGATGGACGTCGCCCGCTCGGCCATGCGCTGCGGGGCCGAGAAGGTCACGATCGTCTACCGACGCCGCATCGCCGACATGACGGCCCAGGACGCCGAGATCGCCGGCGCCCGCGAGGAGGGCTGCGAGCTGCTCGAGCTCAACGCGCCGATGCGCATCGAGGTCGACGAGGCCGGGCATGTGGCGGGCCTCGCCGTCCAGCCGCAGATCATCGGCGGCCTCAAGTGGGGGCGCCCCGCGCCGCGCGCCGCGGCGACCGACGAGGTCGTCATCCCGTGCGAGCGCGTCATCGTCGCCATCGGCCAGAAGATCGAGAGCGAGCCGTTCGAGGCCCAGGGCGTCCAGTGCAACCGCGGCCGGTTCGTGATCGGCGAGGACTGCTCGCTGCCCGGCTTCGAGGACGTCTTCTGCGGCGGCGACTGCCAGACGGGTCCGGCCACCGTCATCCGCGCGGTGCACGCCGGCAAGGTCGCCGCGGGCAACATCGACAACTACCTGGGCTACAACCACGAGATCAAGCTCGACGTCGAGATCCCGCAGGTGCAGTTCCGCGGCAAGACGAGCTGCGCGCGCTGCGAGATGACCGAGCGCGAGGCCATGGAGCGCAGGGAGGACTTCGACCTCGTCGAGCGCGGCCTCACGACCGAGGAGGTCCTGCAGGAGGCCTCGAGGTGCCTGCGCTGCGACCACTTCGGCTTCGGCGCGTTCCGTGGGGGGAGGATCGAGCAGTGGTAAAGCTGACCATCGACGGGCGCCAGGTGGAGGTGCCCGAGCACACGACCATCCTGGACGCCGCCCGCGAGGCGGGCATCACCATCCCGACCTTGTGCTACCTGCGCGAGCTCAACGAGATCGGCGCGTGCCGCGTGTGCATCGTGGAGGTCGAGGGCATCGACCAGCTGGTCGCCGCCTGCAACAACTACGTGCTCGACGGCATGGTGGTCCACACCAACAGCCCGAAGGTGCGCCGCGCCCGCAGGACCAACGTCGAGCTGATCCTGACCCAGCACGACTCCGAGTGCACGAGCTGCGTGCGCTCCGGCAACTGCACCCTGCAGACGCTCGCGAACGACCTCGGCATCTTCGACCTGCCGTACCGCAAGGACGTGCGCCACGAGCACTGGGACAAGTCGTTCCCGCTCATCCGCAACAACGACAAGTGCATCAAGTGCATGCGCTGCATCCAGGTGTGCGACCACGTCCAGGCCACCGGCGTGTGGGACCTCGCGAACCGCGCGGGCCACACCACCGTCAACGTGAGCCGCGGCTTCGGCATCGAGGAGAGCGACTGCGCCCTGTGCGGCCAGTGCATCACCCACTGCCCCACGGGCGCGCTGCGCGAGCGCGACGACACCGACCTCGTCTTCGACGCCATCGCCGACCCGGACACCTACGTCGTCGCCCAGATCGCGCCCTCCGTGCGCACCTCCTGGGGCGACGCCTGGGGGCTCGCCCCGGACACGTCGATCAACAAGCTCGTCGACGCCCTCAAGCAGCTCGGCTTCGACGGCGTCGTCAACACGGACTTCACCGCCGACCTCACCATCATGGAGGAGGGCACGGAGCTGCTGCACCGCCTGCCGCAGATCCGCGAGAGCGGCTGGCCCATGTTCACGAGCTGCTGCCCGGGCTGGGTGCGCTTCGTGAAGAGCCACTACCCGATGCTGGTGGACAACGTCTCCACCTCCAAGTCCCCGCAGGGCATGTTCGGCGCGATCCTCAAGAGCCACTTCGCCGACATCAACGGCCTCGACCCGCACAAGGTGTTCTCGGTGTCGATCATGCCGTGCCTGGCGAAGAAGGCCGAGATCGCCTACCCGACGATGAACGACGCCTGCGGCGACCCCGACGTGGACGTGGTGCTCACCGTCCGCGAGGTCGACCGCATGATCAAGGCCGACCACATCGACGTTCACGCACTCGAGGAGGTGCCCTTCGACGACCCGTTCGGCTTCGGCTCGGGCGCGGGCGTCATCTTCGGCGCGACCGGCGGCGTGCTCGAGGCCGCCCTCAGGACGGCGTACTACCTGGTCACGAAGGAGCAGCCGGGCGACGACATGTTCCGCGACGTCCGCGACGTGGACGGCACGGGCGGCTGGCGCGAGGCCACCTTCGACCTGGCCGGCACCGACGTGCGCGTCGCCGTCGCCAGCGGGCTCGGCAACGCCGACAAGGTGTGCCGCGCGATCCTCGCGGGCGAGGCCCACTACGACTTCGTCGAGATCATGGCCTGCCCCGGCGGCTGCGTCGGCGGCGGCGGCCAGCCGATCCACGACGGCGAGGAGCTCGCCTTCGAGCGCGGGACCGTGCTCTACGGGATCGACAAGGCCGGCAAGATCCGCAACTCCCACGACAACCCGGACATCAAGCGGATCTACGAGGACTTCCTCGGCGAGCCGAACTCCGAGCTCGCGGAGCGGCTCCTCCACACCGACCTGCACGGCTGGTCGATGCCCTACGAGGACGCCCGCCGCATTGCCTGGGAGAAGGAGCATGCCGTAGAGTAGGCTCACGACGGGAACCGACGCCTCGGACGGCCCCCGCGAGGGGGCCGTCCTCGTATTCGGGAGGGGTCATGGCAGGCACCGACGGGAGCCGTACCGATCGGACCGCGCGCCGCGTCGCGCGCGGCGCGGGCTCGGTCGCGCTGTGGCTGCTCGTGTGGCAGCTCGCCGCCTGGACGGTGGGCACCGCGCTGCTCGTGCCCGGCCCCCTGGAGACCCTCGCGACCTTCGTCCGCCTCGCCGCGACCGCCGAGTTCTGGGGCAGCGTCGCGTGGTCGTCCGCGCGCATCGTCGGCTCCTTCCTCGCGTCGTTCGCCTGCGCCCTGGCGCTCGCCGCCCTCGCGCGCCGCTCCTCCGTGGCCGAGGCGCTGCTGCGCCCGCCGATGTCGGTCGTCAAGGCGACGCCCGTGGCCTGCATCGTCGTGATCCTGCTCGTGTGGCTGGGGTCGGCGCGCGTGGTGGAGGCCGCGGTGGTCCTCGTGGCGCTGCCCGCGGTCTACTTCTCCGCCTACGAGGCGCTGGGCGAGGTGGACGCGTCCCGGCGCGAGATGCTCCGCCTCTTCGGCGTGGGGGCGGTCCGGCGCGCCCTGGTGCTCACGTGGCCCTCCATGACGCCGTTCCTGCTCGCCACCTGCCGCATGGTGGTGGGCATGAGCTGGAAGGCAGGGGTGGCGGCCGAGCTCATCGGCATGCCCCTGGGCTCGATGGGGGAGCGCATCTACCAGTCGAAGCTCCTGCTCGAGACGCCGAGCCTGTTCGCCTGGACCGCCGCGGTGGTGCTCGCCGCCTTCGTGTGCGAGCGCGTCTTCCTCGCCCTCCTCGAGCTGTCGGCCGTCCTCTCGCGTCGCCTCGCGGTGGCGGCCAGCCCGCGGCGCAGGTCCGACGACTGGGGCTACCCAAGGGAGCACGGGAGCGAGCCGAAGGAGGACCCCCCGGCGGCTCTGGCCCTCGAGGGCGTGGACGTCTCCTTCGGCGACCGGCACGTCCTCTCGGGCGCGAGCCGGAGCTTCCCCGCCGGCAGCCGGACCTGCCTGACGGACCCGTCCGGCGCGGGCAAGACGACGGCGCTGCGGCTTCTCGCCGGGCTCGCCGAGCCGGACGCCGGCAGGGTCGTGCGGCCCGCGCGGCTGTCGATGGCGTGGCAGGGGACCTGCCTCATCGAGGAGCTGAGCCCCACCGACAACCTGCTGCTCGTCTGCGGGGGCGCCCTCTCGCGCGACGCGGCCCGGTCGATGCTCATGGACGTCCTGCCCTCGATGGTGATCGACGTGCCCTGCTCGCGCCTCTCGGGCGGGGAGCGCCGCCGGGTGGAGCTCGTGCGGGCGCTCGCCGCGCCGGGCTCGGCGGTGCTGCTCGACGAGCCCTTCTCCTCGCTCGACGGCGCCGCCCACCTGCGGTGCGCCAGCCTGGTCGGGAGGCATCTGAGGGGGCGCACCCTCGTTGTGGCCACCCACGACCCGGGCGACGCGCTCCTGCTCGACGCCGAGGTGGAGAGCGTGGCCTCCGAGGTGGCGCCCGCCCCGTCCGAGGATTAGGCAAGCCTTAGCCTGGCGATAAGGACTTCGCCGACCCCCTCCCGCATCATGCCATCTGTCCCGGTCGGGACGGCCGGGAGCCGCGGGAGGTGCGACCATGGGGGAGACACGCCTCGCGGACGACGGGGGAGGCGCGATGGCCACGAAGACGCACGCGACGGACGCGCCATGAGCGCGTGGCGTCCTCCCCAGCTGCGCACCGTCGCCGCGACGCTCGCGGTGGCGTCCGCGATCGCCCTCGTCTGCTGGCTGGTCGCCCCCGACCTCTACGCCTGGGCGTCCGACCCGGAGGCGGTGCGCGCGTTCGTCGGCGAGAACGCCCTGGCGAGCCGCGCGGCGCTCGTGGGGGCGAACGTGGTTCAGGTCCTGCTCGCCATCCTGCCGGGCGAGCCGATCGAGCTGGCGATGGGCTACGCCTTCGGGGCGTGGGAGGGCACCGTGCTGTGCCTGCTCTCCGCCGCGATCGGGACGACGCTCATCTGGCTCGTCGTGCGCAGGTGGGGTCGGCCCCTCGTCAGCAGGCTCTTCGGGGAGACCGACCTCGAGCGCTTCTCGTGGCTGTCGCGCGAGCGCGAGCTCGGGGCCGTGATGTTCGTGGTCTTCCTCGTGCCCGGCACTCCGAAGGACTTCCTCACCTACTTCGCGGGCCTCACGAAGCTGAGGCTCGGGCCCGTGCTCGCGATCGCGACCCTGGGACGGCTGCCGTCGATCGTGACGTCGACCATCGCTGCCTCGGCCGCCGGCGACGGGAACTGGGGGCTCGTCGCGGCCACGCTCGGCGTCGCCGCGGCGCTCGCCGTGGCCGGCGTCGTCGCGTGGCGTCGCTGGGGCGGGCGAGACCCCTCCGCATGAGACGGGCCGGGCGGGAGGACCCGCCCGGCCCGGATGCCGGTCTCGCTTCGCGGAGGGGAGGCTACTGCTTCTCCCCCTTGACGGAGGCGTACAGCGTTGCGTCGTCGAAGGCCTCCTGGATGGTCCGGCCGTCGATGAAGGGGATCACGCAGAGCTCGGAGATGGTGGGAACGAGGTCGCTGCAGTCCACGTAGTGGTTCTTCTCGTTCAGCTTGCTCGTGTCCTGGGCGCGCCAGTAGTGGGAGTTCACGTCGGTGAGGTAGTAGGTCTTGTCGCCGACGACCATGTACACGGAGTGGTTCACGTGCAGGTACTCCCGGAGGTCCTCATAGGTGATGTCCAGGGGCTCCTCTGCCATCTTGCCCATATCCGGTCCTTTCCTCGGGGTCGGACACTCGTCTTATAGACAGTATGCCCCGACGGCCCGCCGTCCGAGCGTCACTTCCCCCGGCGGTAGCTGCCGGCCGTGCCGGGGGCTCAGGCGAGGACGAGGCGCTCGAGCTCGCCCATCGTGTCGGCGAACGTCGTCGCCCCGGCGGCCACGAGCTGGTCCCGCGTGCGGAAGCCCCAGGTCACGGCGATGCAGGGAAGGCCTGCGTTCGCCGCGGTGGCGACGTCGACCTCCGAGTCGCCGACGAAGCAGGCGTCGTCGGGCGTGCCGCCGAGCGCGCGCAGCACCGCCAGGGCGGAGTCGGGCGCGGGCTTGGGCTCGATGCCGTCGCGCACCCCCTGGACCGCGCCGAACACCCCCGGGAAGAAGTGGGGGATGAGGACCTGCGCGACGTCGTCGTCCTTGTTGGTGCACACGCCGCAGGCGACGCCGCGCCCCCTGAGCCGGGCGACGAGCTCGACGACGCCCGGGTAGGGGGCCGTCGCGTCCTCCGAGTGCGCGGCGTAGTGCGCCCGGAACTCCTCGAAGGCCCGCTCGAAGAGGGGGTTCGCCGTCCCGTCGGGGATCGAGCGCTCCACGAGCCGGCGGATGCCGTTGCCCACGCTTGCGCGCGTCTGGGCGAGGGTGCGCGGCGGCATCCCGAGCGCGGCGAGGGTGTGGGCGACGGAGGCGTGGAGGTCCTCGAGGGTGTCGAGGATCGTGCCGTCGAGGTCGAACACGACCGTCCCGTACGCCATGGCGCCCTCCTTCGCTCTCGCCGCCGGACGGGGGATGGCGGCCCCCGCGCGCTCGCTGGTATTATCGACGCATGTCGGGCGCGTGTCACCCACGGAAGGGGCCCACCATGCGCAGCCGCGCCGAGACCACAAGGGACGCGAGGCCGCCCCGCCCCTCGCGGGGCCGCGGGCTCAGGGCGGCGGTGTGCGCGCTCGCCGTCGTCGTGGCCCTCGCGTTCGGCTCGCTCTCCCTCACCGCGCTCGGCCTCGTCGACCCGGCCTCCCTGATCGGGGGAGGCGGGCGCGCCTCCGAGGACGCCGTCGTCCCGACCGTGCTCGACGAGGCGCCCGACCCCGTCGTCGAGATCGACCTCCTCATGGTCGGCGACATGCTCGTCCACCAGGGCGTGTGGCAGAGCGGCCAGCGCGCCGACGGCACCTACGACTACGACCACCTCTTCGCGCACGTCTCGGCCGACGTCTCCGCGGCGGACCTCGCGATCGTCAACCAGGAGACGCCGCTCGGCGGCACGGAGCTGGGGCTCCAGGGCTTCCCCACGTTCAACAGCCCCCAGGAGCTCGGCGACGCGGAGGTGGCGGCCGGCTTCGACGTCGCCGCCTCGGCGACGAACCACACCGTCGACCAGGGGGCCGCGGGCGTCGCGAACACCCTCGCCTTCTGGCGCGAGGAACACCCCGAGATGATGGTCCTCGGCATGGCGGACTCGCAGGAGACCTACGACGAGATCCACTACTACGAGAAGGACGGCTTCCGGATCGCCCTGCTGAACTACACCTACGGCACCAACGGGCTGCCCATCCCCGCGGAGAACCCCTGGGCCACGATGCTGCTGGACGAGGGGAAGGTGGGGCGCGACCTCGAGATCGCCCGCGAGACGGCCGACATGGTCGTCGTGCTGCCGCACTGGGGCAACGAGTACGTGACCGAGCCCAGCTCCTACCAGCGCCAGTGGGCGCAGTTCCTCTGCGACAACGGGGCCGACCTCATCATCGGGTGCCACCCGCACTGCCTCGAGCCCGTCGAGGTCATCGAGGGCGCGAACGGGCAGCGGACGCTGTGCTACTGGTCGCTCGGCAACTTCGTCTCCTGCCAGAGCTCGACGCTCAAGGCGACGGGCGGCATGGCCAAGGTCACGCTCGCCAAGCAGGGGGACGAGTGCTGGATCGCCGGCTACGAGCTCGTCCCGGTCGTGACGCACCAGGCCTCGGGGACCGCCTTCACGACCTACCCCCTCTCCGCCTACAGCGACGACCTCGCGGCCGTGAACTGGTCGCAGTCCGGCACCGTCGGCCAGATCGACGACTTCTGCGCCGAGGTTCTCGGCGAGGGCTACGACCGGTCGGCCCACGTGCTCCGGGGAGGCGAGGTGCGCTCGGGATAGCGGCCCGCCCCGGCCCCCCTCGCCCACGACCTCGCCGTGGGAGGTTTGTCGGCCTCGCGCGGGCGCCACCTCCTGCGGGCGTGACCTGCTACCATCTGACGACGTGTGCGTCCGGTGCGCGGTCTACGCATCGGGTGCCGTCTGTGAGCCTGCCGCCCGAGACGACACGGGGCGGCGCAGATGAGAGGAACCCCATGGAACAGCACTCCCTCCACACCCACACCTGCGGCGAGCTCCGCCCCTCGGACGTGGGCAGCACCGTCACCCTCACCGGCTGGGTGTGGCGCCGCCGCGACCACGGCGGCCTGATCTTCGTCGACCTGCGCGACCGCGCGGGCGTCACCCAGCTCACCTTCGACCCGGAGCACTCCGGCGGCACCGCCTTCCGCACGGCGGAGGCCCTGCGCAGCGAGTGGCCCATCAAGGTGAGCGGTCTCGTGCGCCAGCGCCCCGAGGACATGTACAACCCCAAGATCGAGACGGGCGAGGTCGAGGTCCTCGTCTCCGAGATAGAGGTCTTCAACCGCGCCAAGACCCCGCCCTTCCAGATCGAGGACGGCATCGAGACGAGCGAGGACGTGCGCCTGCGCTACCGCTACCTCGACCTGCGTCGCCCCGAGCTCGCCGCCAACCTGCGCCTGCGCAACGACTTCACCTTCGCGATCCGCCGCGCGCTGCACGACCGCGCCTTCACCGAGGTGGAGACCCCGTCGCTGTTCAAGTCCACGCCCGAGGGCGCGCGCGACTTCATCGTGCCCAGCCGCACCCAGCCGGGCAGCTTCTACGCGCTGCCCCAGTCCCCGCAGCTGCTCAAGCAGCTGCTCATGGTCGCCGGCGTGGAGCGCTACTACCAGGTGGCCAAGTGCTTCCGCGACGAGGACCTGCGCGCCGACCGCCAGCCCGAGTTCACCCAGGTGGACCTCGAGATGAGCTTCGTCGACCAGGACGACGTCATGTCCGAGATCGAGGACGTGCTCGCCGCCGCCTTCGCCGAGGTCGGCGTCGAGATGCCGCGCCCGCTGCGCCGCATGCCCTACTGGGAGGCGATGGACACCTACGGCACCGACAAGCCCGACACCCGCTACGGCATGGAGCTCCATGACGTGACGGACATCTTCGCCGGGTCCAAGTTCAAGCTGTTCGCCGGCGCCGCCGCCACCGAGGGCCAGTACGTCAAGTGCATCAACGCCAAGGGGGCCGGCACCTGGCCGCGCGCCCAGATCGACCGCCTCGCCGACGTCGCCGCCGAGTTCGGCGCCAAGGGCCTCGCCTACATCGCCTTCCGCGAGGACGGCTCGATCACGAGCCCCATCGTCAAGTTCTTCTCCGACGAGGAGATGGCGGCGCTGCGCGCCGAGATGGACGTCGAGCCCGGCGACCTCGTGATGTTCGCCGTCGAGGGGCGCCTGGCCGCCGACGAGATCCTGGGCGGGATGCGCGTCCACATGGCCGACGCCCTGGGCATCGAGCGCGAGGGCCACGACTTCCTGTGGGTTGTCGACTTCCCCCTGTTCCACTGGGACGAGGACCGCGGCGCCTACGCCTCCGAGCACCAGCCGTTCACCCAGCCCTTCGAGGACCAGATCGACCAGCTGGAGAGCGATCCTTTGTCCGTTGTCTCGCACACCTACGACTTCGTGATGGACGGCTTCGAGGCCGGTGGCGGCGGCATGCGCATCCACGACGCCGAGCTGCAGATGCGCATCCTCAGGCTGCTGGGCTTCACCGAGGAGCGCGCGGAGGAGCAGTTCGGCTTCCTCATGGAGGCGCTGCGCTTCGGCGCGCCCCCGATGGGCGGCTTCGCGCTCGGCCTCGACCGCGTGTGCATGCTGCTCGTGGGCGCCGACTCCATCCGCGACGTCATGGCGTTCCCCAAGACGAGCTCCGGCTCCGACCTGATGAGCGCCGCCCCGAGCCCCGTGACGGGCGCGCAGCTCAAGGACGTCTCGCTGCGCCTGCTCTAGCGGGAGGCGGGGCGCCGGCGGCGCCGAGAAGCTGACTCAGAGAGGGGGTGCGGGCCCTAGGCCCGTGCCCCCTCCGGCTTCCACCAGGGCTTCTCGTTCGCGAAGGCCTCGAGCGCGTCGAGGCGCGCGGCCTCCCCGTCGGGCAGCGCCGCGCGGGCGAGCGAGAACAGCTCGTCCTCCCAGTCCAGCAGCGGGATGCCGTAGACGAGCCCGTCGAACCCGCGGCGCTCGACGTCGACGCGGGCCGCCTCGACGTCGTCCTCGCGGATCGGCCAGGCGCCGCCCTCGACGCCGACCATCCCCTCGACCTCGCGGCGCGACTCCTCGTCGTAGAGGAGGCCCTTCACGAGGGCGGCGTAGCCGGCGACGCAGTCGGGCGGCAGGCAGTCCGCCGGGCGGATCTCGATCACGCGCTTGAGGCGGGCGTCGGGCCAGAACATCGAGAGCAGGTGCGCGACGTCGGCCTCGCCCATGGGGGCGTCGGCGTAGGCCTCGGCCGCGGTGCGGTCGAAGACGGGCCGGACCTCGGGGCGCGTCACGAAGATGGGCACGGTGCCGAGGACCCAGTCCGCGTAGGCGTCGAAGCCGAACCCCTCGTCGAACACCCCGGGCACGACGCCGCAGTTCGCGGGGGAGACGTGCCGCCACATGTCGAGGCGGCGGATCGGGGTGGCGTTGGGCTCGGCCTCGAAGACGGGCGTGTTGTCGCAGATCGCGGCGAGCACCGGGGCGAGGGCCGAGGCGACGCGCATCTTGCGGACGCAGTCGGCCTCGTCCGCGTAGTCGACGCTCACCTGCTCGGAGGCCGACCCGCGCATCATGCGCTCGCCGTGCTGGCGGACGTGGCGCACGAAGTACTCGTCCATGAGGCGGTAGCGGTCCTTGGGGATGAGCGGCATGTCGAAGGCGCGGCGCGTGGGATGGTAGCCCAGGCTCACGAGGTGCGCCCCGTGCTCGGCGAGGAAGCCGTCCGCGGCCTCGAGGAAGGCGCGGTAGTCGCGCTCGATCGAGTCGATGCCGCAGTGCGGGGCGAGGCTCATCTCCACCTGGGCGGCCGGCTCGAGCGTGATCGTCCCCTCGGGGCCGGAGAGCTCCACGAGGTCGCCCGCGGGGGTGAGGCCGCGCTCCGGATAGCGCGCGGAGAGGGCCTCGAGCAGGTCCACGACGCCGATGCGCCCGTCGCGGGGGAGGTAGGAGAGGGGAGTGCCGTCGTCGAAGAGGGGGAAGTGCTCGACCTCGACGCCGAGGAGGCCCCGGCTCGCCCCTCCGTGCGCCCCCGAGCGCACGTACGCGACGACCGCGTCATGGTTGCGCGCGCGGACGTCCTCGTCCCGGCGGGTCCTCTCGCCTGCCTGCTCCATGGGGGAGCCTCCTCCTGCGTCGGACGGCTTGGGCATGCTTTGTTATACCCCTTCGGCTCGCGCGCCCGCGCCGCGCGCCGCTCACCGCGCCGCCGGCAGCAGCTCCTCGAGGGTGCGCGGGACGCCGAGCTCCATGTTCGTCCAGCGCGTGACGCGCCCGACGGCCCTCCTCACGCCCTCCTCCGCGTTGGCCATCGCGTAGCCGTGGCCGACCGCCAGGAGCATGTCGAGGTCGTTGGGGCCGTCGCCGAAGGCGGCGGCGTTCGCCGGGTCGACGCCGTAGCGTCCGCAGAGCACGCGCACGGCCTCGGCCTTGCCGACGCCCCCGGCCATGACCTCGCAGAGCACGTCGTTCGAGCGCACCACGGTGAGCTCGGGGAAGCGCTCGCCGACGGCGCGCTCCGCGGCACCCACCTGCTCGGACGAGCCGGAGAGCAGCAGCTTGTGCAGGCCACGCTCCCCGAAGGCCCCGCGCAGGTCGCGGCACTCGCGCGAGGCCGTCTGGACGTTGCGCTCCTCCTCGCGCACGCGCGGGTCGTCGCGGTCCTCGACGACCCAGTCGTGGAAGCCGTAGGCCATCGGCAGGACGCCGGGCAGCTCGGAGCGCAGCCAGCCGAGCAGCCCGAGCGCGACGTCGACGGGCATCGTCCGGCTGAGCAGCTCGGTGCCGTCCGCGTCCAGCACGTAGGCGCCCGAGTAGCAGGCGATCGGGCCCACGAAGCCGAGCGCGCGCCGGAAGGGCTCCACGCACGTGGGCGAGCGGGCGGTGACCAGGCATACCGGCACGCCCGAGGCGTGCACGCGCCGCAGCGTCGGGGCGCTCTCGGGGATGGGGTGGTGGTCGTCGGCGGCGATGGTGCCGTCGATGTCGGAGAACACGATGTCCACGCGTCCGACTGCGTCCATGGCGGCGTCCCTCCCGGAGACGAGGAAGGGCCGGGGACGCGACGCCCCCGGCCCTGCGGATTCGTGGTCGGGTTGACTGGATTCGAACCAGCGACCTCTCGGTCCCGAACCGAGCGCTCTACCAAGCTGAGCCACAACCCGATGCACAGGTCATCCTAGCAGATTCGCGGCGCGAGTTCGCGCGGGCTCCGATTTTTCAGCCCCGCTCCATCGCGAGCGCCTCGTGGCATCCCGCGAGCGTCGAGACGAGCTCGCCCACGAGCTCGAAGTCCCCGGGGGCGGAGGTCACGACGGCCAGCACGTAGGCGCCCGACTCCGCCTCGACGATCCCGGCGTCGTTGGTGGCGGGCGACGCGTTGCCGTCCGTCGAGTAGAACCAGCCCGCCTTCGACCAGGTGGGGCAGGTCTCCCCGAGCAGCTCCCGGATGGCGGAGTTCGGGGTCTGGGCGAACGAGGGGGCGAGCGCGCGGGCCCCCTCCGAGCCGCCCGAGAGGTAGGGCCAGGACGCCTCCCACATGAGCGCGAGGTCGCGCGCGCTCACGTCCGCGTACCAGTAGTCGTCGAACAGCGACGCGCGCCCTCCCGACACGTCCACGCCCGCGTCGGCGAGCCAGGAGGACCAGCCCATCCCGTAGGTCGCCTCGCGGAGCTGGCGGTAGGCCTCGTTGTCGGAGTAGGCGACGGCGGAGGCGACGAGGTCGCGCACGGCGCCCTCCGAGACGAGCCCGCCCCCGACGAGGCGCTCGTAGACGAAGACGGCGTAGGGCCCCTTGATCGCGCTCGCGGAGTAGGCCCGGGTGTCCGGGCGGTAGGAGAGCGAGACGTCGCCCTCGAGGTCGCGCACCACGATCGAGAGGGAGACGCCGCGCGCCTCGCAGTCCGCGACGAGCGCCTCGAGCTCGGCGAGCTCGTCGGAGGCGGCGAAGGAGCTCGCGCCGGCGTAGGAGATCCCGGAGCCCGTCGTGGCCTCGACGAACTCGGGCCCGGGCTCCTCCTCGGGCTCGGGGGCCGCCGCGGCGTCGCTCGCCGAGCGCCCCGCCCCGCCCGTCTCGGCCGAGGGCCCCCCGGACGCCGCCGAGCAGCCGGCTAGGAGGCAGGCGAGCGCGAGGGCGCAGGCGAGCGCGGCGGCGAGGGCCAGCGGCGCGCGCCCGGCCGGGTCGCGCGGTCGCGTCGCGTCCGCGTGTCGAAGGAATCCTCCCATGGAGCCCTACTATACTCAGCCGCAGGAGGACCCCGCCGCCGGACGAGCCGGCCGCGGGGCAGGCGAGGGTGAGGAGCCGGCGTGGCCGAGCATGCGTACGACGTCGAGGCGCTCGCGGACGAGCTCGTCCGCGTCACGGGCGAGGGGCGCGTCCTGCGCGACGAGCCGATGGCGCCCCACACGACCTTCCGGATCGGGGGCCCCGCGGACCTGTTCGTGACCCCGTCGTCCGCCGAGGAGGTCGCGGCCGCCCTCTCCGCCGCGCGCGCCGCCGGCGCGCCGGCGTACGTGGTGGGCAACGGCTCCAACCTCCTCGTCGACGACGCGGGGCTGCGCGGCGTGGTCGTGTGCACGGCCGAGGCCCTGCGCGGGACGGCGTTCGACGGCCGCGTGATGACGTGCGACGCCGGCGTGTCGCTGCGCGAGGCGAGCGAGGCGGCCTGCGAGCGTGGGCTCTCGGGCCTCGAGTTCGCCTGCGGCATCCCGGGCACCGTGGGCGGCGCCGTGTTCATGAACGCCGGCGCCTACGACGGCCAGGTGTCCGGCGTACTCGTCTCCGCCCTCGTGCTCGACGCCGAGGGGAGGGTCTCCGAGCTCGCCGCCTCCGAGCTCGCGCTCGGCTACCGCACGAGCCGCGTGCGCACCGACGGGCTCGTCTGCCTGCGCGCGAACTTCGAGCTCGCCGAGGGCGACCGCGCCGCGATCCGCGCCCGCATGGACGAGCTCACGGCGAGGCGCGAGGACAAGCAGCCGCTCGACATGCCCTCCGCGGGCTCCACGTTCAAGCGACCGGAGGGCCACTTCGCCGGCAAGCTCATCACCGACGCGGGCCTCAAGGGATGCAGGGTCGGGGGCGCGCAGGTCTCCGAGAAGCACGCCGGCTTCGTGGTGAACGCGGGCGGGGCGACGGCGGCCGACGTCCGCGCCCTCATCGCCCACGTGCAGGACGAGGTCGAGCGTCGGTTCGGCGTCCGCCTGGAGCCCGAGGTGCGGATGCTGCCCTAGGCCGGCCCCGGGCGGTCGCGGAGGGGCGCCGCCGTTGTGCTACCATGCACGGACGCGTCATACAGCAGCTCACTCGCATCTCATCCGAACACAAGGAGCTTCCATGACCAACCCGTCCGGCGAACGGCCCATCGTCGGGGCCATGACGTCACAGGCGAACGATCAGGCAGGGCAGGCGGCCTCCGGGTGCTGCCTCTCGCGGCGCGACGCCATCCGGCTGCTGCTCGCCGCCGGCGCCGGCGCCGCCGGGCTCGCCCTGGCGTGCTCCCCGCGCGTCGCGCGCGCCGACACCTCCTCGGACCTCGCGGGCGCGGAGGCCGAGCTCGCCGAGGCCCAGGCGCAGCTTGACGCGATCGCGGCGGACTACGAGGCGCTCAGCGTCGCCCACGCCGAGACCCTCGGCCGCATCGACGACCTCCAGGCCGACATCGACGCCCTCCAGGAGGACATCGACGAGCGCCAGGCAGAGCTCGAGGAGAAGCAGGAGGTGCTCGCCTCGCGCGTGGCCTCCGTCTACAAGGGCGGCAACGTCGACCTCCTGAACATCCTTCTCGAGTCGAGCTCCTTCGACGAGCTCACCTCGAACATCTACTACTTCAACAAGATCTCGGAGTCCGACGCCGCCCTGATCGAGGACGTGCGCTCCGCCAAGGAGGAGCTCGAGGCCCAGCAGGCCGAGCTCGAGGCCGAGCAGGACGAGCTCGAGCAGCTCTCCGCCGACGAGCAGGCCCAGCTCGACGAGATGCAGGCCAACCAGCAGCAGGTCCAGGACGTCGTCAACGGGCTCGACTCGGAGGTCCGCGACCTCATGGCCCAGCGCGACGCCGAGCTGGCCGCCTCCGTCCAGGAGGCCGCGTCCGCCGGCGGCTCCGGCGGCGGTGGCGGCGGGAGCCACGTCTCGAACCCGCCCGCGTCCGGCTCCGGCTCGCTGGCCGCCGTGGTCAGCGCCTGCCACTCCACGCCCTCGCCCGGCCTCGGCTGGTGCGCGGCGTGGGTGTCCAACGTGTTCAGCAACGCGGGCCTCGGCTACGTGGGCGGCAACGCCTGCGACATGTACGCCGCCTGGTGCACGAGCTCGAACCGGGCCAACCTCGCGGCCGGCATGATCGTGGCCGTCTCGACGCACCCCCACACCACCGCCGGCCAGATCTACGGCCACGTGGGCATCTACGTCGGCGGCGGCACCGTTATGGACAACGTGGGCTACATCCGCTCGATCAGCATCGACGAGTGGGCGAGCTACTACGGCGCCACCGTGCCGGCTCGTTGGGGCTGGCTGGGCGGCATCGTCCTGTCGTAACCGTCCCGATCCCGGCCGTCCGGGCGCGCCCGCGGGCGCGTCCTAGTTGCGCAGCGAGTTGAGCGGCGCCGGGAAGCGCCCGCCGCGGTGGGCGAGGACCTCGCCGGCGAAGCGGTTCACGGGCATGACCGGGGCCGAGCCGAAGAGGCCCCCGAACTCGAGGACGTCGCCCTCGCAGCGCCCGATCGCCGGGATCACGCGCACGGCGGTCGTCTTGTTGTTGATGACGCCGATCGCCATCTCGTCCGCGATGATGCCGGCGATCGCCTCGACGCTCGTGTCGCCCGGGATGGCGATCATGTCGAGGCCGACGGAGCACACGCAGGTCATGGCCTCGAGCTTCTCGAGGGTGAGCGCGCCGTCGCAGGCCGCGCGGATCATGCCGGCGTCCTCCGAGACGGGGATGAAGGCGCCGGAGAGCCCGCCCACGCTCGAGCTCGCCATGACGCCGCCCTTCTTCACGGCGTCGTTGAGCAGCGCGAGCGCGCAGGTGGTGCCCGGGCCGCCGCACTCGCCCACGCCGATGATCTCGAGGATGCGGGCGACGGAGTCGCCGACGGCGGGCGTCGGGGCGAGCGAGAGGTCGACGATGCCCTTCTGCACGCCGAGGCGGCGCGCGGCCTCGCGGCTCATGAGCTCGCCGGCGCGGGTGATCTTGAAGGCCGTCTGCTTGATGCGCTCGGCCACCTCCATGAGGTCGGCGTCGGCGGGCAGCTCCTCGAGGGCCGCCGCCATGACGCCGGGCCCGGAGACGCCCACGTTGATGACGGCGTCGGCCTCGCCGGTGCCGTGGACGGCGCCGGCCATGAAGGGGGAGTCCTCGACCATGTTGGAGAACACGACGAGCTTCGCCGCGCCGTAGCAGCTGATGTCGCTCGTGAGCACGGCCGCCTCGCGGATGACCTCCGCCATGCGCAGCACGGCGTCCATGTTGATGCCGGCGCGCACGGAGGCGACGTTGACGGAGGAGCAGACGCGGTCCGTCGTGGAGAGCGCGGCCGGGATGGAGTCGATCAGGCGCCGGTCGGCGTCGCCCATGCCCTTCTGCACGAGGGCGGAGAAGCCGCCCATGAAGTCGATGCCGAGCTCCTCGGCGGCGCGGTCCATCGCGAGCGCGATGGGGGTGAGGTCGGCGTCGGGGCAGGCCGCCGCGATCTGGGCGACGGGCGTCACGGAGATGCGCTTGTTGACGATGGGGATGCCGTACTCGGCCTCGAGGCTCTCCGCCACCTCGACGAGGTCCGCCGCGGTGCGGGTGACGTGGTCGTAGACCTTGCGGCACATGCGGCCCATGTCCTCGTCGGCGCAGCCCGCGAGCGAGATGCCCATGGTGAGGGTTCGGATGTCGAGGTTCTGCTGGGAGACCATGTTGAGGGTCTCGAAGACCTCCTCGGGCGTGATGGGCATCGGGGCTCCTTCTTCGGCGGGTGGCGGGTCCTGGCGAGCAGGGCCCATTATACGAGCTGGTACAATGTCCCGACAGCATGGACGCGATGCGGGCGCGCGCCGCGGTGCGGGTCCGGGAATCGGGGGGAAGCATGGCAGAGCCTCAGGACGTCGCCGCCGCGATCGAGTCCGGGTCGTGCGCTCTGGGCATCGAGTTCGGGTCCACCCGCATCAAGGCGGTCCTCGTCGACCCCACGAACGCGCCGGTGGCGGTCGGCACCCACGACTGGGAGAACTCCTACGTCGACGGCCACTGGACCTACGCCGAGGAGGAGGTCTGGGAGGGGCTCGCCGCCTGCTACGCCAGCCTCAAGGCCGACGTGGCCGCGCGCCACGGCGTCCGCCTGCGCCGCCTCGCCTCGATGGGCGTCTCCGCGATGATGCACGGCTACCTCGCCCTCGACGCCGAGGGGAGGCTGCTCGTACCGTTCCGCACCTGGCGCGACACCACCACGACGCAGGCCGCCCACCAGCTCACCGACCTGCTCTCCTTCCACATCCCGGAGCGCTGGAGCGTCTCCCACGTGTGGCAGGCCGTCCTCGACGGCGAGGAGCACGTGGGCCGCATCGCCTCGCTCACCACCCTCGCCGGCCTCGTCCACCTGCGCCTCACCGGCGAGCACGCGCTCTCGGTGGGCGACGCCTCGGGCATGTTCCCGATCGACTCGTCCACGCGCGACTACGACCGCGCGATGCTCGACGCCTTCGACGAGCTGGCCGCCTCCCGCGGCGTGCCCTGGAGGCTCGAGGACCTGCTGCCGCGCGTCCTCGTCGCCGGCGAGCGGGCCGGCACCCTCACCCCCGAGGGCGCGCGCCTGCTCGACGCCGAGGGCGAGCTCGAGCCGGGCTGCCCGCTGTGCCCCGCCGAGGGCGACGCCGGCACCGGCATGATCGCCACCAACTCCGTCGCCCCGCGCACGGGCAACGTCTCGGCCGGCACCTCCGTGTTCTCCATGGTCGTGCTCGAGCGCCCGCTCTCGGACCAGAAGGTCCCCGAGATCGACCTCGTCACCACCCCGGTGGGCGACGCCGTCGCGATGGTGCACTGCAACAACTGCACCTCCGACATCAACGCCTGGGTCGAGCTGCTCTGCGAGTTCGGCGCGCTGATGGGGCAGGAGCCCGACCGCGGCGAGGCGTTCACCCGCCTGTTCGAGCTCGCCCTCGCGGGCGACGCGGACGGCGGTGGCGTCGTGAGCCTGCCGTTCGTCTCCGGCGAGACGGTCATGGGCATCCAGACCGGCTACCCGCTGCTGCTGAGGACCCCGACGGCGCGCCTCACGCTCGCGAACCTCATGCGCTCGAGCATCATGGCCGCCTTCGGCGCGCTCGCCGCCGGCAACGTCGTCCTGCGCCGTGAGGGCGTCGCCATCGACCGCCTCTACGGCCACGGCGGCATCTTCAAGACGCCGAAGGTGGCGCAGTCGCTGCTCGCCGCCGCGCTCGAGGCCCCCGTCACGGTGATGGACACCGCCTCCGAGGGCGGCGCGTGGGGCCAGGCCGTCGCCGCGAACTACCTCGTCCGCAAGGCCGAGGGCCAGTCGCTCGCCGAGTACCTCGACGCCGAGGTGTTTGGCGGCGTGGGCTCGACGACGCTCGAGCCCGACGCGGCCGACGTCGAGGGCTACCGCGCCTTCCTCGACCGCTTCCGCCGCGCCAACGAGGCCGAGGCCGCCGCGGAGCGCTCGATGGCCGAGGCCTAGGGACACGACAGCCGCACGAGAGGAGAGCGCACATGCTCGAGGAACTGAGGGACCAGGTCTACGAGGCCAACATGGAGCTGCCCGCGCGCGGGCTCGTGACCTACACGTGGGGCAACGTCAGCGGCGTCGACCGCGAGCGCGGCCTGTTCGTGATCAAGCCGTCCGGCGTGGACTACGACGAGCTGCGCCCGAGCGACCTGGTCGTGTGCGACCTGGAGGGCAACAAGGTCGAGGGCGAGCTCAACCCGAGCTCCGACACCCCCACCCACGCCGTGCTCTACCAGCGCTTCGAGCGCATCGGCGGCGTCGTCCACACGCACTCGAGCTGGGCGACGAGCTGGGCGCAGGCGGGCCGCGCGATCCCGTGCTACGGCACCACCCACGCGGACTACTTCTACGGCGAGATCCCCTGCGTGCGCGCCCTGACGGCCGAGGAGGTCGAGCGCGCCTACGAGCACGAGACGGGCGTCGCGATCGCCGACGCCTTCGAGGGCCTCGACTACATGGCCGTCCCCGCCGCGCTCTGCAAGCACCACGGCCCCTTCACCTGGGGCACCGACGCGGCCGACGCCGTGTACCACGCGGTCGTGCTCGAGGAGGTCGCCAAGATGGCGACGCGCACCGAGGCCGTCGCCGGCCAGGCGAGCCCCGCGCCCCAGTACCTGCAGGACAAGCACTACCAGCGCAAGCACGGTCCCAACGCCTACTACGGGCAGGCGCGCTAGCGCCTCCCCGCCGCACCCGTCCCGAGGGGCCGCCGCGCGCGGCCCCTCATCCCGGAGGTCACCCATGTCCCAGACGCTCTACGTGATGCGCCACGGCGAGACGCTGTTCAACCGCCTCCGCCGCGTGCAGGGCTTCGCCGACTCCCCGCTCACCGAGCACGGGATCGGGCAGTGCCGCGCGGCAGGCGAGCGCCTGCGCGCGCTGGGGCTCTCCTTCGACCTCCACTGCAGCTCCACCTCCGAGCGCGCCTGCGACACCCTCGAGCACGTGATGGGGGCCCTGTACGGCGAGGTGCGCCCCTACGAGCGCATGAGGGGGCTCAAGGAGTTCAACCGCGGCATCTTCGAGGGCGAGCCCCTCTACCTGATGCCGACCGACCGCGAGGTGCGCCGCACCTTCTTCACCGACTACGGCGGCGAGGGCGACGACGAGGCGCTCGAGCGCTTCCGCCGCACCGTGACCGCGGTCATGCGCCGCGGGCCCGAGCGCGCGCTCGCCGTGAGCCACGGCGGCGTGGGGTCGCTGTTCTACCGGGACGTCACCGGCGAGGGCGAGGTGGTCCCCGGCCAGCGCGGCGTTCCGAACTGCGCCGTGATCGCCTACGAGTTCGATGCCGCCTCCGGCGCGTTCTCCTGCGTCGACAAGATCCTGCCCGACCCCGAGGCCTAGCCCCGGCGCCGCGCGAGGAAAGGAGCCCCCATGCCCACCCCCGAGCTGCTCGGTCCCGAGAGCCTGGACGCCCTGCTCGGCTACGCGTCGCTCGAGCCGGAGATGAACATCTTCATCACCGGCGACGTCGAGCAGTTCGGCCTCTCCGAGCCCGTGAACGCCTACGCCATGGTGAGCGGCGACGGCTCGTGGGACAGCGTCGTCGTGCGCTTCTACGGCAACTACGTCGTCTACAGCCCCAACCCGCTCTACGACGCGGGCGCCGTGGCCGACTTCATCCGCGCGGCCTCCGGCGGCCAGCGCGTGCTGGGCTCGATCAACGGCAAGCTCGAGGTCGTGGGGCCGCTGTCGAACTACTTCGAGGAGTCGAGCCTGCACACGCAGTACCTCGCCCGCTGCACCTCGATCATCGAGGGCTCCGTGGCCCCGCTCGACCCCGGCATCGAGCTGCGCCGCGTGACGGAGCACGAGTACGGCGAGCTGTTCGCCCTGCTGGGTGGCATGCGCGCGTACCGCGGCCTCTACGACGACCCGGCCTCCGTGGCCATGGCCACCCAGCAGCGCATCGCCAACGAGGCGCGCGGCTGCCTCACCTACGGCGCCTTCCTCGACGGCGAGATGGTAGGCACCGCCTCCACCGGCACGGCCACGCGCGACGGCGCCGTGATCGTGGGCCTGGGCACGCGCGCAGACATGCGTCTGGAGGGCATCGCCTCGGCGCTGGTCGCGCGGCTCGTGGAGGAGTGCCTCGCCGACGGCAAGCGCTTCGTGTGCGGCTTCTACCGCTCCCGCGAGACGGGCAGGCTCTGCGAGCGCCTGGGCTTCGAGCCCATCGGCAGCTACGCGATGCTTTACTAGGGGTCCGGGTCCCGGACCCGCTCCCCCCTTACGGAATCCTGCCGCCGCGAGGCGCCCGTTCTGCTACGATTACCCCATTCGATTCGACGAGGAGAACAGCATGCAGGTCACGGCCACCAT
This sequence comes from uncultured Coriobacteriaceae bacterium, assembly GCA_948439405.1. Classification (GTDB taxonomy): domain Bacteria; phylum Actinomycetota; class Coriobacteriia; order Coriobacteriales; family Atopobiaceae; genus CADBMC01. Next base: position 1,158 of record CAOJNB010000002.1, on the reverse strand, counting down.
CGCTCGCACCGGCGCCCCGCGCCCGGCTGCCTGCGGCCTCGACCTACTAGTACTGCTCGTATCCAGCGCGAACGCGCGCTAGCCCTCCTCGTCTGACCTCGCCTCGGCCATAGGAAGCAGCCAGCGCCAGCGTTCGCGGAACGTCTGGGCGACGGCTCCACGCGGACATGGCACCGCACATCTCCCGGACGTGCTCCATGCAGGGAAGCCCACGTACCAGGAGGAGTAGCCATGACCCGCAAGATCGCCATCTTCGACACCACCCTGCGCGACGGCGAGCAGTCGCCCGGTGCCGGCATGACCACCGACGACAAGCTCGTGATCGCCCGCCAGCTGCTCCGCCTCAACGTCGACGTCATCGAGGCCGGCTTCCCCGTCTCGAGCCCCGGCGACTTCAAGAGCGTGAGCGAGATCGGCCGCATGGCCGGCGACCAGTGCGTCGTGTGCGGCCTCACCCGCGCGGTGGACCACGACATCGACGTCGCCGCCGAGGCCCTCAAGACGGCGGCCCGCCCGCGCATCCACACCGGCCTCGGCGTGTCGCCCTCGCACCTGCGCGAGAAGCTCAACATCACCGAGGAGGAGTGCATCGAGCGCGCCGCCCACTGCGTCTCCTACGCCCGCCGCTTCGTCGACGACGTCGAGTTCTACGCCGAGGACGCCGGCCGCTCCGACCAGGACTTCCTCATCCGCGTGATCCAGGCCGCCGTCGACGCAGGCGCCACTGTGGTCAACATCCCCGACACCACCGGCTACAGCCTGCCCGAGGACTTCGGCGCGCGCATCAAGAGCCTCTCGGACAACGTCATCGGCATCGAGAACGTCATCATCTCGGTCCACACCCACAACGACCTGGGCATGGCCACCGCGCTGGCCCTCGAGGGCGTGAAGAACGGCGCCCGCCAGATCGAGTGCACCATCAACGGCCTGGGCGAGCGCGCCGGCAACACCGCGCTCGAAGAGGTCGTCATGGCCATCAAGATGCACGGTGAGGAGCTCGACGCCCACACCGACGTCAACACCCGCGAGCTCACGCGCGCCAGCCGTCTCGTGAGCTCCATCACGGGCATCAACGTGCAGCCCAACAAGGCCATTGTCGGCGCCAACGCCTTCGCCCACTCCTCCGGCATCCACCAGGACGGCGTGCTCAAGGCCCGC
>CAOJNB010000001.1 GCA_948439405.1 uncultured Coriobacteriaceae bacterium | reverse complement strand
TCCCGACATGGCCAAGAACTTCCAGACCACCCAGGGCCCGGTCGCCTTCTGCATGCACGGCCACCTCGACCTCGAGGTCTCGGGCCAGGGCGCCAAGGAGCGCCCGGACGGCACCGTCGAGAAGGCCGTCGACGGGTCCTACGTGGCGCCCGTGCGCATCCTGCGCATCCACATGGAGGAGGACGCCGCCAAGATGGTGCACGTGGGCGGCGAGGAGGGCCGCATCACCTCCGCCACCGAGTCGCTGATCGACTACAACCGCTGCGGCACGCCGCTGATCGAGCTCGTGACCGAGCCCGACCTGCGCACCCCCGAGGAGGCGCGCCTGTTCATGGAGCAGCTGCGCGAGGTGTTCCTGGCGCTCGGGATCTCGGACTGCTCGCTCGAGAACGGCTCGATGCGCTGCGACGGCAACATCAGCCTGCGCCGCCGCGGGGCGACCGAGTTCGGCACCAAGACTGAGATGAAGAACATCAACTCCTTCAAGAGCCTGCACGACGCGCTCGCCTACGAGATCTGCCGCCAGGCGGAGGTCCTCGAGGAGGGCGGCATCGTCTACCAGGAGACGCGCCACTGGGAGCCCAGCCGGCGCCGCACCGTCGTGATGCGCGTGAAGGAGACGGCCGACGACTACCGCCTCTTCCCGGACCCGGACCTCGCTCCCTTCGACCTCTCCGACGAGTTCGTCGAGGGCTGTCGCGCCCGTATCCCGGAGCTTCCCGCCGCCAAGCGCGCCCGCTACGCGGCCGACCTCGGCCTCAAGGCCGCCGACGCCGCCATCATCGCCGGCACGCCCGCCACGGCGGCCTTCTTCGAGGAGGCGGCCGGCATGGTCGACGCGAAGGTGGTGCCCACCGTCGCGAACCTCGTGGTGAACATGCTGCCCGGCTTCGACGCGGTGACGCCCGCCCAGATCGCGAGCCTGGCCAAGCTGCTGGCCGCCGACGCGATCACCAGCGCGCAGGCGCGCGAGGTGCTCGAGGCCGTCGACGGCACCGACCAGGACCCCGAGCGCGTCGTCGACGAGCGCGGCATGCGCCAGACGACCGACCTGGGGGCCCTCGAGCCGGTGGTGGACGCGGTGCTCGCCCGCTGCGAGGACCAGGTGCGCCAGTACCGCGAGGGCAACAGGAAGGTCGTCGGGTTCCTGGTGGGGCAGTGCATGAGGGAGAGCCGCGGCACGGGCAACCCCAAGCTGTTCAACCAGATGCTCACCGAGCGCCTGGAGTCGGAGTCCTAGCAGGTCATTGTCCCTGATAGGTGCGTTGTCTGTAGGTATCATGGTGCGCGTCCCGCTGGGCTAGAGTAGGGGGCCGCGGCGGCACGTCAGCAAGGGAGGCACGATGGGCTTCAGGGTTCTCGGCACGGGGTCGGCCCTGCCGGGGCGCTCCGTCACCAACGACGAGCTCTCCGGGTTCCTCGACACCTCGGACGAGTGGATCCGCACGCGCACCGGCATCTCCGAGCGGCGCGTGTGCACCACCGAGACGCTCGACGAGCTCGCCTGCGACGCGGCGAGCCGCGCGCTCGAGGCGGCCGGCTGCGACGTCTCCGAGCTCGACCTCATCCTGTGCTCCACGACCTCGGGCGACCACCTGGTGCCCGCCGAGGCCTGCGTCATCGCCGAGCGCCTGGGCGCTACCTCCCCGGCGTTCGACCTGTCCGCCGGCTGCGCCGGCTTCGTCTTCTGCCTCGACGTGGCCGACGGCTGGTTCGCGCGCGGGCGCGCGCGGCGCGTCCTCGTGGTCTCGGCCGAGAAGGTCTCGCGCCTCGTGGACTGGGGCGACCGCAACACCGCCGTCCTGTTCGGCGACGGCGCGGCCGCCGCGGTGCTCGGCGACGGCGGGGAGAACCCCGTCGCGATCCGCCTGCTCACCGAGCCCAACGCCGAGGCCCTGCACATCCCGGGCCTGCGCGGCAGCTCGCCCTACGACGAGACGCCCGACCTGGGCCCCACCACCCTGTCCATGACGGGCAGGCGCGTGTTCAAGTTCGGGACCTCGACGGTCGTCGAGTCCGTCGAGCAGATGTGCGCGGAGGCCGGCATCGAGCCCTCCGACATCGACCAGTTCATCCTCCACCAGGCCAACGAGCGCATCCTGGCCTCCGCCATCCGCCACCTCGGCATCGACGACGCCAAGGTGCGGCGCACCATCGCGGAGACGGGTAACATCTCGAGTGCCTGCATCCCGCTCGTCCTGGACCTCCTCGCCCGCGAGGGCGAGCTCTCCGAGGGCGACCTCGTGGCCATGGTCGGCTTCGGGGCCGGCCTCGACACGGGATGGTGCCTGCTGCGCTGGTAGGCACGACACCACCGGGGAACGGGGCCCGCGAGCCGGGCCCGAGCACGTCCGTACAAGCGCCTGCGGGCGCCTGACAGAAAAGGGGAAGACCATGTCCGACCAGAGCACCTTCGAGCGCGTCTGCGCGATCGTCCGCGAGCAGGGCGGCCTCGACGACACCGAGCTCACCAACGACACCAAGCTCGCCGACGTGGGCCTCGACAGCCTCGCCGTCGTCGAGATCGTCATGAGCTGCGAGGACGAGTTCGACGTCGAGATCGACCCGGACGCCAGCCCCGCCACCATCGGCGAGTTCGTCGCCATTATCGACGGCCTGCTGGAGAACTAGACATGATCCGCACGCCCATCTGCGACCTCCTCGGCATCGAGAAGCCGATCTTCCAGGGCGGCATGGCCTGGATCAGCGACGCGAGCCTCGCCTCCGCCGTCTCCGAGGCCGGCGGCCTCGGCATCATCGCCGCGGGCAGCGCCCCCGGCTCCTACGTGCGCGAGCAGGTGCGCGAGCTCCGCGAGAGGACCGACAGGCCCTTCGCCGTGAACCTCATGCTCGAGAACCCGTCCGCCGACGAGGTGGCCGAGGTCATCGTCGAGGAGCGCGTCCCCATCGTCGTGACCGGCGCCGGCAACCCGGCGAAGTACATGAAGGCCTGGACCGCCGCCGGCACCAAGGTCGTGCCCGTGGTGGCCTCGGTCGCGCTCGCCAGGATGATGGAGCGCGCCGGCGCCGTCGCCGTCATCGCCGAAGGCACCGAGTCCGGCGGCCACATTGGCGAGACGGCCACCATGCCGCTCGTCCCCCAGGTCGTCGACGCCGTGAGCATCCCGGTCGTCGCCGCCGGCGGCATCGCCGACGGCCGCGGGGTCGCCGCTGCCTTCATGCTCGGTGCCGTGGGGGTCCAGGTGGGCACGCGCTTCCTCGTGGCCGAGGAGTGCACCATCGCCGAGGAGTACAAGGACCTGGTCCTCAAGGCCAAGGACATCTCCACGGTCGCCACGGGCCGCTCCATCGGCAGCCCGGTGCGCTGCCTGAAGAGCCCGTTCGCCAACCGCTACGCCAAGGCCGAGCGCGAGGGCGCCGCCGCCGAGGAGCTCGTCGCCCTGGGCACCGGCGCGCTGCGCAAGGCCGCAAAGGACGGCAACTACGACGAGGGGTCGTTCCTGTGCGGCCAGGTCGCCGGCATGGTGACCAGGCGCGAGCCGGCCGCCGCGATCGTGGACGACCTGCTCGAAGGCGCCGAGCGCGCGCTCAGGGAGGCGACCAAGTGGGTAAGCTAGCCGTCCTGTTCGCCGGCCAGGGGGCCCAGCACCCCGGCATGTGCGAGGACCTCGTCGCCGCCGAGCCCGCGGCCGCGGCCGTCTTCGAGACGGCCGACGCCGTGCGCCCCGGCACGCTCGAGCAGTGCCTGCGCGGCACCGAGGAGGAGCTCCGCCAGACGGTCAACACCCAGCCGTGCGTCTTCGCGGCCGACCTCGCCTGCGCCCGCGCGCTCGAGGCCCACGGGGTGTCGCCGGACGTGGTGTGCGGCTTCTCGCTCGGCGAGGTCGCCGCGCTCACCTTCGCGGGCGCCTTCACCGACGAGGAGGGCTTCCGGCTCGTGTGCCGCCGCGCCGAGCTGATGGAGCGGGCCTCGCGGGAGAACCCCGGGGAGATGCGCGCCGTGCTCAAGCTCGACGCCGAGACGGTGTCGCGCCTGGCCGTCGAGGCCGGCGACTGCTGGCCCGTGAACTTCAACAGCCCGAAGCAGACGGTCGTGGCGGGGCTCCCCGAGGGCCTCGAGCGCCTCGAGGGGCTCGTCCGCGCCGAGCGCGGGCGCTGCGTGCGGGTGGCCGTCTCCGGCGCCTTCCACAGCCCGCTGATGGCCTCGGCCGCCGAGGGGCTCGCCGCCTACGTCGCGGAGGGGCACGCCCCGTCCGTGCCGCGCGTCCCCGTCGTCGCCAACCGCACCGCCGAGCCCTACCCCGACGACGAGGCCGCCCGCTGCGACCTGCTCGCCGGCCAGGTGGCGCATCCCGTCCAGTGGGTGCGCACGCTCGAGCTGTGCCGCTCGATGGGGGTCGACCGCTTCGTCGAGGTCGGGCCCGGGAAGACGCTCACCGGCCTCGTGGGCAGGACGCTCGACGGCGTCCTCGCCATGTCCTGCGAGACCTGCGAGCAGCTCGGCGAGGTCGTCGCCGCGCTGGACGCCGAGGAGGAGTAGATGGCTGCCAAGGCACCTGCGATCCAGAGGGACGCCGCCCGCCGCGTGGCGCTCGTGACGGGCGGCTCGCGCGGGATCGGGCGCGCCGTGTGCCGCGGGCTCGCGGAGGACGGCCTCGACGTCGCCGTCGTCTACGCCGGCAACGACGCCGCGGCCGCGGAGACGGTCGCCGCCTGCGAGGCCGCCGGCGCCACCGCACGCGCCTACCGCTGCGACGTGGCCGACGCCGACGCCGTCAAGGCGACCGTCGACGAGGTCCTCGCCGACTTCGGGAGCGTGTGGGTCCTCGTGAACAACGCGGGCGTGACGCGCGACGGGCTGATCGCCCGCATGCCGGAGGACGACATCGACCGCGTGCTCGACGTCAACCTCAAGGGCGCCTTCCACACCTGCCGCGCCCTGTCGCGCACGCTCATGCGCCAGCGCGGCGGCCGCATCGTGAACGTGAGCTCGGTCGTGGGCATCACCGGCAACGCCGGCCAGGCCAACTACGCGGCCTCGAAGGCGGGCCTCATCGGGCTCACCAAGTCGCTCGCCGCCGAGCTGGGGCCGCGCGGGATCACCGCCAACGCCGTGGCCCCCGGCTTCGTCGAGACGGACATGACCGCCGACCTGCCCGACGAGACGCGCGCGCTCTACGAGTCGCAGATCCCGCTGGGGCGCATGGCGTCGGCCGAGGAGGTGGCCTCCGTCGTGCGCTTCCTGGCGAGCGACGCGGCCGCCTACGTCACCGGCGAGGTCGTTCGCGTGGACGGCGGCATGGCACGCTAGGGCACCATCCCCGGGAGGGGCAGTAGGGAGAGAGATGGAACGCAGAGTCGCAATCACGGGCATCGGGGCCGTGTCGCCGGTGGGCAACACCGCGCCGGCCACCTGGGAGGCCCTGAAGGCGGGTACCTCCGGCATCGGCGAGGTCACCCACTTCGACGCGAGCGAGATCAACGTCAAGGTCGCCGCCGAGGTCAAGGGCTTCGACGGGGCCGAGCTGCTCGGCCGCGCCGAGGCGCGCCACGCCGACCTGGTGAGCCAGTACGCGATGGTGGCCTCCGACGAGGCCGTCGCCGACGCCGGGCTCGACGAGGAGGGCGCGATCGACCACGACCGCCTGGGCGTCTACGTGGGCTCGGGCGTGGGTGGCATCACGACGCTCGTCCAGAACGTCCACACCATCTCCCAGCGCGGTCCCCGCCGCGCCTCCCCGTTCATGATCCCGATGATGATCGCGAACATGCCCGCGGGCATGGTGTCGATTCGTCACGACGCGCGCGGGCCCGTCCTGCCGATCGTGACGGCCTGCGCCACCTCCGCGCACTCCGTGGGCGAGGCGTTCCGCGCCGTCAGGCACGGCGACGCCGACGCGATTCTGGCAGGCGGCGCCGAGGCGGGCATCCTGCTCGAGGCCGTCGCCGGCTTCCAGAGCGCCAAGGCGCTCACCCGCAACCCCGACCCCGCCACCGCCTGCCGCCCCTTCGACGCGGAGCGCGACGGCTTCGTGATGGGCGAGGGCGCCTGCATCCTCGTGCTCGAGGAGCTCGGGCACGCGCTCGCGCGCGGGGCGAAGGTCTACGCCGAGGTCGTGGGCTACGGCAACACGAGCGACGCCCACCACATGACGAGCCCCGACCCCGAGGCCCGCGGCTTCTCGCGCGCCCTCGCGCTCGCGGTGGAGGAGGGCGGCGTCCGCCCGGAGGAGGGCCTCTACATCAACGCGCACGGCACCTCCACCAAGCTCAACGACTCCTCGGAGACCCTCGGCATCAAGCTCGCCCTGGGCGAGGAGGCCGCGCACGCCGCCCACGTGTCCTCGACCAAGTCGATGACCGGGCACATGCTCGGCGCCACCGGCGCGATCGAGGTCATGGCGTCGGCGCTCGCGCTGCGCGACGGGATCATCCCGCCCACCATCAACTACCGCACGCCCGACCCGGAGTGCGACCTCGACTACACGCCCAACGAGGCCGTCGAGGCGGACGTCCGCTGGGCGCTGTCGGGCAACCTGGGCTTCGGCGGCCACAACGCCGCGATTGCGCTCAGGGCCTACGAGGGATAGCGAGGCAACATGGACTCCCAGAGAATCTCAGAGATCGCCGAGGTCATGCGCGACATGGGGCTCACCCGCGTCGCGCTGGTCGAGCCGGACGGCACCGAGCTCGAGCTCGAGCGCCAGCAGGCCGCGGCCCAGCCCGCCCCGGTCCCCGCCGCGCAGCCCGCGGCGCAGGCGGCTCCCGCCGCCCCCGAGGCCGCCGAGCCGGCCGAGGACACCCTCGACATGGCGTCGCTCACGGTCGTGTCCGCCCCGATGGTGGGCGTCTTCTACGCCGCGCCCTCTCCCGGCGCCGACCCCTTCGTCCGCGTGGGCGACTGCGTCAAGGCGGGGCAGACGCTGTGCATCGTCGAGGCGATGAAGGTCATGAACGAGGTCGTCAGCGAGGTCGACGGCGAGGTCGTCGACATCTGCGTCGAGGACGGCGACCTCGTCGAGTACGGCAGCTGCCTGATGAAGATCAACTAGCCGCGAGGGAGGCCAGATGAACCGAGACGAGATCAAGGGGATCCTGCCGCATCGCGAGCCGATGCTGCTGCTCGACGAGGCAGAGGTCGTCGACGGGGTCGCGCGCGGGCGCATCGCCATTACCGGCGACGAGTTCTTCGTGCAGGGGCACTTCCCCGGCAACCCCACCGTCCCCGGCGTGATCCTGTGCGAGATGCTCGCCCAGAACTGCTGCGTGCTGCTGGGCGACGAGGACATGGGCGACGTCACCCCGTACTACACGAGCCTGGACAAGGTCCGCTTCAAGCACCCCGTGCGTCCCGGCGACACGGTCGAGCTCACGAGCGAGATCACCCGCGCCCGCGGCCCCTTCCGCTTCGCCCACGGCGAGGCCCGGGTCGCCGGCGAGCTGTGCTGCGTCGCGGACATGTCGTTCGCGCTCGTGCCCGCCGGCGACGCGTCCTAGGCGGCGACGCGCATGTTCGACAAGATCCTGATCGCCAACCGCGGCGAGATCGCCGTCCGCGTCATCCGCGCCTGCAAGGAGATGGGCGTGCGCACGGTGGCCGTGTTCTCGACCGCCGACGCCGAGGCCCTGCACGTCTCGCTCGCCGACGAGGCCTACTGCATCGGCGGGCCGCGCCCGCACGACTCCTACCTCAACGAGGACGCGATCATCACCTGCGCGCTCGAGAGCGGCTGCAAGGCGATCCACCCCGGCTACGGCTTCCTCTCGGAGAACGCCGGCTTCGCCCGGCGCTGCCGCGAGTGCGGGCTCGTGTTCGTCGGACCCTCGCCCGAGGTGATCGAGGAGATGGGCGAGAAGGACGCTGCCCGCGCCGTCGCGCGGCGCGCCGGGGTCCCGGTGGCGCCCGGCTGCGAGCTGCTCGAGACCCCCGAGCAGGCCGTCGAGGAGGCTCGCCGCATCGGCTGCCCCGTGCTCATCAAGGCGCGCTCGGGCGGCGGCGGCCGCGGCATCCGCCGCGTCGACGAGCCGGAGGCCGCCGGCGACGCCCTCGTGGCCGCCAAGGCCGAGGCGGCCGCCGCCTTCGGCGACGACGCCTGCTACATGGAGAAGTTCATCTCGCCGGCGCACCACGTCGAGGTCCAGGTCCTCGCCGACGCGGACGGCGGCGTCGTCTCGCTCGGCGAGCGCGAGTGCTCCGTCCAGCGCCACAACCAGAAGCTCGTCGAGGAGAGTCCCGCGCCCTGCCTGGCCGGCCGCGACGACGTGCGCGAGCGCATGTGCTCGTGCGCGCGCGAGCTCGCCCGCGAGGTGGGCTACGTCGGCGTGGGCACCGTCGAGTTCCTCTACACCGACGACGGCAGCTTCTACTTCCTGGAGATGAACACCCGCCTGCAGGTTGAGCACCCCGTCACCGAGTTCGTGACCGGCATCGACCTGGTGAAGTGGCAGTTCCGCGTGGCCGCCGGCCAGCGCCTGCCGTTCTCCCAGGACGACGTGCGCGCCTCCGGGCACGCGATCGAGTGCCGCATCAACGCCGAGACTCCGGACTTCCTGCCCTCCGTGGGCGAGATCACGATGCTCCACGTGCCGAACGGCCCGTGGATGCGCTTCGACTCCGCCCTGTACGTGGGCGCCGTCGTCCCGCCCTACTACGACTCGCTGCTCGGCAAGCTCGTCGCCTTCTCGCAGACCAGGGAGGAGGCCCTGCGCAAGATGCGCTCCGCCCTGGGCGAGCTCGTGATCGAGGGCGTGGAGGACAACTCCACGCTGCACCTCGACATCCTCGCCAACCGGGAGTTCCTCTCCGGGAACTACCACACGAACCTGATGGAGCACCTCTATGAGTAGCATCGAGGACAAGCGGCGCCTCTCCGTCAACGAGCTGGAGAGCCCGGCGACCGAGGTCGCCGTCGAGATGCCGGCGCGCAGCCTCTACGTGAAGTGCCCGGCCTGCCGGCGCGTGATCGAGCAGCAGGCCATGGCGGAAAACCTCGACGTCTGCCCGCGCTGCGGCCACCACCTGCGCGTCTCGGGACGCGCGCGCATGCGCATGACGGTCGACGAGGGCAGCTTCCAGGAGTGGGACGCCGAGCTCGCCCCGACGGACTTCCTCGAGTTCCCCGGCTACGCCGACAAGCTCGCCGCCGCCCAGGAGGCGACCCACGAGCGCGACGCCGTGGTGAGCGGGAGGGCGACGATCGGCGGCCACGCCTGCGCGACGTTCTTCATGGACGCCGAGTTCATGATGGGCTCGATGGGCTCCGTCGTCGGCGAGAAGGTGAGCCGCTGCTTCGAGCGCGCGCTCGAGGAGGGCCTGCCCGTGGTGGGCTTCTGCGTCTCCGGCGGCGCCCGCATGCAGGAGGGCCTCACCTCCCTGATGCAGATGGCCAAGGTCTCGCTCGCCCGCGAGCGCTTCGCCTCCGGCGGCCGCCCCTACCTCGCCGTCCTCACGGACCCCACCACCGGCGGCGTCACCGCGAGCTTCGCGATGGAGGGTGACGTGACGATCTGCGAGCCGGGGGCCCTCGTCGGCTTCGCGGGCCCGCGCGTGATCGAGCAGACCACCCACAAGCGCCTGCCCGCCGGCTTCCAGCGCTCCGAGTTCATCCTCGACCACGGCTTCTGCGACATGATCGTGCGCCGCGGGGAGATGCGCGCCACCCTCGCCGAGCTGCTCGCCCTCCACGAGGGCGTCGAGCCGGCGCCGGGGGCCCCGCACGCCATCGCGAGCGAGGGGCCGCGCCGCCAGCGCCGCCGCACCCCGGGCCGCCAGCGCACCCCCTACGACACCGTGCGCTACATCCGCTCCTCGAAGCACCCCACCGCCCTCGACCTGATCGAGTCCTCCCTCGACGGCTTCGTCGAGCTCGCCGGCGACCGCCTCTACGGCGAGGACCGCGCCGTGGTGGGCGGCATCGGCTGGAAGGACGGGCGCGTTCTCACCGTGGTCGCGATCGAGCGCGGCCGGACGATGAAGGAGCGCGTGGAGCGCAACTTCGGCATGGCGCACCCCGAGGGCTACCGCAAGGCGCTGCGACTCATGCGCCAGGCGGAGCGCTTCGGCCGGCCCGTGCTGTTCCTCGTGGACACCTCGGGGGCCTACTGCGGCATCGGCGCCGAGGAGCGCGGCCAGGGCGAGGCGATCGCGCGCAACCTCTCGGAGATGGGGTCCGTCTCGGTCCCGATCGTGAGCTGCGTCACCGGCGAGGGAGGCTCGGGCGGCGCGCTCGGCCTGTGCGTCGCCGACGAGGTCCTCATGCTCGGCAGCTCCTCCTACTCCGTGATCAGCCCCGAGGCGTGCGCCTCGATCCTGTGGAAGGACACCAAGAAGGCCCCCGAGGCTGCCGACGCCCTGCACATGTGCGCCGACGACCTCGTCGGGCTCGGCCTCGTGGACGGCATCGTCGACGATGCGGGCCGCACCGCCCGCGAGATCGGCTGCGACCTGCTGGGCCGCGCCCTCGCGCGCTTCGACGAGCTCTCCGCCCTCTCGCCCGACGAGCTCCTGGCCCGGCGCTACGGCAAGTTCCGCGCGATGGGGAGCGACCGCGTATGCTCGCGCTAGCCTGCGACACCACCTGCGCGCTCTCCCGCGAGGAGGCGCGCGCCCTGGGCGTCGAGCTCGTGCCGATGTCCTACGTCGTGGACGGCAGGCGCTACGCCGAGGCCCCGATGGGGGAGAACGGCGACTACGCGAAGCTGCTGCGCCGCTGCAGGACCTGCTCGACGGAGCCGCCCACGCCCGCCGCGTTCGCACGCGCCTTCCGCGAGCTCGCGGGGCGCAGCGACGAGGTGCTGTGCCTGACGATCTCCTCGCGCCTCTCGGGCGCGTTCCGCGCGGCCCAGGAGGCCGCGAGCGGCATGGACGGGGTCACGGTGCTCGACTCCTGGACCACCTCGTCCGCCCTCGAGCTCCTGGTGCGGCGCGCCCGCGCGCTCGCCGACGAGGGCAGGGGAGCCGCCGAGGTCGTCGACGTGCTCGTCGAGGAGCGCGAGCGCGCGAGCATCGCCTTCGCCGTCCCCGACATGGGGACCCTGCGGCGCAGCGGCAGGCTCGGCGCGCTCCGGCGCTCGCTGACCTCGATGCTCAACCACCGCCCGGTCATGGAGCTCGCCCGCGGCGGCATCGTGGAGCTCGGCTCCGCCAACGGGGCCTCGGGCGTGGGCAGGGTCCTCGCCGAGCAGGTCCCCGCGGACGCGCGCGAGGCCGTCCTCGTGCACTTCGGGTCGCGCGGGTCGGACGCGCGCCACGTCCTGCTCGCGCTGCGCCAGCGCCTGCCGCGCCTGCGCGTGCGCATGAAGGACGGCGGTCCCGTCCTCACGGAGAACCTGGGCGACGGCGCCGTGGCGCTCGCCTGGCGCTAGAGGAGGGCGACGAGGCGCTCGACGGCCCCGAGGCCGCGGACGAGCAGGGACTCGTCGAAGTCGAACGCGTCCGAGTGCAGCGGCGCGGCGTCCTCGCCGCAGCCGAGCAGCAGGAAGATCCCCGGGACCTCGCTGCAGTACCAGGAAAAGTCGTCGGTGATCTGCAGCGGCTCGCCGAGCTCGAGCAGCTCCGGCAGGGCCTCCCGCGCCGCCCGCACGAGGCCCGCGTCGCAGAGCAGGGGCGGGTAGCCCTCCGAGAACGCGACCTCCACCTCGCAGCCGTGGCGCGCGGCGCACTCCTCGCCCACCTCGCGCAGGGTCCGCCGGGCCTCGTCGCGCGTGCGCTCGTCGAAGGCGCGCAGGCTGCCCTCGAGCCGCGCGCTCGCGGCGACCTGGTTGCGCACCTGGCCCGCCTCCATGCGCCCGAACCCCAGGAGCGGCGGCCGGCCCTCCGGGTCGCGCAGGCCCGCGACGCGCGAGGACGCCTCGGCGCGCAGGTCGCAGGCGCAGGCGAGCGCGTCGGCGCCCTCGGAGGCGCGGCCGATGTGGGCCGCCCTGCCGCGCGCGTCCACGTCGACCTCGCAGGACGAGGCGAGCAGCGCCCCGGCGCGCGTGGCGACGGCGCCGAGGGGGAGCCCGGGCCACAGGTGCACGGCGACGGCGCGGTCGCAGCGCGCCCGCGCGAGCGCCCCGGACGCGACGACCTCGCGCGCGCCACCCGTGGTCTCCTCCGCGGGCTCGAAGACGAGCAGGACGTCGCGCCCTCCCGCGACGCGTCCCGCGGCGAGGTCCGCCGCGAGCCCGAGCACGATCGCCATGTGGGCGTCATGGCCGCAGGCGTGCATGCGGCCCTCGTGGCGCGACGCCCAGGGGAGACCGGTGCGCTCGGTCACCGGGAGGGCGTCGAGCTCGGCGCGCACGCAGGTGGCGCCCGTCCCCCCGCCGCGGCGGAAGAGGGCGCACAGCGCCGAGCGGGACGGCTCCCACAGCTCGCAGGCCCCGCCGAGCGCCTCGAGCTCGTGGCGCACGTAGGCGAGGGTCTCGGCGACGTCGAAGTCGCACTCGGGGATGCGGTGGAGGTCGCGCCTCCACCGCACGAGGTCACGGGCGTCGGGCATGGAGCGGCTCCGGCGGCGTGCTAGAGCTCGCAGGCGACGAACTCGCCCATCGGCTTGCGGGTAGCGTGGTTGGCGGTGGGCTCGGAGTCCTCGGCGGGGTAGCCGAGGTCGAGGATGCAGGCGAGGGTGAGGTTCTCGGGCACGCCCATGGCGCGCTCGAGGTCCGCGGTCTTGTAGCCGCGGGCCCACAGGGTGCCGAGACCGAGCTCGGTGGCCATGAGCATCATCTCGTCGGCCACGATGGAGGCGTCCATCTCGCCGGAGTGGTAGCCCTCCTCGCGGCCGTTGTGCCAGGCCTCGGACTCGTCGTAGCACACGAGCAGGCTCACCGGCGCGTCGTAGGCCATCGGGGTGGCCTCGGCGAGCCTGGCGCGCGCCTCGTCGCTCGACACGACGATCACGTGGACGGGCTGGGCGTTGGTCGCGGTCGGCGCGAGGCGGCCGGCCTCGAGCACGGCGTCGAGCTTCTCGCGCTCGACGGGGGTGGCGGCGTACTTGCGGACGGAGTAGCGGGTGCGGGAGAGGTCGAGGAAGTCCATGCGTGCCTCCTTGGGCTCGGTGGCTGGCGTCCTTGAATGTACTACCCGGCGGGCCCGTCCCGCATTCCTCGCGCCTGCCCACGGCCCCCCGTCGGGCCGGCATTCGGGAGAAGGGTCGGGGTATCGTGCCTCTCCCGAATCCCTTGCATGCGACCTGCGGTTTCGCGGGGCCAATTTGTTCGTGCGCACAAGTCCGCGAGGCTTCCGCGAACGGTCGCGCCGCTCGGCGAGCGTCACGAGCTTGTGCGTACGCACGGATTCGGCCTGCAAAGGGCCAGTTGCCGCGCAAGGGGCGCGAAACAGAGACGGAGGGGAGCCCGGGCGGCCCCGCGCGGGGCCGCCAGAGGCCTACTCGCCTCCCACGAGCGAGGCGAGCAGCTCCGCCATGTCGAGCTCGTTCTCGATCCAGCGGCGCTCGCCCGCGGGGTCCCACACGTAGTGCCAGCGCTCCTGGGCCGCGCGGAGGCGCCCGGCCTCCAGGCGGCGCGCGACGTCGTCGGCGTCCTCGCCCGCGGCGGGCGCGAGCAGCAGCAGCGGGTCCTCCGCGCCCGTCACGGTCCGGCGGAGCATCTCGACGTGCGAGAGGAACGCCTCGTCGTCGAAGCCGCGGGCGCCGGTGGGGCAGGCGTCCACGCAGGCCTGGCACTTGATGCAGATCCCGAGGCTGTCCCACGGACGCCCGTCGCGCACGGTCCCCATCGGGCACACCTTCGCGCAGGTGCCGCAGTCCACGCAGGCGTCAAGGTCGGTGACGGGCGTCGCCTTGAGGAAGCGCGCCGGCTCGCCGTCCGTCCCGAGGGGCGTGTAGTAGGGTCCCGCCGGCCAGCTGCCGGGGACCTCGAGCTCGCCGAGCGGCAGGTCGCGGAAGAGCGCGTCGGCGACCGCGTAGCCGAGGCCCATGATGCCGACGAGGTCCTCGTCGGAGGGCCGGCCGGCGCCGATGTCGTCGGAGAAGGCGTGCGCGCAGGGCACGGCCGCGGCGGCGACGGGGACGAGCCCCATGCCGCGCAGCTCGCCGGCGAGCTCGGAGAGCGCGTCGTCGAAGGCGCGGCCGCCGTAGGTGACGACGGGCACGCAGGGCCCGCCGGCGCCGGAGAACAGCTCGCGGAGGAGCGGGAGAGCCTTGTTCGGGACCCTGCCCGCGTAGGTCGGCATGCCGAGCACCACGAGCTCGTCCGCGGCGAAGGCGCGCGCCTCGCGCAGGGCGGGCAGGGTGAAGTCGCAGATGTCGAGCTCGCAGCCGAGCCCGCGCGCAATCGCGGAGCCCAGGCGCTTGGCGACGCCGCGGGTGGCGCCGGTGGGGCTGAAGCTGACGACGGTGACGGTGCTCACGTCCATGGTCCCCGCTCCTCTCCTACGCGTCCGCCCGCGCGTCCGTCGGCATGAGGTCGACGAGCTCGAGGCCGGCGTGCGAGGCCTCCAGGATCTCGCGGCCGCCGAAGGCGCACGTGACGCGCCGGGCCCCGAGCTCAGCGAGGGCGCGTCCCCGCTCGCGCAGGTCGTCGAGGGTGCACGAGAGCATCTGGGAGCGCAGCCTGCGCCGCCAGCCCTCGGGCCTGCGGCAGATGCGGTCCGCGTCGAGGCGCCTGCCGCGCGCGCGGGCGGAGACGGGGGCGTCGAGGCCGGCGACGGCCGAGATCTTGTAGCCCTCGAGGTCCTCCTCGGTGGGCTCCCAGCCGGCGAGCCAGGACGCGGTGGCGTCGAAGCTCGCGAGCGTCGGGTCGACGGCTGGGTCGCGGTAGGAGTACATCAGCGCGATGCCCTCGCGGCGCGCCCGCATGCCGCAGCCGTAGGCGCCGCCCTCCTTGCGGACGCGGTCCCACAGGTAGTCGTAGGAGACGACGCGGGAGAGCACCCGCCACGCCCCGTCGACCTCGTCGGCGAGGCCGGCGAGGTCCATCGCGCAGCCCACGAAGCACACGTCGCCGGGCACGGCGAAGGCCTCGTCGCGCGGCTCGGGCCGGGGGATCTCGAGGACGGCGGGGGCGGGGCCGGCCGCGAGCGAGAGGTCGCCGGCGGCCTCGAGCCAGGCCTCGGCGTCGCGCGCGCTCCCGGTCACGGAGAGCTCGACGTTGCCCTCGGAGAAGATGCGCCGCGCGAGCCCGGCGAGGCGCTCGGAGAGCTCGGCGGAGCGCTCGTCGTAGTGCTCGAGCAGGTCGCGCAGGAACAGGTAGAAGTCGACGCCGGCCATCTGCTCGCCGACGCGGGTCGCGGGGGAGAGGTGGGAGGCGGCGCGGGCCATCGCGGCGCTGTGGCCGGCCCCCATGAAGGCCTGCTCCATGCGGACCCTGACCTGCTGGAGGGTGTCGCGGATCGAGCCGGCGTCGGAGAGGTCGCTCGTCGACCACACCTCCTGCGGGATGGTCGCGGCGCTCGTGACGCGGTCGGAGAGCGCGCTCGCCCCCACCACGAGCATCGGGCGGACGAGCGAGCGGTCGGCCGTGTCGGGGCGGGCCGTGCAGGAGAACGAGAGGTCGCCCAGCTCGCGCCCGCACAGCACGTCGAGCTCGGCGGCGCTGCGCCGGGCCGTGGCGAGCTTGCCGAGCACGCTTGCCAGCACGCTCACGTAGGGCAGCTCCTCCCAGCGCACGCAGTCGAGCCCGAAGTAGGCGGTCGCGTAGGCGATGCCGTGGGTCTCGACGTCGTTGCGCCAGCAGGGCGCGGGCGCCTCGAGGCGCACGGAGGAGTCCCCGGCGGGCGCCTCGCCCACGTCGGCGACGGTGAGGCGGGGCAGGCTCGCGACGGCCTCCTCCGGGTCCGGGGCCTGCTGCTCGGCGCGCAGCGCCTCCACCTCGCGCGCGATCGCGTCGAGCTCCGCCTCGCCCATCCCGGCGCGCAGGCGGGCGAGCTCCTCGGCCTCCTCGCCGGAGGTCCCCTCGCCGCCCGGCACGACCTCGACGAGGGCGGAGTGGCGGCTGCGGCAGACGACCTCGTCGAGCAGGGACTCGAACAGACCCTCGTCCAGGCCGCGGCGCAGCTCGGCGAGCGCGTCCTCGTAGCGCAGGTACTCGCAGGTGCGCGCGTCGTCGTACAGCCAGCTGGAGAGCGCGTTCATCGCGAGGTAGACGCCGGGGGAGTAGGAGCCGTAGTCCTGCTCGCGCAGGACGAACTCCAGGCGCGAGAGCGAGGCCTCGAGCATGTCGCGGGGGACGCCTCCCTCGACGAGCGCGCGGCACTCGTCCTCGAGCAGCGCGCGGAAGCGGTCGGCGACGCCCTCGCGCGCCCCCTTGAGCTCGAACATGAGCATGGGCTGCAGCGTGCCGTCGGCGAGCATGCAGACGACGTCGTCACCCAGCCCCTCCTCGAGCAGGCGCCTCTTGAGCGGCGTCTGGTTGGAGCCCATGAGCGCGTCGGAGAGGACGGCGAGCGCCAGCGTGGAGGTGCGGTCGTTGCGGTCGGTGACGTAGCTCACGCCCACGCAGGCGTTCTCCGGCGCGGTCGCCATCTCGACGCGGAGCGGGTCGCAGGCGATGGGCTCCTGGCGCCCGAGCGGGTTGGGCGCGCCCGCGCCCCGCTCCTCGGCCGCCTCCAGGCGCTCGGCGACGAAGGCGAGCTCGCGCTCGCAGTCGAGGTCGCCGTAGAGCATGACGTAGGCGTTCGAGGGGCGGTAGTGGCGGGCGTGCGCGTCGAGGAAGCCCTCGTAGGTGAGCTGGGGGATCGCCCGGGGGTTGCCGCCGGAGTCGTGGCCGTAGCAGGTGTCCGGGAACAGCCGGCGGCAGGTCGTCTCGTAGAGCACCTCGTCGGGGTCGGAGAGCGCGCCCTTCATCTCGTTGAGGACGACGCCGTTGTAGGAGAGGCGGCGGTCGTCGCCTGCGCCCTCCACCTCGAGGTGCCAGCCCTCCTGCTCGAAGATGCGGGGGTGGTCGTAGATGTTGGGGTGCAGCACGGCGTCGAGGTAGACGTCCATCAGGTTCTCGAGGTCGCGCACGTTGGTCGACGAGACGGGGTACATCGTCTTGTCCGGGAAGGTGAGGGCGTTGAGGAAGGTCTGCATCGAGGACTTGAGCAGGTGGACGAAGGGCTCCTTGGTGGGGAAGCGCTCGGAGCCGTCCAGCACGGAGTGCTCGATGATGTGGAAGACGCCCGTGTCGTCGGCGGGCGGGGTCTTGAAGGCGATCGAGAAGGCGCGGTTCTCGTCCGGGCAGGCAACCCACATCAGGCGGGCGCCGCATCCCCCGTGGCGCATCACGTAGGCCTGCCCGCGCAGCTCGGGAAGGGGCTCGACGCGCTCGACGACGAACCCGGCGTGGACGGTGCCGGGCGCGAGGGACGGGTCGGCCTCGGCGTAGGGGTTGGTGGGTGCGGTGGTCTCGCTCATGGTGCCTCCCGGGGAAGCGTCCGGTCGCTCGTGCGTCGAACGATTCTACCGCGGGGAGGCGCGGGCGCCCCCGGCTAGATGCGCTCCATCTCCGAGAGGACGGAGGAGTACCAGAACTCCCAGTTGGGCGGACAGTACTTCTGGGCGGCGGCGACCGAGATGGTGTAGCCGTAGCCGCTCGCCAGGCCGGCGACGTGCGCGCGGATGGCGGTGTCCCAGTCCGGCCAGCTCACCGCGCCCCAGCCCCAGGCGTTGCAGGGGAGGAAGCAGTAGGCGCCCTTGCCGCTCTCGATGCAGGCGATGGCGGGAGACCAGCGCGGGTCCACGCCGTAGTCGTAGGCCGCCTCGGCGAAGGTGCTGCCGTGGCCGGAGAGCGGCGAGCCCGCGAGGTAGGCGTCGATGCGCGGGGCCCACAGGGCGACGAAGGCCGTCTTGTCGGCGGGCCACTCGACGGCGGAGGGGCTGGAGGCGGAGGGGGTCTCGACGGTGAAGCTGTTGCCGGACTCGGAGGTGGCCTGGGTGTTGGCGGCCTCCTGCGCGGCGGCGATCGCGGCGGCGGCCTCCTCGGCCTCGGCCTCGGCCTGCGCCTGGGCGGCGGCCTGGGCGGCTGCGAGCGCCGCCTCGGCCTCCGCGACGCGCTCCTCGGCCTCGGCGCGGTCCTCGTCGAGCTCGGCGCGCGTGGCCTCGAGCTCCTCCTGCATGCCGAGGAGCTCCTCGATCTCCTCCGAGTTCCTCGCGGAGACCACCTCGAGGTAGCCGAGGGTCGTCACGAAGTCGTCGAAGTCGTCGGCGGAGAGCAGCAGCATCACGAGGCCGGGGCTGTCCTGCTGCAGCTTGTAATGGCTGGAGATGGCGGCCGCGGCGGCCTCCTGCTGCTCGGGAATCTCGGCCTCGAGCTCGTCGACGCGGCGCTCGTTCTCCTCGATGCGCGCCTCGACCTCCTCGAGCTGGGCGCGGACCTCCTCGTAGCTCTGGGAGGTCTCCGCGACCTCGGCGTCCGCCTCCTCGGAGGCGAGGGCGGCGCGGGCTGGGACGAGGCAGGCGAGCGCGAGCGTCGCGGCCACGGCGACGGCGCATGCGAGACGCGTGCCCTTGTCCCAGTTGCCCATGAAACCGGCCCCCTCGGGTCGCCCGACAGGATGCAGCTGCGCCCGAGGGCGCGCGCGAGAAAGCAATATGGACTGAATGCTACCCGAAGTCCGGCGGGCTCACCAATCTTCCATCGCCCGCCGGACGCCCGGCGGAGCCCCTACTTGACGACGAGGATGTCGCAGTCTGCGTTGCGCAGCAGGAAGGTCGAGATGGAGCCGAGCAGCGCGTACTTGATCGGCGACAGGCCGCGCGCGCCGCACACCACCAGGTCGGGGTGGATCTCGTCGAGCATCTCGTCCTTGATGGTCTCGCGGATGCGGCCGGTCCTGACGACGACCTCGACGCCGGCGATGTCCGGGTTGGCCTTGGCCTGGTCCAGGCGCTCCTGGATCGTCTCGCGGAAGGCCTTCTCCAGCGCGTCGATGAGCTCGGCCGGGTAGACGCCCGCCGTCTCGAGGGTCGTGGTGTCGATGACGTGGCCCACGTAGAGGGTTGCCCCGTTGCGGGCCGCGACCTCTATGGCACGCTCGAACACCATGTCCTGCTTGTCGGAGCCGTCAAGGGAGACGAACACCTTGCCGTAGTTGAGCTTGCCCTCGGTCATGGCGACCTCCTTCTCATGCCGCGCGCCGCCGGCGCGCGGGCCTTTGGAGTAAGTGTATCGGGCGTCCCGGCGCGCTTGCGGGGCCTTCGGCCAAGCGGCAATATGAGGCGCGACCACACGCGAGCGGGGAGGGGGCGCATGGACATCTGGCAGCTGCTGATCGCGTGCCTGTACGGCGTCGTCGAGGGGATCACCGAGTGGCTCCCGATCTCGTCGACCGGGCACATGCTGCTGCTCGACGAGGTCGTGAGCCTGGACGTGTCCGAGGAGTTCTGGAACATGTTCCTCGTCGTGATCCAGCTCGGCGCGATCCTCGCGGTGTGCGTGCTCTACTTCCGCCAGCTCAACCCCTTCTCCCGGACGAAGGGCGCCGGCGAGCGGCGCGCCACGTGGGGGCTGTGGGGCAAGATCGTGCTCGCGTGCGTGCCCGCCGCGCTCGTCGGGATCCCCCTCGACGACGTGATGGAGCGCTACCTCTACCGCGCCCCGGTCGTGGCGGCCGCGCTCGTGGCCTATGGCGTCGCGTTCATCGCGATCGAGCGCTGGCGCGCCCGCTCGCTGGAGCGCCGCGTCGCCGAGGAGGCCCCGCGCGGGGCCCACTTCGCCCGCCCGGCCGCGCCCGCGCCGACGCCCGGCGGGGACTTCGGCGCGATCTGCCGCGTCGAGGACATGCCCCTGTGCGTGGCGGTGGGCATCGGGCTGTTCCAGGTGCTCTCGCTGATCCCGGGCACCTCGCGCTCGGGCTCCACGATCATCGGCGGCCTGCTGCTGGGCTGCACCCGCGGCGTGGCGGCGGAGTTCACCTTCTTCCTCGCCATCCCCGTGATGTTCGGCGCCTCGGCGCTCAAGCTCGCGAAGTACCTGCTCCTCGACGGCGGCGCCTTCGGCGCGACCGAGGCCTGGGTGATGGTCGCGGGCTGCCTGACGGCCTTCCTCGTCTCGCTTGCCGCCATCCGCTGGCTCACGGGCTTCGTCCGCCGCCACACCTTCGTCGCCTTCGGGGTCTACCGCATCGTGCTGGGCCTCGCCGTCATCGCCTGGTTCGCGCTCGCCGCCTAGACGCGCGCAGGAAGGACTGACCCCAATGACCATCGAGCAGCCGAGCCTGTTCGGCGGCGCGCCCGCCGCCCCCTCGATCGACCTCGACACGCTCAACCCGGCCCAGCGCGAGGCCGTCGAGTGCACGACCGGCCCGCTGCTCGTGCTCGCCGGCGCCGGCTCGGGCAAGACGCGCGTGCTCACCTACCGGATCGCGCACATGATCGCCGACGAGGGCGTCCGGCCCTGGCAGGTCCTCGCGATCACGTTCACGAACAAGGCCGCCGCCGAGATGCGCGAGCGCCTCCAGGGGCTGCTGCCCGGGGGCGTCCGCGGCATGTGGGTGTGCACCTTCCACGCCATGTGCGTCCGCATGCTGCGCGAGGACGCCGAGGCGATCGGGTTCCGCCCGAACTTCTCGATCTACGACGACGACGACTCGCGCCGCCTCGTGCGCGACATCATGGGCGACCTCGACGTCGACACGCGCCAGTTCCCGCTCAACATGATCCGCTCCAAGATCTCCTCCGCGAAGAACGCCCTGGTGGGGCCCGACGAGCTCTCGGACCTCGCCGCCGACCCCGCCACCGCGAAGGCGGCGCGCGTCTACGACGAGCTCCAGCGGCGCCTCGTGCGCGCCAACGCGATGGACTTCGACGACCTGCTCGTGCGCGCCTGGGAGCTGCTGAGCCGCGACGAGCGCGTGCTCGCCGGCTACCAGGAGCGCTTCAGGCGGATCTCGGTCGACGAGTACCAGGACACGAACCGCGTCCAGTACCGCATCACCAACCTGCTCGCCTCGGCGCACCGCAACCTGATGGTGGTGGGCGACGACGACCAGTCCATCTACTCCTGGCGCGGCGCCGACATCCAGAACATCCTGGACTTCCGCAGCGACTACCCGGACGCCCGCGTCGTCAAGCTCGAGCAGAACTACCGCTCGACCGGCCACATCCTGGGCGCGGCCAACGCCGTCGTCTCCAACAACTCGCGCCGCGAGCCCAAGCGGCTGTTCACCGCGGCCGGCGACGGCGAGCCCGTGCGCGTCTACCAGGCCGCCGACGAGCGCGACGAGGGGCGCTGGGTGGCCGCGGAGATCGAGAAGCTGCACGCCGCGGGGACGAGCTACGACGACGTCGCCGTGTTCTACCGCACGAACGCCCAGTCGCGCGTGATCGAGGACATGTTCCTGCGCGCGGGCGTCCCCTACAGGATCGTGGGCGGCACGCGCTTCTTCGACCGCGCCGAGGTGCGCGACGTGATGGCCTACCTCAAGCTCGTGGTCAATCCCGACGACGACGTGAGCTGCGAGCGCGTGATCAACACGCCGCGGCGCGGCGTGGGCTCCACCTCGGTCGGGCGCCTGCGCGCCTGGGCGGTCGAGCACGGCTGCTCGCTGTTCGCGGCGGCGCGCGCGGCGGTCGCGGGCGAGGACGCGGTCTCGGGCAAGGCCCGCCGCGGGCTGCAGGAGTTCTGCGACGCCGTCGAGGCCGGCCGCTCGCTCGACGGGGAGCTCGCCGACGTCGTGGAGGCGATCGTCGACCGGGCGGGGATCGTGCGCGCCTACGAGGCCGAGGGCACGGCCGAGGCCGAGGGGCGCATCGAGAACGTCCGCGAGTTCCTCGGCGTGGTCGCCGAGTTCGACGAGACCCACGACGACGTCGAGGCCGTGCTCGAGAGCATGGCCGAGCTGCGCCGCGCGGGCGCGGCCGACGCCCAGCCCGGCGTCGGGGCGAACCCGCTGCTCGCAGGGGAGCCTCCCGTCGCGCCCGCCCCGGCCCCCGAGCCCCGGGACGCCCCGGAGGGGCCCGCCTCGGCCAAGCTGCCCGCCCTCATGGAGTGGCTCGCGCTGCGCTCCGACCTCGACGCGCTCGCCGGCCAGACGTCGGCGGTGACGATGATGACGGTGCACTCCGCCAAGGGCCTCGAGTTCCCCGTCGTCTTCGTCGCGGGCATGGAGGAGGGCCTGTTCCCGCACGCCTCGGCCCACGACGACCCGTCCCAGCTCGAGGAGGAGCGCCGCCTCGCCTACGTCGCGATCACCCGCGCCGAGCGGCGCCTCTACCTCACGCACGCCGCGACGCGGCGCACCTACGGCTCGACCCAGGCCTACCCGAGGAGCCGCTTCCTCGCCGAGATCCCGGAGGAGCACGTCGAGGTCGTGGGCGTGGGCTCGGCGGGATTCGCCGGAACGGGCTGGGAGAAGCGCGGCGACCGCCGCGGGACCTTCGGGTCCGGCCGCGGCTCGGAGATGTACGGCGGCCGCGTGTTCGGCCAGGCCACCCGCTCCTCGCGGACCGCTCCGCGCCGCGAGCCGATCCGCCGCGACGAGGCCGCCGCGGCCGAGGCCTTCTCGGTGGGCGACGAGGTGTCGCACAAGGCGTTCGGGCCGGGGACGGTCACGGCCGTCGAGGGCGACACCATCGAGGTGCTGTTCTCCCGGACGGGCAAACGCAAGAAGCTGCTGAAGGGCTTCGCCCCGATCGTGCGGGTGGCGCGCTAGACGAGGCGCCAGTCGGGCTGGACGCCCATGCCCACGAGCTCGGGGCCGGTGTGGACCACGAGCGCGGCGGAGATGCCGCTGCGCACGAGATCGTAGGCGTTGCCGATGTCCTCGCGGACGCGGGCGGCGAGCTCGTCGAAGCGGTCCGCGGCGGGCGTGCAGGCGATCGCGACGCGCACGCGCGAGAAGGCGCGGGCGAACGAGCGCACGCACCTGAGCTCCTGGCGCAGGGCGCGCTCCCAACCGCGCGGCTTCTTGTAGGTCCGGTAGTGCCCGTCCTCGTCGCACCAGATGATCGGCTTGACGTCGAGCAGGCTGCCGAGGCGGAAGGTGAGCTCGTCGATGCGCCCGCCCTCGTGCAGCCAGGTGAGGTCCTTCACGCAGAAGAAGACGTGGGTCTCGCGGGAGAGCAGCGCGAGGCGCTCGCCGAGGCGCTCGTAGGGGACGCCCTCCTCGACCATCTCCGCCGCGCCCATCACGACCATGCCGGCCGCCGCCCCGATGCTCTTGGTGTCGACGACGGTCACGGGGAAGTCCTCGAGCGAGGAGGCGACCAGGCGGACGGTGTCGCAGGTCGCCGAGAGGCCCGACGAGATGCCGACGTAGACGGCGCGCTCGTAGCCGTCGGCGCGCGCCTGCTCGAAGGCGAGGCGGATGTCCTCGGGGGAGGGCAGGCTCGTCGTGGGGATCTCCTCGGCGAAGCGGCGGACGACCTCGTCCTCGTCGATGTCGACGCCGGCGCGGTAGCGCGAGCCGTCCGAGTAGCTGATCCCCAGGGGGACGACGCGGATGTCGTGGGCCGCGGCGAAGACCCGCGGCGTGTCCGTTCCCGAGTCCGTGAGGATCGCCGTCCGCTGTGCGTTCATCCTGCGAGCTTCCCTTCCGAGGCGGTAGAATCGGTGCCCGGGCCCGAGCCTGCGGGGCGGGTCCCACCGGGAATCGTTGCTGACAACCAAGGAGTATATGCGCATGAGCACCATCCTCGTCTTCGGTCACAAGAACCCCGACAACGACGCCATCATGTCCGCCGTCGTCCTGGCCCAGCTGCTCGGCGCCTGCGACCCCGACAACGACTACGTCGCCCGCCGCCTGGGACCCCTGCCCAAGGAGAGCGCCGAGCTCCTGGCCGAGTGCGGCTTCGAGGAGCCTGAGCTGCTCGAGTCCATCCCCGCCCCCGCCGAGGGCGAGCAGCCCCAGAAGGTCGTGCTCTGCGACCACAACGAGTCCGCCCAGTCCGTCGACGGGCTCGCCTCCGCCGAGATCGCGGGCGTGGTGGACCACCACCGCATCGGCGACGTCCACACCGCGGCCCCCGTCGCGTACGTCGCGATGCCCTGGGGCTCCACCTGCTCGATCGTCTACCGCCTGTTCGGCGTCCTGGGCGTCGAGCCCACGGACGCCCAGGCCAAGTGCCTGCTCTCCGCGATGATGACCGACATGGTCATGCTCAAGAGCCCGACCACCACCGAGGCGGACCGCGGCTTCGTCGCCGAGCTCGGCGCGCGCCTGGGCATCGACCCCGTCGAGTTCGGCATGCGCATCTTCCTCTCGCGCCCCCAGCTCGCCCCGGAGCAGATGGTCTCCACCGACATCAAGGAGTTCGAGGTGGGCTCCCAGCGCATCCTCATCGGCCAGTACGAGACGGTGAGCAAGGACGCCGCCCTCTCCCAGCTCGCCGAGATCCGCGCCGCGATGGAGGCCTACCGCGAGCAGCAGGGCGCCGACGGCATCGTCCTGTGCGTGACCGACATCATGGAGGAGGGCAGCCAGGTCCTCATGTCCGGCGACACCGCGGCCGCCGAGCGCGGGCTGGGCGTCGAGGCCTGCGAGGACGGCGTGTGGATGCCCGGCGTGCTCTCCCGCAAGAAGCAGGTGGCCGCCCCCATCCTCGCCGCCGCGGAGTAGCCCGCGCGCGGTAGAATCGTCACGTACCTTATCCCAGGCGAAAGGAAACGCCCATGTTCTGCCCCTCCTGCGGAGCCCAGAACTCCGACACCGCCCGCTTCTGCGCCTCCTGCGGCGCCGAGCTCGTTGCGGCGGCCGCCCCGGCCGAGCCCGCTGCCCCCCAGCCGGCCCCGGCCCCCGCGGTGCCGCCCGCGCCCGCCCCGCAGCCGCAGCAGGCCTACCAGCAGCAGGCCTACCAGCAGGCGCCCGCCTACCAGCAGCCGGTGCCCTACGCCCAGCCGCGCCAGCTCACCGACACGGACAGGACCCTGCGCCTCGTCGCGTTCATCCTCTCCGTGCTCACGACCGTGGCCTGCGCGATGTTCATCATCCCGCTCGCCTGGATGATCCCGATGACGGTCCACACCTGGGGCATCTACCAGGGCAACAAGAACAACACCGTCGCCTTCGGCGTGTGCACGCTCATCTTCCTGAACCTCGTCAGCGGCATCCTGCTGCTCGTCTCCACGAAGGAGGAGGGCTAGCCGACGACCCGGTTCTCGACCGAACGGCACGACGAAGGGGGCCGCGCCTCGGGCGCGGCCCCCTCTCTCATGCGTCGCCCCTCCGGCGGCCGTCAGGAGACGGTGCCCACCGTCATGCCCCAGCCGTGGGCCGTGATGATGGAGTTGAGCTGGTCGCACATGCGGGCCCGGTCGTAGGCGCCCGGGGGCAGCAGCGACACGACCTCGCGCAGCTCCTCGTCGAGGTCGAACGAGTCGGCGCGCACGAGCAGCTCGAGCTGCGTCGCGGTGGCGCTCCCGTCGAACAGCGCGTCCACGAGCCGCTGCAGCTCCCCGTCGTGGCCGGGGCTCGATGTCGTCCAGGCGTCGTCCATGGCGCTACGGCTTCTTGTAGTAGGGGCTGTCGCAGGGCATGTCGTAGTAGTGGATGAGCTCGGGGTCCATCTTCATGAGCGTGATCGAGGCGCCGGCCATCTCCTGGGTGATGATCAGGGAGTTGACGTCCATGTCGTGTACGTGGACGTGCCGCTGCTCGAGCAGCTCGCGCAGGTGCCCGTTCATGATCATGAGCTCCATGAGCGTGGTGGAGCCGAGCCCGTTCACGTAGGTGATGACGGTGTCGCCGGCGCCGATGCCGGAGTCCTCGAGGATCTGGTCGAGCAGCGTCTCGACGATGCGGTCCGCGGGCTCGAGCTTGACGCGGCGGATGCCCGGCTCGCCGTGGACGCCGAGGCCGTACTCCATCTCGTCGTCGGGCAGGGTGAAGATGGGCTCGTCGTGGCCGGGCAGCGTCGCGCCCGAGAGCCCGACGCCCACCGAGTAGCACCAGTCGCGCGCCTTGGCGGTGACGCGCCACGCCTCGTTGAGGTCGAGCTCGGAGCAGGCCGCGCCGGCGATCTTGAGGACGGGGATGTCGCCGGCGATGCCGCGGCGGTCGTCGATGCGCTCGCGCGGGGCGCTCGCCACGTCGTCGCGGACGCGGACGGTCCGGCAGGGGATGCCCTTCTCCTCCAGGCGCTCGGCGGCCGCGTCGAAGTTGAGGTTGTCGCCGGCATAGTTGCCGTAGACGAACAGCACGCCGCCGCCGACCTCGGCCGCCTCGGCGACCGTCTGGATGGTGTGGGGGTCCGGCGAGGTGAAGACGTTGCCCGAGGCGCTCGCGTCGCCCAGGCCCTCGCCCAGGAAGAAGCCGAACACCGGCTCGTGGCCCGAGCCGCCGCCGATCACGAGGGCCGTCTTGCCCTCGGGGATCTCGCGGCGCTTGAGGCCCATCACGCCGGGCACGGCCTCGTAGCGGTCGCCGAACGCGGCCAGGAAGCCCGCCGCGCACTCCGCCACGACCTCAGCGGGGTCGTTGATGATCTTCTTCGACTTGCGCGGGCCGGCCGGCTGCCCGTCGTCCATGGAGGGCAGCTCCGCCGGGTCCGGGTCGGGCGTCTCGCGGCCGTTGGCGTAGTCGGCCATCTGCAGGAAGATGAGCCAGGTGCTCGTGGCGCCGGCGTCCTGGAAGCCGATCGCGCGCTCGCCGAGGCTGCGGGAGCGCCCGAACTTGGCCACCTGGTCCTTCGTGGCCTCGACGCCCTCTGCCGCGGCGTCGCGGGCGGCGTCCAGCATCGCGCCGAAGCCCTCGTCCACGTGCGCGCGCATCGCCTCGACGGCGGGCTGGAGGGCGTCCACCATCGTCTTGTCGCCGGGCTCAGCGCCGCCGACGCGCTTGATCGCGGCGAGGCCGCCCTCCATCACCTCGAGGAGATCGGCGCAGGAGAGCCCGTCGGCCGGCGCGTGGCCGGCCGTGTCGCCGACGTAGAGGGTCGAGAAGATCATGCCGGAGGCGCCGCCCATGGCGTCCTGCATCGCCTGGCCCATCCGCGCGTACAGGGCGAAGACGTCGTCGCCCCCGCGCCCCTCCTCGAGGACGCGCAGCGCGGCCTTCGAGCCCACCATCATGCCGGTGCCGTGGTCGCCGTCGCCGATGGCGGAGTCCACCTTGGAGAGGTAGGGCTCGCAGCGGATGATGCGCTCGCAGCATCCCACCAGCATCTCGCGAATCTGCTCGTAGTCCATGCGTCCTCCGTCCGCGCGGGTCGGTCCCATGCCCCGTATTCTTCCCGATTCGGCGTCCCCCGGCGGCGCCGCGGCGGCGAAAGGCCCGCAAGGTTTCGGGCTCGTCTCGCGCCGCGCGGCGCGCGCCTGCGGGGCGGCGGCCGATGGTAGCATCTCGAACTTGGACGACTGTGCGACGCATGTTGGAGGTATGCGAGATGACCCGCTACGAGCAGATGGACGACGCGGCACTGGACGCGGAGATCGGCCGCCTGGAGGACGAGGTCGCGCGCCTGCGCGCCCTGGACCTGTCCCTCGACATGACCCGCGGCAAGCCCTGCGCCGAGCAGGTCGAGCTCTCCAAGCCCATGCTCGACGTCCTGACCTCGGCGAGCGACCTCCACGACGAGGGCGTCGACGCGGGCAACTACGGCCACCCGGAGGGCATCGCCGCCACGCGGCGCCTGTTCGCCGAGATGCTCGAGGTGCCCCTCGAGAGCGTGTACGTGGGCAACTCGTCGAGCCTCAACATGATGTTCGACTGCATCTGCCACGCCTACACCGCGGGCCTGCGCGGCAACGCCCCCTGGCACGAGCTCGACGAGGTCAAGTTCCTCTGCCCGGCGCCCGGCTACGACCGCCACTTCGGCGTCTCCGCCTACTTCGGCATCGAGAACGTCCCCGTCCCGATGCGCGAGGACGGGCCCGACATGGACGTGGTGCAGCGCCTCGTCGAGTCCGACCCGTCCGTGAAGGGCCTCTGGTGCGTCCCGAAGTACCAGAACCCGACGGGGATCACCTTCTCCGACGAGGTCGTGTGCCGCTTCGCCGCGTTGCGCCCCGCCGCCGACGACTTCCGCGTGTTCTGGGACAACGCCTACCTCGTCCACGACTTCAACGACACGCCGGACCGCCTGCTCAACGTCTTCGACGCCATGCGCGAGGCCGGCACCGACGACCTCGTGCTCGAGTTCGCCTCCACCTCGAAGGTGACCTTCGCCGGCTCGGGCGTCGCCTGCATGGCCGCGAGCGAGGGCGACATGGCCGAGCTGCTCGGCGCCTTCTCCCGCGAGCGCGTGTCCTCGAACAAGATCATCCAGCTCATGCACGCCCGCTACCTGCCGGACATGGACGCCGTGCGCGCCCACATGGCCCGGCACGCCGAGTGCGTCCGCCCGCGCTTCGAGCTCGTCGAGCGCAAGCTCTCCGAGGGCCTCGCCGACCTGGCCGACGTGCGCTGGACCCACCCGAACGGCGGCTACTTCGTGTCGTTCGACGGCCCGGAGGGCACGGCGGCGGCAATCGTGGGGCTCGCCGGGGACCTCGGCGTTAAGATGACTGCCGCGGGAGCGACGTGGCCGGGCGGTCACGACCCTGCGGACACCAACATCCGCATCGCCCCGACGTTCCCCTCCGTCGAGGAGCTCTCCGAGGCCCTCGACGTCTTCGTCGTCTGCGTGAGGCTCGTGTGCGCGCGGCGCGAGCTCAAGAGGAGGCACCGATGATCATCGTCGCCCAGTACCTTCTTCGACCCGGCGAGCACCACCTGGACAACGCGGGCGTGCGCGTCGTCGACGGCAGAATCGCCGACGTCGGCACGGCGGCCGAGCTGAGGGAGCGCTATCCCTACGACGAGTTCGAGGACTTCGGGATGGCCGTCATCACCCCGGGGTTCGTCAACGCCCACACCCACCTCGAGTACACCGTCATGGACGGCATCGTCGACGACCTCCCCTACAACATGTGGAAGGAGGACGTCTACGACAAGGACCAGGCCATGACGGACGAGGACTGGAACGACTCCGCCATGCTCGGCGCCGTCGCCTCGCTCAGGAGCGGCATCACCGCCTTCTCCGACGTCACGCGCCGCGAGGCGAGCGTGCTGGCCGCCCGCGCCACGGGCCTGCACGGCGTCATCTTCCGCGAGGTCAACGCGCTCTCGCGCGACGCCGTCGCCGACGCCGTCTCCGAGGCCGACGACGACATCCACCGCTGGCGCGGGATGCTGCGCGGCCACTGCGTGCGCGTCGGCATCGGGCCCGGGCCCCTGTACTCGACCCACCCCGACGTGCTCACCGCCATCTCCGACTACGGGATGGGCGGCACGGCGGTCGCCGTCCACGTGGCCGCATCGCGCGAGGAGTGCGACTTCTTCCGCTACGGCACGACGCCCTTCTTCGTCGACAAGCACGCCGACGGCGGGCTGCGCTACGCCCAGTCCGACTCGTTCCTCCCGATGGCCGTCTCGCCCGTGCGCTACGCGCTGAACTGGGGCCTGTTCTACGTGCCGAACGTCATGGCCATCCACTGCGTGCACCTGAACACGGAGGACATCGACCGCCTCTACGACAACGACGTCCGCATCGCCATCTGCCCGCGCTCCAACGCGCGCCTCGGCTGCGGCGTGAGCCCGCTGATCCGCTTCCTCGACCGCGGCCTCACGGTCGGCCTGGGGACCAACTCGCCCGCCGCCTCCGGCTCGATCGACATGCTCGAGGAGATGCGCTTCACCCTCATGCTCGAGCGCGCCATCGCCGGCGAGCGCTACGAGGCCGGCGAGGACACCTTCCTGTCGGCCAAGCAGATGGTCAACTTCTCCACCATCGGCGCGGCCCGGGCCATCGGCCTCGACGACGAGGTGGGCTCGATCGAGGTGGGCAAGCGCGCGGACCTCACCGTCCACGACCTCTCGTCGTCGAACCTCGTGCACACCGCGAGCGCGAACGCCTGCCTCGTCCACGACGCCCGCTCCTCGGACGTCCTGATGACGATGGTGGACGGCAAGCCGCTCTACCGCCACGACAAGGGCCTGCTCGTCGACGTGGACGAGGAGCGCCTGCGCGCCCGCGCGGTCGAGATCAGGGCCAAGCTCCGCCGTGCGTGAGGCGCGCGGGTCAGGGCTTCCTTACGCGGTTCTGTTGAATGGGTAGACTCCGGCGCGGCGCGGCCTCGGGCCGCGCCCGTCGTGCGAGCATGGGTTGAATCACGGTCCGGCGACCAGGGGACGGGAGCGAGATGGCAGCGAGGGGCAGCAGGCGCGGCGAGGCCGGCTCGGCCGCGAGCCGCGGCATCGGGACGAAGGTGATGATCTGCGTCCTCGCCGCCCTCATGGCGGCGTCGCTGCTGGTGCCCTCGCTCGCCTCGATCTTCTCCTCCGCGTCCTCCTCCGACGCCGCGCCCTCGGAGGGCGCCGCCTCGGCGGCCGCCGGGCAGGGGACGGTCGCGGCCGTGGACGCCACCTACGAGGACGCGGTCGCCGAGCTCGAGGCGGACCTCGAGGAGTCCCCCGACGACCTCGCGACCCTGCTCAACCTCGGCGACGCGTGCTCCGCGTGGGCCTACAACGCCTCGGAGGCCGCCACGACCGACGATGAGCTCGCCCACGCCAGCGAGCTCTACGGCCGCGCAGCGGGCTACTACGAGCGCTACCTCGCCCTCAAGGACAGCGACGCCGTCGTCGTGAGCCACGCGACGGCGCTCTTCGGGCAGGGAGACGCCGAGGGGGCCATCGCAGAGCTCGAGCAGCGCGCGCAGGGGGAGGGTGCCGACTACCCGCCCCTGTTCGTCACGCTCGGGCTGCTCTACGAGACCGTCGGCGACGCGGGGAGGGCCGAGGAGGCTTATTCGCGCGCCGCGGAGCTCGACCCGGACGACGAGTACGGCGCGCGCACGACCGCGGAGGAGCGCCTCTCGGCGCTCTCGGGCGGCGCGTCCGCCGGATAGGAGGTTAGGCCATGCAGCTTTCCATCACCGCGACCGAGTCCGGGGGGACGCGCGTGCTCGCCGTGCGCGGCGAGGTCGACGTCTCCTCGGCCGACGAGCTCCGGCAGGCCCTCGACGAGGCCCTGTCCGCCGGCGTCGCGGCCGTCGAGGCGGACCTCTCGCAGGTCCCCTACATCGACTCGACGGGCATCGGCGTCCTCGTGGGCGCGGCCCGGCGCGCCGAGGAGGCGGGCGTCTCGTTCGCCGTCTCCGAACCCCAGTCGAACGTCGCGCGCGTGCTCGACCTCCTCGGCGTGTCCGAGGAGCTGCGCGTGCGCAGGGACCAGAGCTAGCGAGGAGGGCCCGTGCTAGGCATCGGAGGCACCGAGTTCGCGATCATCCTCGTCTTCGGCTTTCTGCTGTTCGGCCCGGACAAGCTCCCGGGCCTCGGCAGGACGCTGGGGCGCGGCATACGGCAGTTCCGCGAGGCCGAGGAGGGCTTCACGAAGGTCGTGCGCAGCGAGATCGTCGACCCCATGACCCAGAGGATGTCGGGCTCCGAGGAGCCTGCCGTCGTCGACGAGGACGACGCGGACCTCGAGGAGGGGGACGACGAGGCGGCGCAGGCCCCGCGCGAGTCCTTCGCCGAGTGCAAGGCGCGCATGGAGGCCGAGCGCCGCGCGGCGGAGCAGGAGCCCGCCGACGTGCCCGACGAGCCCGAGGAGGGCGCCGACTCCGACGAGGACCTCCCCGAGGAGCCCGAGCCCCGCGAGGAGGAGCCGCGCCGCAGGAGCGCCGCGTCGCTCTACGACCTCGCCCCGGCGGAGCCCGCGGGCGGGGAGGAGCCCGCCGCCTCCGACGACGACGCCGACGACGGAGAGGGGGAGGGCGCCTAAGGCCGCGGCCTGCCGCCCGCACACACCATGCCCATCGGACCCGCGCGCATGCCGCTGCTCGACCACCTCGGAGAGCTGCGCCGGCGCCTCACCATCATCGTCGTCTGCCTGATCGCGACCGCGGTCGTCTTCTACGAGGCGACGCCCGTCATCATCGACGTCCTCACGGACCCGATCAGGCCGTTCCTTCCGGACGACGGCCAGCTCACGGTCCTCACCGCCCTCGGCGGCTTCACCATCCGCTTCAAGGTGGCCATCTTCGTGGCCTTCATCGCCTGCACGCCCATCGTCGTGTGGGAGGTCATGGCGTTCTTCCTGCCGGCGCTCAAGCCGAACGAGCGCAGGTGGGTCGTGCCCACCGTCGCGGCCCTCGTCGTGCTGTTCTTCCTCGGCATGGTCTTCTGCTACCTCGTCATCCTGCAGGCGGCCTTCGGGTGGCTGCTCGGCGAGACGGGCGACTTCGCGCAGGTCATCGCCTCGGCCGAGGACTTCCTCAACATGATCATGCTGCTCGAGATCGGCTTCGGCGCCGCCTTCGAGCTGCCGCTCGTGATCTTCTACCTGGTCATCTTCCACCTGGTGCCCTACAGCGTGCTGCGCAGGCAGTGGCGCTACGTCTACGTGATCCTGCTGTGCTTCTCCGCGATCGTGACGCCGGACGCCTCGCCGGTGACGATGGCGCTCATGTTCGCCGCCCTGATCGGCCTCTACGAGGTGTCGCTGTTCGTCGCGCGCCAGGTCATTACGGTGCGCGAGGGCAGGCAGGCGCTCAAGTACACCCGCGAGGACTACCGCGAGGGAGTCGACGAGGACTAGCGGGGGCGGCGACCTGCGACGCTCCGGTTCGCGTGACGCGGCGGGGCTAGGACCTCGCGCGCGAGCGGCGCCCGCCCGCGCGGGAGCGGCCCCTGCCGCCGTCCGCGGCCCTCTTCTCCTTG
Source organism: uncultured Coriobacteriaceae bacterium (assembly GCA_948439405.1). Lineage (GTDB taxonomy): Bacteria > Actinomycetota > Coriobacteriia > Coriobacteriales > Atopobiaceae > CADBMC01. Next base: position 150,131 of record CAOJNB010000001.1, on the reverse strand, counting down.
CCGGGGCAGTCCATGTTCACGCAGATGCGCCAGGGTCCGCGCTGGGTCACGACCTCGACGACCGGGGCCCCGCAGTGCTCGCACGTCTCGCCCGTGGCGCGCAGCTCGCCGCGCTGCGGCAGCGGGTAGCTCGTGCCGCACTCCTCGTAGTTGGTGCAGCGGATGAAGCGCTTGCCCGTGCGCTCGGACTTGTGGGCGATCAGGCGTCCCTCGCGCCCGGCCTCGGCGCAGGCCTTGCAGGCCCCGACGTCGACGTCGGGCTCGCGGTTCGTCTCGCAGGCGGGGTTCACGCAGATCTCGTAGGGCTTGCTGCGGAAGGGCTGCATGCGGATGCGCGGCGCGCCGCACGACGGGCACACGGCGTCCTCGCCCTCGAGGGGCTGGATGCGGCCCTTGGGGACGGGGTAGGTGACGTCGCAGTCCGGCCAGCCCATGCAGCCGATGAAGCTGCCGCGGGTCTTGGCGGAGCTCTTCATGACGAGGTCCCTGCCGCACTTGGGGCAGGCGCCCACGCGGGCGTCGGCGGTCACGGCGTCCGAGATCGCCTCCCCCAGGTCGTCCTTGTGCTCGATCAGGGCGTCGAGCATGCCGGCGAGCATGGCGCGGGAGTGGTTGACGACCTCCTCCTGCGTGCGCTCGCCCTCGGCGACCTGGTTCATGCTGCCCTCGAGCTCGCTCGTCATCTCCGGGGTGGTGATGTGCGGCGCGTAGGTGTGGAGGGCGTCGATGATCGCCATGCCCAGCTGGCTGGGCTCGATCGGGTCGTTCTTGAGGTACTTGACCTGGTAGAGGCGCTCGATGATCGAGGCGCGGGTGGACTTGGTGCCCAGGCCGCGGCGCTCCATCTCCTGGACGAGGCGGCCCTGGGAGTAGCGGGCGGGCGGCTCCGTCTGCTTGGCGGCGAAGTCCGTCGAGGTCACCTCCACCTCGTCGCCGGCCTCGAGCGGGGGCAGCTGCTCGTCGCGCTTGAGGCCGAACGGGTAGATCGCGCGGTAGCCCGGCTCCTTGAGGACGTCGCCGGAGGCCTGCATGGGCTCGCCGCCCACCTCGAGCGACACCTTCGTGCCCTCGATCGTGGCCGGGTCCATGAGCGTCGCGAGGAAGCGGCGCGCGACGAGGTTGTAGAGCTTCCACTCCGCGGGCTGGAGCTGGTCGGGGCTCGCCGCGGCGGTGGGGTGGATCGGCGGGTGGTCGGTCGTCTCCTGCTTGCCGCGGGTGGGGTGCAGGTCGCCGGCGAGCACCTGGCGGCAGGCGGCGGCGTACTGCGGGACCGCGGAGAGCGTCTCGACCGTGCCGCGCAGGTCGAGCGAGGCGGGGTAGACGGTGTTGTCGACGCGCGGGTAGGAGATGAGGCCGCTCATGTAGAGCGACTCCGCGAGGCGCATCGTGCGGGCGGGGGAGAGGCCCTCGGCCGCGGCCGCCGCCTGCAGCGACGTGGTGTTGAAGGGTGCGGGCGGGCGGCTCTGGCGGCTGCGGCGCGTCACGTCGGTGACGGTCGCGGAGCTGCACCCCTCGACGTGGGACCACGCCTCGCGCGCCTTCGCCTCGTCCTTGAAGCGGGCGGTCGCGTGGTTCGCCCTGAAGGGGACGCCGCCGCTCTCGAGCTCGGCGGTGATGACCCAGTAGTCCTCCGGCACGAAGGCCTCGCGCTCGCGCTCCTTCTCGACGACGAGGGCGAGGGTGGGCGTCTGGACGCGGCCGGCGCTGCGGACGTTGCCGAAGCCGCCGAACTTGGCCATCGTGAGGTAGCGCGTGAGCACGGCGCCCCAGATCAGGTCGATGTGCTGGCGCGACTCGCCGGCGTCGGCGAGGTCCTGGTCGAGCTCGACGAGGTTCTGGAAGGCGTGCTCGATCTCGCCCTTCGTGAGGGCGGAGTAGCGGGCGCGCGAGACGGGCGCGTCGGGGGCGACCTCGCGGATCTGGGTGAGGGCGTCCGAGCCGATCAGCTCGCCCTCGCGGTCGAAGTCGGTGCCGATCACGATCGAGTCGGCCTTGGAGGCGAGGCTCTTGAGCGCGCGGATGATCTGCTTCTCGGCGGGCTGCTTCTCGACGGGGGCCCACACGAGGTAGGGCAGGCTCGCGACCTTCCAGCCCTTGATGTCGATGCCGTCGGCGAGGAAGGGCTTGCGCTTGGTGTCGTAGGGCGGACGGGCGAGCCCGTCGGGGACGTCGCAGGGGATGTGGGAGCCGTCGCCGGCCTCGGCGTACCACCCCTCCTCGTCGGAGAAGCGGAGCTGGGGCGGGAAGTCCGGCGCGAGGATGTGGCCGCGCAGGCCGATGGCGACCCAGTCCTCCCCGTCGTGGGGGAAGCGGTACACCGGGATGGTGTAGACCTTGTCCTGCTTCGGCTTGCCGACGTCGCAGAGCAGCTGGCTGATCTTCTGCGCGGCGTTGTTCTTCTCGGTGACGACGAGGATCACGCGGGCGACCTTCCCTCGCGGTATGCGTTCGCGACGCATTGTAACGAATGGGGTTCGCGCCACCAGGTCCCCTGAGAGAATCCCCACGGCCTGCGGCGGTCGGTTTCGTGTCGGAGCGGTCGGGGCGTCCCGGGGAGCGGCCGGGCGTCCGCGCCGGACGCTACAGTAGTAATGAGAGAAGGCAGGCTGCGCGGGCGGTCGCGAGGGGCGCGGCCGGACGGACGGGGGCGCGATGGGAAGGCGCGGGACGTTCATATCGCTCGAGGGGGTCGACGGCTCCGGCAAGTCGACCCAGGCGCGCCGCCTCGCCGCGGCGCTCGGGCGCGCGGGCGCCGAGGTCGTGCCCCTGCGCGAGCCGGGCGGCACGCGCGTCTCCGAGCGGGTGCGCGCGCTGCTGCTGGACCCCGCGGGCGCCCCGATGGCGCCGGAGGCCGAGCTCCTGCTCTACGAGGCCTCCCGCGCCCAGCTCGTCCGCGAGGCGATCGAGCCCGCGCTGGCGCGCGGGGCCGTCGTCGTGTGCGACCGCTTCGCCGACTCCACCTACGCCTACCAGGCGTGGGGCCGCGGCATCGACGAGGGGGTCGTGCGCGCCGCCAACGCGCTGGGGACCTGCGGGCTCGCGCCCGACCGCACGCTCGTGCTCGACCTGGATCCCGAGCTCGCGCTGGGTCGCGCCACGCGCGGCGCGGCCGACCGCATGGAGCGCGAGGGCGTCGGGCTCCAGCGCCGCGTGCGCCGGGGCTACCTCGCCCTCGCCGAGGCGGAGCCGTCCCGCGTGCGGGTCGTGGACGCCGAGGGGGGAGAGGAGGTCGTCTGGGCGCGGGTCGTCGCCGCGCTCGCGGACGTCCTCCCGCAGCTGGGGGACGGAGGTCCCGATGCCTAGCGTCCCCGCCGCCCTCGCCGCGCTCTCCCGCCAGCCGCGCGTGCGCGACTTCCTCGCCAGCGCCCTCGCGGAGGGCCGCCTGAGCCACGCCTACCTGTTCGCGGGGGCCCCCGGGTCCGGCAGGACGGAGGCCGCCCTCGCCCTGGCCCGCTGCGTCGTGTGCCCGGAGGGCGGCGACGGGACCTGCGGGGAGTGCATCCGCGTGGCCCACGGCACCCACCCCGACGTCCGCGTGCTGCGCCCCGCCGGCGCCCAGGGCTACCTCGCCGAGCAGGCCGACGAACTCGTGCGCGACGCCCAGCTCTCCCCGATGCGCGCCCGCGCCAAGGTGTACGTGCTCGAGCGCGCCGAGACGCTCGGCCGCAGCGCGGCGAACGCGCTGCTCAAGACCATCGAGGAGCCGCCCGAGGGCGTCCACTTCGTCCTGGTCGCCCGCTCGGCGGACGCGGTGCTGCCCACGATCGCCTCGCGCTGCCAGGTCGTGCCCTTCAGGCCCCCCTCGGAGGCCGAGGCCCGCCGCGAGCTGGAGCGCTCGTGCGGGGCGGAGCCCGAGCGCGCCGCGATCGCCCTCTCCGTCGCCGGCACCGTCGACGAGGCGCGCCAGCTGCTGCTCTCCCCGGACCGCCTCGAGGTGCGCCGCCTCGTGGTGCGCGTCCTCTCCGAGCTGCCCGACGACGACGGCTGGGACGTGCTGTGCGCGGCCCGCAGGATCGTGGAGGCCTGCGACGCGCCGCTCGAGACGCTGCGCGGCGAGCAGGCGGCGCGCCAGGAGGCCTACGCCGACTTCCTCTCCGCGGGCGCCAGGAGGCAGGCCGCCGCGGCGGACCGCCGCGAGCTGACCGCCCGGGAGCGTTCGAGTATCATGGAAGCTCTGTCAGCTGCGGAATCCTTCCTCCGGGACGTCCTGCTCTCCGTCGAGGGGCTCCGCGACCGCATGGTCAACGTGGACTGCGCCGACGCCATCTGCCGCATCGCGCGCCACGCGACGCCCTCGGGCGCGATCAGGGCGCTGGGCGCCTGCTCCCGCGCCGCCGAGGACGTCGCCCGCAACGTATCCCCGCGCCTGGCCCTCGAGGCCATGCTGCTTTCCGTCAAGGAGGCGCTCACATGCCAACCGTCGTACCGGTGAGCTTCCGCTACGCGGCCCGCGACCTCTGGTTCGACCCCGCCGGCACCGGGGCGGGCGAGGGCGACCGCGTCATCTGCCACACCGCCCGCGGGACCGAGGCCGGGCTCGTGACGGCCGACGCCCGCGAGGTGGGCGAGGAGGAGCTCGCGGCCCGCACGGGCGGCGCCGAGCTCAAGCCCGTCGCGCGCGTCGCCGACGAGGACGACATCGCCCGGATCGCCGAGCTCGAGGAGCTCGGCGACGAGGCGCTGCCCGTGTTCCGCCGGCTCGTGAAGGAGTCCGGCCTCGACATGAAGCCCGTCGGCGTCGAGTACCTGTTCGACGGGGACCGCGCCGTGTGCTACTTCTCTGCCGAGGAGCGCGTGGACTTCCGCCGTCTCGTCCGCGAGCTCTCGCGCGAGCTCCACCGGCGCGTCGACATGCGCCAGATCGGCGTGCGCGAGGAGGCCGCCGTCGTGGGCGGCTACGCCCACTGCGGCCAGGAGCTGTGCTGCGCCCGGTTCGGCAGCGGGTTCGAGCCCGTCTCGATCCGCATGGCCAAGGAGCAGGACCTCCCGCTCAACTCCACCAAGATCAGCGGCGTGTGCGGCCGCCTCATGTGCTGCCTGCGCTACGAGTTCGAGGCCTACCGCAACTTCAAGGGCCGCGCCCCGAAGCGCAACGCCACGATCCTCACGCCGCTCGGCAAGGCCCGCGTCGTCGAGTACGACACGCCCAAGGAGGAGCTCGCCCTGCGCCTCGAGGGCGGCAAGGTGCTGAGGGTCCCGCTCGCCGGCATGGAGGCCTCCGAGGCCGCCCGCCGCAAGAGCGAGGAGCTCGGCTGCCCGTGCCGTCCCGACACCGTCACGCGCGAGGCGCTCGACCGCCTCGAGTCGCCCGAGGTGAAGATGGCCCTCGCCGAGCTCGACCGCGCCAACGGCGTCGTCCCCGAGGGCGGCATCCCCGACGAGGACATCCTCGTGAAGCCCCGCAGGCGTCGCCGCCGTCCCTCGTCGGGCGAGCCCCGCCCCGCCCAGGAGGGCTCCGGCGACTCCTCCTCCCGCCCCTCGCGCCGGCGCCGCCGCCGCAAGCCCGCCGCCTCCCAGGAGGCGTCCGGGGAGCAGCGGCGCGGCCGCCAGGACGGCGACGGCCCCGCGGCCGCCCAGGAGGGCGAGCGCCCGAAGTCGTCCCGCCGCCGCAGGAGGCGCTCGAAGTCGCGCCGCTCGGGCGGCGAGGGCCAGGAGCAGCGCCGCGAGGAGCGCCCGCAGGGCCAGGGCGGCGAGACCAAGCAGCGCACCCGGCGCCGGCACCCCGGCGACGGGGGCGGCTCCCAGCAGGGGAGGCCCCCGGCCCAGGGACGCAGGCCCCGGCGCCACCACAAGGGGGAGGGCTCGGGCGATGGGGAGCAGTAGGATCGCCTTCGACCCCTGGGAGGGCTCCTACGCCCCCCGGATGGAGCACCTGCGCCGCAGCGCCGTGCGCGACCTGTTCGCGGCCATATCCCGCCCCGACGTGATCGGCCTGTCCGGCGGCTCGCCGGACATCTCCAGCCTGCCGCTCGACGAGGTCTCCGAGATGGCGGCCCGCGCCATCCGCGAGGAGGGCGTGAAGGCCCTGCAGTACGGCGGCTCGGAGGGCCGCGTCGAGATGCGCGAGACGGTGTGCCGCCTGCTCGCGGAGGACGGCATCGACGTCACCCCCGACGACCTCATCCTCACCGCCGGATCCCAGCAGGCGCTCGACTTCCTCGGGCGCATGTTCGTCTCGCCGGGCGACGTCGTCCTGTGCGAGGGCCCCACCTACCTCGGCGCGCTCCAGGCCCTCTCCGCCTACGAGCCCCGCATCGTGTGCGTGGAGATGGACGAGGACGGCATGGTGCCCGAGGCGCTCGAGGAGCGCCTGAGGGAGCTGGGGCCGCGCGGCGCCAAGCTCATCTACACCATCCCCAACTTCCAGAACCCCACCGGCGCCACGCTCTCGCTCGAGCGCCGCCGACGCATCGTCGAGCTCGCCCGCGCCTACGAGGTCCCCCTCGTCGAGGACGACCCCTACGGCCGGCTGCGCTACGAGGGCGAGCACGTCCCGCCGATGCGCTCGATGGACGACGGCGTGATCTACCTGGGGACCACCTCCAAGATATTCGCCCCCGGGCTGCGCCTGGCGTGGATGGTCGCGCCCCGGCCGGTGCTGGCGCGCGCGAACCTGTGCCTGCAGGGCGCGGGGCTGTGCGTGAGCGCGCTGTCCCAGGTCATGGCGGAGCGCTACTTCCGCGAGGTGGACTGGCGCTCCGTGATGGAGCGCACGCGCGCCGTCTACCGGGAGCGCCGCGACGCGATGCTCGACGCCCTCGCACGCACCTTCGGTCCCGAGGTGCGCTGGACCTGGCCGAAGGGCGGGTTCTTCGTGTGGCTCACCCTGCCGCCCTACTTCGACACCGACCAGATCCTCTCGCACGCCCTGCGCCGCGGCGTCGCCTACGTCCCGGGGACGAACTGCTACCCGGACGAGCGCGGGGCGAGCTCGATGCGCATCGCCTTCTGCTACGAGACCCCGGAGCGGATCCGCGAGGCGATCGCGCGCCTCGCCGACGTCGTTTCCGACCGCATGGGGCTCTACCGCGCGTTCATGGCCGCCGGCGCCCTGCCCGAGGAGCCCGCCCGCGCGACCCGCCAGCTCGGCGAGCACTACCCGTCCCCGTTCGCGACCGAAGGGAAGTAGCCATGGCCGGACTCAAGGTGGCCGTCATCATGGGCGGCACGTCGCTCGAGCGCAGGTTCTCCCTGGAGAGCGGCCGCGCCGTCGCCGAGGCGCTCGACCGCGCCGGGCACGAGGTCGTCCCGCTCGACGCCGACGAGCACCTCGTCGACACCCTGCGCGCGGAGCGGCCCGACGTCGCCTTCGTATGCCTCCACGGGACCGGCGGCGAGGACGGCTCCGTCCCGGCGCTGCTCGAGTTCCTGCGCATCCCCTTCGTCGGGAGCCGCTCGGCGGCGTGCCGCGCCGCCTGGAACAAGCCGGACGTCCCCTTCGTGATGCGGCGCACGTTCTCGCCCGAGGAGTCGCGCACGATCTGGCCGCCCGAGGTGGCGCTGTCCGCCGACGCCTTCCGCGACCTCGGGGCCGCCTCCGCGCTCGACCTCGTCGCCGAGCGCATCGGCAGTGGCTACCCGCTCGCCGTGAAGCCCGCCCACGGCGGCTCGGCGCTGGGCGTCTCCAAGGTGAGCTGCCTCGCCGAGCTCGGTCCCGCGACGATGCGGGCGCTCGAGTTCGACGACGCCGTCCTGTTCGAGCAGTGGGTCGAGGGCTGCGAGCTGTCCTGCGCCGTCGTCGAGGAGGACGAGGGACCGCGCGTGCTGCCCCCCGTCGAGATCGACGCGGACGGCGAGGTCTACGACACCGAGGCCCGGCTCGACCCGTCCCGCGTGGCCTGCTTCTGCCCGCCGAGGGGCTCCTCGCTGGGCGCCGACGAGGACGCCGCCGCCCGGGCGCTCGCCGCGCTCGAGCGCTCGGCCGCCGAGGTGTTCCGCGCCTTCGGCTGCCGCGACCTCGCCCGCGTGGACCTCATCTGGGACGGCACCCACGCGATGATCCTGGACGTCAAGACGTTTCCCGGCCTCGCGGCGACCTCGCTCGTCCCCACGGCGCTCGCCGCCGCGGGCGTCGACGCGGGCGAGCTGCTCGACCGGCTGGTGAGGCGCGCGTACGAGAGGGGGTGCTAGCGATGGACGTGGTCATCGGCTGCGACGTCGGCGGCACGAGCATCAAGGCGGGGCTGTTCTCCCCGGACGGCGAGCTGCTGGCGCGGCGCTCGGCGGCGACGCCGGCGCTCGTCGACGAGGCGGCCTACGCCGTCGTCACCGACCTGCTGGCGTCCATGGTCGCCGAGGCGGGGGCGGACTCCGTGGTCGGCGTCGGGATCGACACCCCGGGCGCGGTGCGCGCCGACGGGACGCACCTGCTCCACTACAACATCGACATCGACGTCGCCGGCCTGCGCGCCGCGGTCTCGCGGGCCTTCCCCGGCGCCGCGACCTGCGTCATGAACGACGGCAACGCCGCCGCCGCGGGCGAGCTCTGGCAGGGCTCGGGCAGGGGGACGTCGACCTTCTGCCACCTCGTGCTCGGCACGGGCGTGGGCTCCGGCGTCGTGTGCGGCGGGCAGGTCCTCGCGGGCGCCCACGGCTGCGCCGGCGAGATCGGCCACATGTGCGTGAACCCCGAGGAGGAGCGCCGATGCACCTGCGGGCGCCGGGGCTGCACGGAGCTCTACGCCAGCGCGACGGGCATCATGCGCTCCTACCGCGAGGAGTGCGAGCGCACGGGCGCCGAGGCGCGCGACCTGTCGCGCGGCGCCGTCGCGGTCCTCGAGGCCTACGTCGACGGAGAGCCGGCCGCGATCTTCGCCGTGGAGGCGATGTGCGAGATGCTCGGCCGCTGCCTGGCGACCACGGCGTCGGTGCTCGACCCCGACGCCTTCGTGATCGGCGGCGGCGTGTCCGCCGGCTTCGACGTCTTCGGCGACCTGCTGCGCGAGCGCTACCGCGCGCACGCGAGCGAGGGGTGCGAGGACACGCCGATCGTGGCGGCCTCGCTCGGCAACGACGCGGGCATCTACGGCGCGGCCTACGGGGCGCTCCGGCTCGTCTGAGCGGGCGCCCGAGAGGGAGGTTCCATGATCTCTGCCGCCATCTTCGACCTCGACGGCCTCATGTTCGACTCAGAGGACCTGCGCCACGGGTGCTGGGTCCGCGCCCTCGAGGACTTCGGCTACGAGATGACGCAGGCATTCGAGGACGCGTCGGGCGGCATCAGCCGCGTCCGCATGCTCGAGGTGCTGCGCGAGGTGTACGGCGCGGACATGCCCGCCGAGCGCCTCCTGGAATACGAGTGGTCGCTCGTCGACGAGGTGCTCGCCGGCGACGTGCCGGAGAAGCCGGGGCTGCGGGAGCTGCTCGGCTGGCTCGAGGACCACGACGTGCCGCGGGCCATCGCCTCGTCGAGCCCCATGCGCCAGATCGACGCCTGCCTCGACGGCACCGGCCTGCGCGAGCGCTTCGACGTCGTGGTGTCCGGCACCGAGGTGGCGCGCTCCAAGCCCGCCCCCGACGTCTTCCTCGAGGCGGCGTCGCGCCTCGGCGTCGAGCCGGCGACCTCGCTCGTGCTCGAGGACAGCTTCGCCGGCGTGCGCGCCGGCGCCGCGGGCGGCTTCGTGACCGTCATGGTCCCCGACGCCCTCCAGCCCGACGACGAGATCCGCTCCCTCGTCGCCGCGTGCTGCGAGGACCTGGGCGAGGTGGCCTCCCTGCTCGAGGCCGGGAGGCTGTGAGGCCGCGCGTCCCCGGGGATTGTGGGGAGCGGGTGGGCGAGCCGCGGCGCCTCGGGGCGCGCCGCGCGGACCGTCTATCATTCGCCATGCAATGTCATGGAGCGGTAAGGGGTGTCGCATGATCTCGGCGGCCATCTTCGACATGGACGGCCTCATGTTCGACACCGAGGCCCTGTGGGCGCGCTACTGGGAGGTGAGCCTGTCCGAGTTCGGCTACGGGTTCACCCGGCGCTTCATGACCGACTCGCTGGGCATCAACAAGGTGCGCCAGCTCGAGGTGCTGCGGGAGCACTACGGCGACGACATGCCTGCCGAGGAGGTCTTCGACCGCTGCGAGGGCCTCGTCGACGACCACATCTCCCGCGAGGTCCCCAAGAAGCCCGGGCTCGACGAGCTGCTCGCGTGGCTCGGCGACGCAGGCGTCCCGATGGCCGTCGCCTCCTCGAGCCCCATGCACGAGATCGAGGCCTGCCTGTCGAGCACCGGCACGCGCCGCTTCTTCGACACGATCGTCTCGGGAGCCGAGGTGGGCCGCTCCAAGCCCGCCCCCGACGTCTTCCTCGTCGCCGCCGAGCGGCTCGGCGTCGAGCCGGCAACCTCGCTCGTGCTCGAGGACAGCGTCGCGGGCGTGCAGGCCGGCGCCGCGGGCGGCTTCGTGACCGTCATGGTGCCCGACCTCGCCCAGCCCACGGACCAGATCCGCTCCCTCGCGCACGCGTGCTGCGCCGACCTCAACGAGGTCGTCTCCCTGCTCGAGTCCGGAAGGCTGTGACCCCTCGATGCTGATCGTCTCCCTCACGGGAATCGTCCTCGTCCTCGCCTGCTACACCCTGGTCCGCAAGGGGTCGCCCTCGCGCCTCGTCCCCGAGGGCTGCGCGCGCTCCTCGTGGGCGTGGAGCGTCGGATTCCTGCTCGCGCTCGTGCTCATGACGGTGCTCGAGCAGGCGGGGCTCGTCTCCTGCGGACCCCTGCCCTGGCTCGCGCTCGTGGGCTCGCTCGTGCTCGGCGCCGTCGCCTCCCTGTGGCGCGACCGCGTGCGCGAGCGGCTCGGCGCGCTGCGGCTGCGCTGGGTCGTCGAGGTCGCGATGCTGCTGTTGGGGACCTACCTCACCTTCGTCGTGGTCGAGACGCCCTCCAACCCCTACCTCACCGACTTCAACTTCAAGGGCATGCTCATCCAGCTCGTGATCGTGCTCTTCGCGCTGTCCGTCCTGCACCTGCTCTTCCAGAGGACGGGCGCGGGCGCCGCGCTGGGGGTCTTCGCCCTGTTCGCGCTCGGCATGGCCGAGTACTTCGTCGTGGCCTTCCGCGACGAGCCCATCATGGCGAGCGACGTGTTCGCCGTCGGCACGGCGGCGGCCGTCGGGGCCTCCTACACCTACGTGCTCGACGACCGCTGCGTGGCGGCGGTCGCGCTCGCCGCCTTCGTCATCCTGATGTTCTCGCTCTGCCCGCGCCCGCGGCGCAGGGGCGCCGCGGGCGTCGCCTGCAACCTCGCCCTCGCGCTGGTGCTGCTGCTCGGAGGAGGCTGGGCCGTCCTCAACGTCGACATAACGGAGACCTTCGGCGTCACCGTCGGCGGCTGGCAGCCGCTCGCGAGCTACCGGCGCAACGGCTTCCTCACCTCCTTCCTCGTGGGCGCCCAGGGCATCCGCCCGGAGGTGCCGGAAGGCTACGACGACGCCGAGGCCGAGGAGCTGGTCGCGAGCTACGCCGCCGCCTACGACGAGCGCACCGCGGCCGACCCCGCCCGCCAGGCCGCCCGCGAGCAGTTCGAGGAGCTGCGGCCCAGCGTGGTCGTGGTGATGGACGAGACCTTCTCCGACATGTCGATCTACGACGGGCTGCACGCCGGCTACGAGGGACCCGAGTGGTTCGGCTCCTTCGACGAGGCCTACCTGCGCGGCCCGCTCTACGTCTCGCCCTACGGCGGCGGCACCTGCAACTCCGAGTTCGAGATGCTCACCGGCATGAGCATGTCGTACCTGGGCTCGGGCGTGTACCCCTACATGGTGTACGACCTCTCCTCGGCTCCCGGCCTCGGCCGCCAGTTCCGCGACCTGGGGTACGGGACGACGGCGATGCACCCCAACCGCGCGACCAACTGGAACCGCGACGTCGTCTACCCGGACCTCGGCTTCGACGAGTTCCTCTCCATCGAGGACTTCGCCGGCGCCGAGCGCCTGCGCGGCAAGGTCACCGACGCGGCCACCTTCGACGAGATCGTCGACCTGCTCGAGTCGAGCGACGAGCCGCAGCTGGTCTTCGACGTGACGATGCAGAACCACTCGAGCTACGACACGGGCCTCATCCCCGAAGAGGACCTCACCCGCTACTACGTCGACGGGGAGAACGACCCCGAGCTCGACGAGTACCTCGCCCTGATCGACGAGTCCGACGCCGCGCTCGAGGAGCTCGTCGCCGAGCTCTCCGAGCTCGACCGCCCCGTGGTGCTCGTCTACTTTGGCGACCACCAGCCCAAGATCGCGAGCGCCTACAACAACCGCCTGTTCCCCGACGAGGGCGACACGGTCGAGCACGAGCAGCGCCGCTACCAGACCTGCTACATGGTGTGGGCGAACTACGAGATCGCCGGGACCGAGGGGATGGTGCCCAGCCGGGAGACCCCGACGAGCACCAACTACCTCGCGGCCCAGGTCCTCGAGCTCATCGGCGCGCCGCTCACGGACTTCCAGAAGGCCCAGCTCGAGGTGAGGCAGGGGATGCCGCTGCTGAACCTGGCGGGCTACCAGGACGCGGAGGGCGCGTGGGCGACGCCCGTCGACGGGGGCGGCAACGACGCCGACGGGCTCTACGACGACCTCGCGACGATGCAGTACCACGAGCTGTTCGGCGACGGCGTGCGCTACCAGGTGGGCGCCGGCGCGGCGGGCATGCTGTAGGGAGGCGAGCCTGGCGCGGTCGGGGCGCGCTGTGCTACGCTACCCCCCAGGCGATGACGGAGAGGCTCGCCCCTCGCGTCGCCCTCGCACGAGAGAGAGCGCCCGGAGGCTGGGAGGCGCTCGCGGGGGCTGGGGGACGGGGTTCACTCCACCAGCCGCGACCTGAACGGGCGCCGCACGGCGCGCCTGAGTAGGGAAGCCGTCGGGCCCACGGCACGGGCCGCAGAGTGGGTTCGGCGGGGGCACAACCGCCGGCCAAGCAAGGTGGTACCGCGGATCTCGTCCGTCCTTGGGAGCAACGTCGCCCGGGGGCGGTTTTTTCGTTCGAGGGGAGCATGCATGGCAGTCGTCGAGGAGTTGCAGGGCATCGAGGCCGAGGCCCTGGCGGGCATCGCGGGCGCCGGCTCGCTGGAGGAGCTGGACCGCATCCGCGTGGCCGTGACGGGCAGGAAGGGCAGCCTCACGAAGGTGCTGCGCTCGATGGGCTCGCTCGCCCCCGAGGAGCGTCCCGTCGTCGGCAAGCGCGCCAACGAGGTGCGCGCCGCCGTCGAGGCCGCGCTCGAGGCCCGCAGGACCGAGCTCTCCCAGGCGGCGCTCGAGGCGCGCATCGCGGCCGACGCCGTGGACGTCACCCTTCCCGGGCGCGGCCTGTCCCAGGGGACGCTGCACCTCGTGACCCAGATCAAGCAGGAGATGGAGGACGTCTTCTGCGGGCTGGGCTACACCGTCGAGGACGGCCCCTTCGTCGAGACGACCTGGTACAACTTCACCGCGCTCAACGCGCCCGAGGACCACCCCTCGCGCTCGGCGCGCGACACCTTCTACGTGGTGGACAACGCCCCCGAGGGCAAGGAGGCCCACGTCCAGGGCGAGAGCGACGTGCTGCTGCGCACGCAGACCTCCGGCGTGCAGGTGCACGTCATGGAGCGCCAGAAGCCGCCCATCTACATGATCAGCCCGGGCACCGTGTTCCGCCCCGACACCGCCGACGCCAACCACCTGCCCCAGTTCAACCAGGTTGAGGGCCTCGTCGTGGACGAGGGCATCACCTTCGGCGACCTCAAGGGCACGCTCGACTACTTCTGCCGCGAGATCTTCGGCGCGGACCGCGCCACGCGCTACCGCCCGCACTTCTTCCCGTTCACCGAGCCCAGCTGCGAGGTGGACGTGTCGTGCAACATCTGCCACGGCGCGGGCTGCCGCTTCTGCAAGGGCACCGGCTGGCTGGAGATCCTCGGCTGCGGCATGGTGGACCCCAACGTGTTCGAGTACTGCGGCATCGACGCCGAGCGCTACACCGGCTTCGCCTTCGGCATCGGCGTCGAGCGCGTCGCGGCGCTGCGCTACGACCTGCCCGACCTGCGCATGCTCATGACCGGCGACATGCGCTTCCTGCGCCAGTTCTAGCCGGACCCCGCAACGACCCTCCCGCGGGCGCGCCCCGCGCGACAGAAAGGCTTTTCCATGCGCGTCTCCTACGAATGGCTCTCCACGATGGTCGACCTGCCCGACGACCCGCAGGACCTGGTCGCCGAGTTCGTGCGCACCGGCACCGAGGTCGAGGCCGTCGACCGCCTCGGCGTGGACTTCGACCACATCGTCACCGGGCGGGTCCTCGCCAAGGAGGCCCACCCGAACTCCGACCACCTGTGGGTGTGCCGCGTGGACGTGGGCGCCCAGAACGTGGGCGAGGACGGCGAGCCCGAGCCGCTGCAGATCGTGTGCGGCGCCCAGAACTTCGAGGCGGGCGACCACGTCGTCGTGAGCATGGTGGGCGCGACGCTGCCCGACGGCACCACGATCAAGAAGTCGAAGCTGCGCGGCGTCGAGTCGTGCGGCATGAACTGCTCCGAGCGCGAGCTGGGGCTGGGCTCGAACCACGCCGGCATCATGATCCTGCCGGAGGACGCGCCGGTGGGCGTGCCCTTCGCGCAGTGGTACGGCATCGCCGACACGGTGCTCGACTGCGAGATCACCCCCAACCGCCCCGACTGCCTCTCGATGCTGGGCATGGCGACCGAGGTCGGCGCCATCCTGGACGAGGACGTCCGCGTGGAGCTGCCGCGCGTCGAGCGCGAGCAGGGGCCCGACGCCCACGACCTCGTGGAGGTCGAGATCGACGATCCCGGGATCTGCCAGCGCTACTGCGCGCGCGTGGTGCGCAACGTGAAGGTGGGCCCGAGCCCCGAGTGGCTCGCCCGCCGCGTCACCGCCGCCGGCGCCCGCCCCATCTCCAACGTCGTCGACGTGACGAACTACGTGATGTTCCTCACCGGCCAGCCGCTCCACGCCTTCGACCTCGGCAAGCTCTCCGAGCGCGACGGGAGGCGCCACGTGGTCGTGCGCGCCGCGCGCGACGGCGAGCGCGTCGTGACCCTCGACGGCCAGGAGCGCGTCTGCACCCCGGACGTCGGGCTGATCACCGACGACCGCGACCGTCCGGTGGCGCTCGCCGGCGTCATGGGCGGGCAGAACTCCGAGATCGACGAGACCACCTGCGACGTGCTGCTCGAGAGCGCGCGCTTCGACGCGGGCCACACCTCGCGCACGAGCCGCTCGCTCGACCTGATGAGCGAGGCCTCCATCCGCTTCGAGCGCGGCGTCGACGCGACGAGGTGCCGCGACGTCGCCGACATCGCGGCCGCCCTCTTCGAGGAGTGCTGCGGCGCCGAGGTGTGCCCCGGCGTGGTCGACGTCTACCCCGAGCAGCCCGAGGCGCCCGTGATCGCGCTGCGCGCCGACCGCGTCCGCGCGCTGGCCGGCGCCCCGATCGCCGACGCGGAGATGGAGCGCTTCCTGGCGCGCCTGGGCTGCGGGCTCTCCGCGCGCGAGGGCGGCTGGGACGTCGTGCCGCCGACGAGCCGCCCGGACCTGGTGCGCGAGGTCGACCTGATCGAGGAGGTCGTGCGCCTGTGGGGCATGGACCGCGTCGAGGCGACGCTGCCCGCCGCGCGCAACCACGCCGGCGGCCTCACCGTCGACCAGCAGCGCGTCCGCCGCATCTCCGAGGTGCTGCGCGCCTGCGGCCTCAACGAGGCGCAGACCTACAACTTCGCCCGCCCCGGCGACCTCGACCTCGTCGGGATGTCCGAGCGCGGCCGCGGCGTGCCCGTCGAGATCATCAACCCGCTGTTCGCCGAGCAGAGCCAGATGCGCCGCTCCATCCTGCCCGGTCTGCTGCGCTCCGTCGCCTACAACCAGGCGCACGGGACGCGCGACATCGCCCTCTACGAGATCGGGCGCGTCTTCTTCGGCCACGCCCACGCGAGCCAGCCCGACGAGCCCTCCTACGTGAGCGCCGTGATGGCCGGCGGGCGCGGCGACGCCGGCTGGGACGTGCCCGAGCGCGAGGTGGACTTCTTCGACGCCAAGTTCGTCGTCGAGGAGCTGCTGCGCTCGCTGCGCGTCGAGAAGGTCCGCTTCCGCCCGGCCGACCCCGAGGAGTACGGCTGGCTGCAGCCCGGCCGCGCCGCCGAGGTGTACTCCGGCGCCCGGCTGCTGGGCTGGGTGGGCAACGTGCACCCCGCCACGCTCGCCCGCCTCGACGTCGAGGGCGACGTCGTGGCCTTCGAGCTCGCCGAGGAGCCCCTGCTGCGCCTCGCCCAGCGCGAGCTGCCCTACCGCGAGGTGCCGACGCTGCCCGGCTCCGAGGTCGACCTCGCGATCATCGTGGACGAGGACGTCACCTGCGAGACGCTCGTGCAGCGCATCACCTCCGCGGGCGGCCGCCTGCTCGACTCCGTGCGCCTCTTCGACGTCTACCGCGACGAGGAGCGCGTCGGCTCGGGCCGGAAGTCCATGGCCTTCTCGCTCACCTACCGCGCGGCGGACCGCACCCTCACCTCCGAGGAGGTCGAGCGCGCGCACGCCAAGGTCGTCCGCAAGGTCTGCCAGGCCACCGGCGGCGAGGTCCGCGGGGCGTAGGCCCCGGCGCGGGGGAGGGCGCATGCCGAGCTGGAACATGCACACGGCGCACGTGGAGCGCCTCCTCGCCGAGGAGGACCCCGCGCGCCTGGGCGTGCGCGACCCCAACTGCTTCCTGTTCGGCAACTACGTGCCCGACGTCTACGTGGGCTACATGGTCCCCGAGCCGAGCCACGTCATCGACTACCGCGTCACGCACGAGGCGGAGTCCGACCCGATACCCGTCCCGCGCCACCGCGCCTTCTGGGACCGGTTCCTGGCGCGCGGGCACGCCTCGGACGTGACGCTCGGGGCGTGGTGCCACCTCGTCTGCGACGCGACCTACAACCAGGCCACGCGCGACCTGCTCGCCGAGCGCGGCCTCGGGGTGACGCGCGAGACCCGCGTCATGAAGCAGGGGGACTTCGCCACCTTCGGTAGGACGCTGCCGATCTCGCGGCGCGTCGAGGCCACCGACGAGCTGCTGCGCCAGTGCGCCGAGTTCCCGCACTACCCTATCCTGGCGGCCGACGTCCGGGCGGCCTGCGCGGTGGCGCGCGGCATCGTCGAGGACAACGAGCGCCGCCACATCGACGGGGTGCCGGAGTACCGGCTGCTGGACGAGGCGTGGTTCCTGGACACCTTCGAGCGCGTGAACGCGCTGCTGCTCGAGGGCCTGCGCGCCTACGCCTCGGCGGCCCGCTGACGCCCGACGCGGCCCACCCGCTCCATCCCGGCGAAGGCGAGCAGCATGCCGGCCACGGACACGGCGCAGCACGCGAGCATGAACGGCAGGACGCCCATCGTCTCGATCAGGACGCCGCCGAGCAGGTTGCCGATGATGCCGCCCACGGTGTTCGTCATCGTGAGCAGGCCCACCGCCTTGTTCTTGTCGCCCTCCCCGAACAGGAGGTTCGCGTAGGTGACGCACACGGGCGTGTAGAGGGCGTAGCCGAGGACCTGGAGCGCGTAGCCCGCGTAGAGGACGGGGACCGTGGGGGCCACGGTGATCACGACGCACTTGAGCACGCAGCCGACGGCGGCGAAGCGCATGAGGGCGCTGACGCTGAAGCGGCGCTCGAGCCTCGAGGAGACCGCCATCATCGGCAGCTCGCTCGCCGCCGAGATCGCGATCGCGACGCCCATCACGCCGACGTCGGCGCCGATGCTCTCGACGACCGGCTTGCCGTAGGTGGTGGTGACGAGCGCCGGGATCGAGAGGAGGCCGAAGCCCAGGAACACGAGCATGAGGCGGGGGTTCTCGCGGCAGAAGGCGAGGTAGCCGCGTCCGTCGTCGCGCGCGTCGCCCGGGCGCTCGCCGAGGGCGGGCACGTCCTTGGGGGTGGGCATGAGGGCGAGCGACGCGGCGAGCGCGAGGCTCAGCGCGATCGCGGACCACACCACGACGTCCGGCCCCAGGGCGTCCATCATCGCGCCGAGCACGGCGGAGACGGCCGCGAACGCGACGGAGCCGATGCCTCTGGCCACGCCGTAGTTGATCCGCGCCCCGCGGTTGATGTAGTAGACGCTCGTCGAGTTCGAGAGGGCCTGGATGTTGCGGCTCGTGAGGTAGGTGAGGCCGAAGGCGGCGATGAGCAGCCAGGCGGCGTGGCTCGCGAGGCAGGCGGCGCACAGCGCTGCCGTCGCGAGGGCGAGCGCGACCGACATCGCGCGGATGGAGGGGCCGCTGCGGGCGTCGGCCGTCGAGGCGATCCGGGGCTGGACGAGCATGGCGAGGACGTTGCCCGCCACGAGCATCACGCCCACGTCCATGCTCGAGAGCCCGAGCTCCAGCATGTAGGTGGAGCCGTAGGTGACCGCCGCGAACGCGGCCCAGACGAGCCCGCTGGCGAGAGAGTAGCGCCACATCGCCCCGCGCACGTCGAGCGAGGCCGGCTCCCCCTCGCCCTCCGCCGCCGCGTCCGCCCGGCTACTCACAGGCCGCCTCCGCGGCGAGCCCGGCCTCGCGCGCCCGCTCGACGCCGGTGAAGGCGATCAGGGCGCCGGCGACGGTGAGCCCGACGCCGACGGCGAGCATCGCGTTCACGCCGAAGGCGTCGACGATGATGCCGCCGAAGAAGCTGCCGAGGATGCCGGAGATCGTGTTGACCATCACGCACAGGCCGAGGGCCTTGTTCTTGTCGCCCTCGCCGAAGGAGGCGTTGCAGTAGTACACGCAGGCGGCCGTGTAGACCGCGTAGCTCACGGCCTGCAGCCCGTAGCCGACGTAGAGCAGCGGGATCGAGCCGGCGAGGACGGCGAACATGATCATGCCGTGCTTGGCGACGTAGCCCGCCGCCGCGAAGCGGATGATGTTGGCGACCCTGATCCTGCGGGTGAGCAGGTCCATCGTCCACATCGCGGGCAGCTCGCAGGCGGCCTGGATGGCCAGGGCGTTGCCCTGGACGGTGGAGTCGCCGCCGATCTGCTCGACGATGAGCGGGGCGTAGTTCGCGATGAGCTGGCCCATGAAGAAGCACAGCGAGAAACCGACGATGAGGCGCAGGAAGCGCGGGTTGTCGCGCAGGAACGCGCCGTAGGAGCCCTCGCGGGCCTCGACGGCCTCCTCGGAGTCGTCTGCGTCGGCGTCCGGGTCGAACAGCGCGGGGACGTCCTTGGGGGTCGGCATCAGCATGAAGCCGACGGTCATGGCGACGTTGGCGCCGAAGCCGATGACCATGATGACGTCGGTGCCGAACGCCGCCATCGCGAAGCCGAGGATCGCCGAGGTAATCGACCAGGTGAGCGACCCGATGCCGCGCGCGAGGCCGTAGTTGATCCTCGCCCCGCGGTTGACGTAGTACACGTTGATCGAGTTGGAGAGCGCGGGCAGGTTCTGCGCGAACATGTAGCCCAGCGCGATGCCGCCCATCATGACGACGGGGACCCGCGAGACGGTGGCCACGGCCATCGTCACGACCGTCGCGGCGGAGAGCCCCACCGACATCGTCCGGATGTCGAGCGTCCCCTTGCCGTCGGCGGCGCTCGCCACGAACGGGTTCACGACGAGCGCGAGCAGGTTGCCGATCGCGAGCGCGAAGCCGGCCTCCGTCGCGGAGAGGTCGCGCCCCAGCATGAAGGTCGAGGCGTAGGCGAGCGGGCACCACGCGATCCAGAGAAGGCCGCTCTGGATCGAGTACTTGAGCATGGCGCCCTTGAGGTTCAGGCCCGGCGTCCGGGTCGCGCCGGCGGTTCCGTTCGGCATAGTGCGTGTCCTCCCTCCCGGGCCCTCCGGCCCGCGGTCGCGTCCCTAGGCGGTCTCGGCCTCGCCCTCGCGCTGCAGGCCGATGCGGGCGAGGATGACGCCGACGACGGCGCACACCTCGACGATCACGAGCATGGCGAGCAGGCCGAAGGTGTCGATC
Organism: uncultured Coriobacteriaceae bacterium; assembly: GCA_948439405.1. Lineage (GTDB taxonomy): Bacteria > Actinomycetota > Coriobacteriia > Coriobacteriales > Atopobiaceae > CADBMC01. Next base: position 130,223 of record CAOJNB010000001.1, on the reverse strand, counting down.
GCCCAGCCCGCGACGGGGGAGGCGACGACGCCGGCGAACGAGAAGATGAGCGAGAGCAGGCCGACGGCCTTGTTCTTGTTGCCCTCGTGGAAGAACTTGTTGGCGTAGCTGATCGAGGCCGGCGTCCAGATGCCGAAGCTCACGACCTGCAGGGCGTAGGCGACGTAGATCATCGCGATGTCGGTGGCGACGCAGAACACGAAGCCCTTCACCGCGTACATGGCGACGGAGAACATGAGCAGCGTCGAGGTCTTGATGCGCTTCTCGAGCCAGTTGTAGCCCCACATCCCGGGCAGCTCGAAGACGGCCTGGAGCGCCATCGCGAAGCCCATCTCGGCCTCGCCGCCGCCGACGGACTGCATCACCGGGAGCGCGTAGGTGCTCGTGGCGCTGGCCATCACGAAGGCGAGGCTCACGCCGACGACGAGGATCAGGAACTTGGGGTTCTCCCTGACGAACGAGCCGTAGGAGACGTCCGCGCCCTCGTCCTCCTGCACGCCGGTGGTGGGCGGAACGTCCTTGGGCGTGGGCAGCAGGAGCATGGCGGCCGCCATGAGCGCGGAGAAGCCCGCGCCGAGCACGAAGTAGGACTCCGGCCCGAAGCGCTCGGCGATGACGCCGATGACGGAGGCCACGATCGCGTAGGACAGCGAGCCCATGCCGCGGGCCACGCCGTAGTTGATCGACGCCCCGCGGTTGATGTAGTAGACGGAGATGCTGTTGACCAGCGCGAGCAGGTTCATGAAGAGCATGAACACGGCGACGACGGAGGCCATCGTGAGGACGGGCCCGGGCAGGATGACGCCGCAGGCGTAGGCGACGACGAGCCCGAGGCTCGCGGCGAGGCTCAGCTGAGCGACGGACGGGCCTCGCCGCCCGTCGGCGGTGGAGGACACCCAGGGCTGGATGACGAGGGCGAGCACGTTGCCGAGGGCGATCGCGACGCCCGCCGCGGAGCTCGAGATGCCCTTGCCCAGCATGAACCCGGCGGCCATGCTCAGCGGGCAGTAGGCCATCTGGGTTATGACGTTCTGCAGGCAGTACTTGGGCATCGCGCCCCTGGTCTTGATTGCCGTGGCTTCCTTGCCCATCGGGCCTCCCTCGCGCCGTCGCGGCGCAGGACCCCCTACAGGCAGAAGACGGACAAAGCCCCAGGTCGAGGGCCCTGTCCGTCAAGCCAGGCGAATTCCCGTGCCGCGCGCTCCCCTTCCGGGAAAGACTGTATCAGAGGGTTGCCGCAAGCGACAGTACAATTCATGACATTTTGGCTCGGGGGAGGGGCATCCGCCGGCGAGCGAGGGCGTTCGCGTGCCTGCTAGGAGGCGCTCCCCTCGCGCTCCAGGCCCATGCGCGCGAGCACGCACCCGACCGCCGCGACGACGGTCACGCTCACGAGCATGGCGGTGACGCCGAAGCCGTCGATGACGAGGCCCGCCAGCGGCGAGGCGACGACGCCCGCGATCGAGAAGACGAGCGAGAACAGGCCGATCGCCTTGTTCTTGTTGCCCTCGCGGAAGAACTTGTTGGCGTAGCTGATCGAGGCCGGCGTCCAGATGCTGAAGCTGACCATCTGGAAGCCGTAGGCGACGTAGACCATGGCGATGTCGGTCGCGACGCAGAACGCGAGCCCCTTCACGGCGTACATGAGGGTCGCGAAGATGAGCAGCGACGACGTCCTAAAGCGCCGCTCGAGCAGGTCGTAGCCCCACATGCCGGGAAGCTCGAGGATCGCCTGGAGCGCCATCGCGAAGCCCATCTCCGCGTGCCCGCCGCCCACGGACTCGACGATGGGCAGGGCGTAGGTGCCCACCGCGCTCTCCATGATGAACGCCATGCTCGTGCCGAGCATGAGCAGGAGGAACTTGCGGTTGCCGCGCAGGAACTCCCCGTAGGAGACGTCGCGCCCCTCGTCCCCGGCGTCCTCCTCGCGCAGCGACGGGACGTCCTTCGGGGTGGGAAGCAGCATCATCGCGAGCGCGACGACGGCGGAGAGGACGGCGCCGATCAGGAAGTAGGCGTTCGGGCCGAAGCGCTCGGCCGCGACGCCGATGACGGCGGCCACGCAGGCGTAGGACGCGGACCCCAGCCCGCGGGCGACGCCGTAGTTGATCCTCGCCCCGCGGTTGATGTAGTAGACGGAGACGCTGTTGACCAGCGCGAGCAGGTTCTGGAAGAACATGTAGAGCAGCACGACGAAGAGCATCGTGAGCACGGGCCCCGGCGAGAGGAGCCCGCCGGCGAACGCGACGAGGGAACCGAGGCTCGCGCCGAGGCTGAGCTGGGCGATTGTGAGCCCGCGGCGCCCGTCGGCGGTGGAGGAGACCCACGGCTGGACGGCGAGCGCCAGGACGTTGCCCACCGCGAGCGCGACGCCCGCCGCCGAGCTCGAGATGTCGCGCCCGATCATGAAGGACGCGGCCATGGTGACGGGGGTGAAGGCCGCCTGCGCGGCGATGTTCTGCAGGCAGTACCTCGGCATCGCCCCCCTGGTGCGGATGGTGCGGGCCTCGTGCGCCATGGTCGTCCTCCTCGCGTCGGCTACGCCCGCAGTGTAGCGCATGCCCCCGCGCATATAGTACGAAATAGGACTATATGCGCGCACAAGGGGAGCCCCCGGTCCGCGCGGGCGGGCCGGGGGCTCTGGGGTCGCCGCGGTGCGGGCGCTAGTGGACCTGGGCCACCATCACGAGGTTCGTGGAGGTGGTGTAGGTGCCCTGCTTGGGCGAGGTGGAGGCGTCGCCGGCGGTCACGACGACGAGGTCGTCCTCCTCGACGATGTTCTGCTCCTTGGCGTTGGCGATCGCCGCGTTGATGGTGGTCGACATCGTCGGCTGCTCCTCGACCAGCCAGGCGTCGACCCCCCAGTAGAAGCAGCACTTGCGCACCGTCTTGGGGGAGGGGGAGGTGGCGAGGATGTTCTCGTGCGGGCGATACTTGGAGATGAGGCGCGCGGTGCGGCCGGTGTTGGTCGGGCACAGGATCGCCTTGGCGTTGACGCGGTTGGCGATCTGGGAGGCGGCGAAGCCCACCGAGCCGTTCACGTTGCGCACGCCGCCGCGCTCGATGTACTCATCGCGCTCGTGGACGTACTTCTCGGTCTCCAGGCAGATGGAGGTCATCATCTGGACGGCCTCGACCGGGTAGGAGCCGGCGGCCGTCTCGCCGGAGAGCATGACGCAGTCGGTGCCGTCGTAGATGGCGTTGGCGACGTCGGTGCACTCGGCGCGGGTCGGGCGCGGGTTGCGGATCATGGAGTCGAGCATCTGGGTGGCGGTGATGACCGGCTTGTAGACGCGGTTGCACTTCTCGATCATGATCTTCTGCAGGTGCGGGACCTGGGCGGCCGGGACCTCGACGCCGAGGTCGCCGCGGGCGACCATGATGCCCGAGGAGGCCTCGAGGATCTCGTCGAAGTTCTTGATGCCGGCGGCGCACTCGATCTTGGAGTAGACGGAGATGCGGTCGCCGCCGTGGTCGCGCAGCAGCTCGCGGATCTCCTCGACGCCGGCGGCGTCGCGGATGAAGGAGGCCGCCACGGCGTCGACGCCGCACTCGCAGCCGAAGATGAGGTCGCGGCGGTCCTGCTCGGTGACGGCCGGGAGGTTGAGCGTCGCGTTCGGGACGTTGACGCCCTTGTGCTCGCCGAGCATGCCGCCGTTGTTGACGCGGCAGTGGATGTCGTTGCCCTCGACGGACTCGACCTCGAGCTCGATCAGGCCGTCGTCGACGAGGATGATCGAGCCGCGGGTGACGTCGGTGACCATGTCCTTGTAGTCGATCGAGAAGCGCTCGGCGGTGCCGACGACGTCGTCGTCGATGGTGACGACGACGCGGGAGTCGGTGACGAGCTCGACGGGCTCGTGGCCCTCGAGGTTGCCGGTGCGGACCTCGGGGCCCTTGGTGTCGAGCAGGATGGCGACGTTGGCGCCGAGCTCCGCGGCGACCCTGCGGACGCGCTCGAAGCCGGCCTTGTGGTACTCGTGGGATCCGTGGGAGAAGTTGAAGCGGGCGACGTTCATGCCGCTGCGGATGAGCTCGCGGAGGACGTCCTCGTCCTCCGTGGCCGGGCCCATGGTGCAGACGATCTTGGTCTTCTTGCCAGTAAACACGTGTTCCCCTCTGCTTCCGTTTGCCGAACGTCCGGGACCGTTTGCCCACAGACGCTGTTATTTCCCGAGTTCATTGAATCATGCGCGAGGGGTCGAATCAAACGGGCGACACGCTTCCGAAACCGGAACCACAGCCCCCACAAACATTTGTAAGAGGCGTTCGGAATGCCTTCCTCGCGGGCCTCGACCCCGGGCGTCGCCTGCCTCGGGTAGTATGATTGGTGCTTCTAGCCATCAAGGGGTCCGACGGCCAGACTTGATGAGCCCTTGCCTCGCTTCTCGAGGAATTACGATCGGGCATCAACCATGCGTCGGTCACGCATTCCCAGGGGAGGGAAACAACCCACATGAGAGAGTATCTGGAGTCGCAGGACGAGGTCCTGGGGCGCCTCGGCGTGGACGCCGAGCAGGGCCTCGACCCGAAGGAGGCGGCCCGCAGGCTCGCCGAGCACGGGCCGAACAAGCTCGACGAGGAGAAGAAGACCCCGCTGTGGATCCGCTTCTTCGAGCAGATGGCCGACCCGATGGTCATCATGCTCATCGTCGCCGCGGTCATCTCCGCGGTCACCGGCGCCGTGCGCGGCGAGTCCGAGATCGCCGACGTCGTTATCATCATGGTCGTCGTCATCATCAACTCCGTGCTCGGCGTGGTCCAGGAGGCCAAGAGCGAGCAGGCCCTCGAGGCCCTGCAGGAGATGAGCGCCGCCCAGTCCAAGGTGATCCGCGGCGGCCGCCTCGTCACGCTGCCCAGCTCCGAGCTGGTCGTGGGTGACGTCGTGGTCCTCGAGGCCGGCGACTCGGTGCCCGCCGACTGCCGCGTGCTCGAGAGCGCCTCGATGAAGATCGAGGAGGCCGCCCTCACCGGCGAGTCGGTGCCCGTCGACAAGCAGGTCGAGGCCATCGAGCTGCCCGAGGGCGCCGAGGACGTCCCGCTGGGCGACCGGAAGAACATGTGCTACATGGGCTCGACCGTCGTCTACGGCCGCGGCCGCGCCGTGGTGGTCGCCACCGGCATGCAGACGGAGATGGGCAAGATCGCCGACGCCCTCACCACCGCCAAGAAGGAGCTCACCCCGCTCCAGATCAAGCTCGCCCAGCTCTCCAAGATCCTCACGATCATGGTCATCGCGATCTGCGTCGTGATCTTCGCCGTGGACTTCCTGCGCCACGGCTCCGAGATGCTGCGCAACCCCTCGCTCGTGCTCGACACCTTCATGGTCGCCGTGTCGCTGGCCGTCGCGGCCATCCCCGAGGGCCTCGTCGCGGTCGTCACGATCGTGCTGTCGATGGGCGTCACCAAGATGAGCCGCCGCCAGGCCATCATCCGCAAGCTCACCGCAGTGGAGACCCTGGGCTGCACGCAGATCATCTGCTCCGACAAGACCGGCACCCTCACCCAGAACAAGATGACCGTCGTCAAGCACGAGCTCGCCGCCCCCGAGGAGAAGTTCCTCGCCGGCATGGCGCTGTGCTCGGACGCGAAGTGGGACGCCGAGGCCGGCGAGGCCGTCGGCGAGCCCACCGAGTGCGCCCTCGTCAACGACGCCGCCAAGGCGGGCATGACCGGCCTCGACGTCGAGCACCCGCGCGCCGGCGAGGCCCCGTTCGACTCGGGCCGCAAGATGATGTCCGTGGTGGTCGAGGAGGCCGACGGCTCCTTCGAGCAGTACACCAAGGGCGCCCCCGACGTCGTGATCGACCTGTGCACGGCCATCTACGACGGCGACGCCGTCGTGCCCCTCACCGAGGAGCGCCGCGCCGAGCTGCTCGCCGCCAACAAGGCCATGGCCGACCAGGCCCTGCGCGTGCTCGCGCTCGCGAGCCGCACCCACGACGCGCTCCCCGAGGACTGCAGCCCCGCCGCCCTCGAGCACGACCTCGTGTTCTGCGGCCTCTCCGGCATGATCGACCCGGTTCGCCCCGAGGTCACCCAGGCCATCGTGGAGGCCAAGGAGGCCGGCATCCGCCCGGTCATGATCACCGGCGACCACATCGACACCGCCGTCGCGATCGCCCGCGAGCTGGGCATCCTCGACGACCCGTCGCACGCGATCACCGGCGCCGAGCTCGACAGGATCTCCGACGAGGAGTTCAAGGAGCGCGTGGTGGACTACGGCGTGTACGCGCGCGTCCAGCCCGAGCACAAGACCCGCATCGTCGACGCCTGGAAGAGCCGCGGCATGGTCGTCGCCATGACCGGCGACGGCGTCAACGACGCGCCCTCCATCAAGCGCGCCGACATCGGCGTCGGCATGGGCATCACCGGCACCGACGTCACCAAGAACGTCGCGGACATGGTGCTCGCCGACGACAACTTCGCCACCATCATCGGCGCGGTGGAGGAGGGCCGCAGGATCTACGACAACATCCGCAAGGTCATCCAGTTCCTGCTCTCGGCCAACATCGCCGAGGTCCTCTCCGTGTTCGTCGCCACGATGATCGGCTTCACGATCTTCCAGCCGGTCCAGCTGCTCTGGATCAACCTGATCACGGACTGCTTCCCCGCGCTCGCGCTGGGCATGGAGGAGGCCGAGGGCGACGTCATGCGGCGCAAGCCGCGCAAGGCGACCGACGGCGTGTTCGCCGGCGGCATGGGCGTTGACATCGTCTTCCAGGGCGTCGTGATCACCCTGCTCGTGCTGGCCTCGTTCTTCGCCGGCATGTGGTTCCACAACGGCGGCATTGACATGGCGATGCTGCTGGACGGCATCCCCGACAAGGAGGGCGTGACGATGTCGTTCATCACGCTGTCCATGGTCGAGATCTTCCACTCGTTCAACATGCGCAGCCGCCGCGCCTCGCTGTTCTCCATGAGGAAGCAGAACGCGTGGCTGTGGGGCGCGGCCGTGCTCGCCCTGCTGCTCACCGTCGTCGTGGTCGAGTTCGACCCGCTGGCCGAGGTCTTCGGCTTCATGACGCTGCGCGTCGACGCGCTGCTCGTGGCGCTCGGCCTCGCCTTCCTGATCATCCCGATCATGGAGGTCTACAAGGCCGTCATGCGCTCCGTCGAGCGCGAGGACTAGCACGTGGCGCGCTCCCGCACCAGGAACCGCAAGCCGAGGGCCGTCCCCGACCGGGGGGCGGCCCTCGGGCCGTTGCGCCTGGCAGGCCTCCCGTCCTTCTCCGACCTCTCCCCCTCGCCCGAGCAGCTCGACGCCTTCGCCCGCCAGGCGGCGCGCCTCGAGGGCGACGCCTCGCTGCCCGGCGAGCCCGTGCTCGGCTGCGTGGTGAGGCTCGACCGCGGCTACCCCGTCGTGGCAACCGAGCGCGCGACGCTGCGCTGCGAGTACGGGCAGGGGCTCTCATCGCTCAAGACGGACGCCCGCGCCGCGGTGGGGGACTGGGTCGTGTGCCGGGCCACGGAGGGCCACGACGCCGGCCTGCTGCTCGAGGGGGTCCTCCCGCGCAGGAGCGACATCGCCCGCTGGCGCGGCGGCCCGCGCGGAGAGCACCAGACGCTCGCCGCCAACGTGGACGTCGTCCTCGTCGCGCAGCCCCTCTCGCGCCGTGAGGTCCTCGTGGACCGCATCGCGCGCTCAGTCGTGGTCGCCCTCGACTGCGGGGCCGAGGCCGCCGTGGTGCTCACGAAGGCCGACCGCTGCCCCGACGCCGCCTGGCTGGCCGGCCAGGTCGCCCTCGTCCGCGAGGTGCTGGGAGGCTCCGTGCCGGTCACGTGCACGGCGGCGGAGGAGCGGGAGGGCTATGCCGGGGCCGCCCGGGGGGCCGGCGCGGGCTGGGGCGTCGCCGAGGTGCGCGCCCTCGTGCCCGAGGGTCGCGTGGCCATCATGCTCGGCGAGTCCGGCGCCGGCAAGTCCACCCTGCTCAACGCCTTGTTCGGCGAGGACGTGCTCGAGGTCGGCGGGGTGCGCGCCTCCGACGACGCCGGCAGGCACACGACCGTGTCGCGCCGGATGGTGAGGCTCGCCGGCGCCGGCGTGGTCGTCGACGAGCCGGGCCTGCGCAGCCTGCCGCTCGTGGGCCACGAGCGAGGCCTCGCCAAGGCGTTCCCGGACGTCGCCGAGGCGGCGCGCGCGTGCCGGTTCCGCGACTGCACGCACACGGGCGAGCCGGGCTGCGGCGTGCGCGCGGCTCTCGCCGCGGGGGCGTTCCCCGAGGCCCGGCTCGATGCCTACCTCTCCCTTGCCCGCGAGATGCGCGAGAGCTCCGAGGGCCTCGCCCCCGATGTGGTGATCTAGCGGAGCCGGGAGATCCGTCCCGTCCCACGTCCGATTCCGCCCCCGCCCGCGCGAGCGCGCCGGCGGGGGCTTTCCCGTGCGGCGTCGGCGCCCCGTCGGCGACCCGTCGGCGCGCGCCTCGCGACTTCGGCGGCCACGCTGCGCGCGGCACCCCGCCTCCGCAGAATCGTTCCCGAGGGAGGGTCCGGCCGCGGGAGGGGGGTCGCATGGGACGGAGGCTGCGCATCGTGGCAGCGGCACTCGCCGCCCTCGTCGTGGGCGTGGCGTTCCTCCTGTACGCCCGCGGCGTCCGCTCCGAGGCCGAGCGGGAGCGCTCGGAGATGCTCGCCCGCTACGGGGGCGAGGTGGTGGACCTCGTCGTGGCGGAGCGGACCCTCGAGGCGGGCGAGGTCGTCGCCGCCGAGGACGTCGAGGTGCGCGAGTGGCTCGCGGACCTGGCGCCCGTCGGCGCGGTGACGGATCGCGACGAGGTCGTCGGCGCGACCGTGACCGAGCCGGCCGCGCAGGGCGCGCCGCTCACGCAGGTGAACTTCCGCGACGCGAGCGAGTCCGCCGACGTCCCCTCGGGGTGCGTCGCCCTCGTCGTCCCCATGACCGAGGAGCTCGGCGTCCCCTCGAACGTGACGATCGGGGCCCACGTGGTGGCCTACCGGGTCGGCGACGGCGACTCGCGGGTGGTCTCGGCCGACATGGTCGTCCTCTCCGTGCCCGTCGCGCAGACGGGGCTCGCGGCGGGCGGGCGGACGGTCTCCGTCGCCGTGAGGCCCGAGGAGGTGGCGGACGTGCTCGCGGCGAGCGACGCCGGCGAGCTGCGGGTGGTGATTCCCGCCGAGGACGTCGAGTCAGTCCCGGACCCGCGGGAGGGGGCCGCGCCGGACGAGGTGGAGCCCGTCGACACGGAGGAGGGAGAGCGGTGACGAGATGGCTCGCGTGCGCCCCGGAGGGTGCGGGGGACCGGGTCGGGGAGGCGCTCCGCGTCCTCGGCGCCGACGGCGGGGAGAGGTGCGTCGCGGACGCCCGCGAGATGCGCCGCCTCATGCTCGCGGAGCCCCCGGGCGAGGCTGCGGCGCTCGTGTGGGCGCCCGTCGGGGGGATGGAGGCCGTGAACCTGGCCGCAGCGCTCGCACGTGACGGACACGCCGCCGAGGTCGTCCTCGTGAGCGAGGCGGCGTCGGGCTCGCTGCGCTCGCGCGCCGAGCGCGCTGGCGTGTCCCGCGTCCTCACGCCCGACCAGCTCGTCGAGCCCCCTGCCGTCCCGCCTTTCGGCGAGGTCGCCGACATCGAGGAGCCGGACGAGGTCGCCGCGGCGGTCGCGGCCCTGCCGGCCCCGCGTCCCGCGCGCCCGGCGAGGGGGAGGGGTGTCGTGCTGTGCCTCGTCTCGGGGAGGGGAGGCGTCGGCAAGACGTGCCTGTCGTGCCTGCTCGCGCTCGTCGCGAGGAGGTGGGGCCTCAGCGTCGCCGTCTGCGACCTGGACCTGTGCTCGGGCAACGCCTTCGCCTGGCTCGGGCTGCCGGGCGGCTCGGACCTCGCCCGCCTCGCGGAGTCGCGGGTGCTCTCGGACGGGGACGTGCTCGGCGCGGGCGTGCGCGTCGACGAGGGGCTCGGGCTGTGGGGGCCCTGCGCGCGTCCCGAGCTCGCCGAGACGCTCGGGTGGCGCGTCGGCCGCGTCGTCGACGTCCTCGCGCGCCACCACGACCTCGTGGTGGCGGACGCCTCGACGACCTTCACGGACGCCGTGGCCCAGGCGGTCCAGGCCTGCGACCGCCTCCTGGTCGTCGCGCGCGACGGGCGCGGGAGCGTGGCGCCGATGGCGCGGACCGCCTCGCTCGCGGTGCGCCTGGGAGTCGAGCGGACGAGGATCTCGCGGGTGATGAGCTTCTGCGACTGGCGGGACGCCGAGGACGAGAGCCTGTTCAGAGGCGCCTCGGGGCTCGAGACCGCCCGCTCCTTCCGCATGCTCGCGAGCGCGGCCGACCTCTCCTCGCCGCCCGGACCCGGCGGGCTCGCCGAGCTCGCGGGGACCGACGACGACCTCGTGCGCTCGGCGGCCTCGATGCTTGCCGCGATCCTGAGCGAGATGGGTCGGCTTCCTGACGCGGAGGAGGCCGGGCGAGCCCTCGGGGACGCCGAGCGGAGCCCGCGTCGCGGCCTGATCAGACGTCTTCTGGAGGTGAGGTAGGTGTCCCTTCTCGAGCGCGTGAGGGAGCAGGAGGGCGGCGCCGCCGCGCGACAGGCGGGCGAGGAGGCGGCCGAGCGCATGGCCGGCCTGAGGACGGCCCTGCGCCGCCAGCTCGTCGAGCGGCTCGGCCTGGCGACGGTCGCAGCCATGCTGGACTCCGAGGACGTCGTCCGCGCCCGCCAGGAGCTGGCGGTGAGCTGCGAGGCGATCCTCAACGCCACGCAGGGCGCCGAGCTGGCGCCGGAGGAGCGCTCCCGGCTCGTGGGCGAGGTCCTCGACGAGGTGACGGGGCTGGGACCCATCCAGCCGCTGCTCGACGACGACGGGGTCTCGGAGGTCATGGTCAACGGCTGCGCGTCGCTGTTCTACGAGCGCGCCGGGGAGCTCCTGCAGGCGCCGCGCGCGTTCGACACGCCCGAGCAGATCCTCACCGTCGTCGACCGGATCATCGCCCCGCTGGGCCGGCGCCTCGACGAGCGCAACCCGATCGTCAACGCCCGCCTCGCGAACGGCGACCGCGTCAACGCGGTGATCAGCCCCGTCGCGATCGACGGCCCGGTCGTGACGATCAGGAAGTTCTCGGACCGCATCACGACGCTCTCGGAGCTCGTCGCGCTGGGCTCGCTTCCCGCGTGGTACGCGCGGCTGCTCGCGGCCGCCGTGGCGCAGCGCTGCGACGTCGCGGTCGCGGGTGGCACGGGCTCGGGCAAGACGACCCTGCTCAACGCGCTCTCGAGCGAGATCCCGCACTCCGAGCGCATCGTGACGATCGAGGACTCCGCGGAGCTGCGCTTCGAGAGCCACCCGCACGTGGTGCGCCTCGAGTCGCGCGACGCCTCGATCGAGGGGGTCGGCGAGGTCACGATCCGCGACCTCGTCAAGAACGCGCTGCGCATGCGCCCCGACAGGATCGTCGTGGGCGAGGTCCGCGGCTCGGAGTGCATCGACATGCTGCAGGCGATGAACACGGGGCACGACGGGTCGCTCACCACGCTGCACGCGGGCACCGAGCGCGAGGCCGTGCTGCGCCTCGTGCTGATGGCGCGCTTCGGGATGGACCTGCCGGTCGACATCGTCGAGGAGCAGATCGCCTCCGGGCTCGACCTGCTCGTGATGTCGCACCGCCTCTCGGACGGCTCGCGCATGATCGGGTCGATGTCGCGGGTGTCGAGGGGCGAGGCGGGCGGCGTCGAGCTGACGCGGATCGTCGCGTTCGACGCGGCCGCGCGCTCGTGGCGGCTCGAGTCCGAGCCCTTCTTCGAGGTCGACGGAGACGTGCTCGAGCAGGCGAGGGGTGAGCGGCCGTGACGCCCGTCCTGCCGGCCCTCGCCATGGCCGCGGCCGCCGCGGGGACGTTCGTCGCCTCCGGGGGCCTCGCGCACGCGCGCCTCCCGAGGAGCGCGGGGGAGGCCCGCGCGCGCCTGGCGCGGGCGTGCGAGCGCTGCGCGTCGACGCCGCCGCTCGACGCCCTTCTCCGCTCGGGGACCGTCCGCGTCCTCGCCGCGGCGCTCTGGAGGCGCCTGGCGGGGCGCGGGGTTGCGCCTTCGGAGGCGGCGTGCGGGATGGCCGTCGTCGCGTCGGTCCCCGCGGCCGCGCTCGCGGGGAGCCTCTGGGCGGGGTCGCCCGCGGTGGCGCCCGTGCTCGCCGCATGCTGGGCCGTCCTGCTGCGCTCGTGCGCCTCGGCGCTCTCGAGGCGCGCGTCGAGGGAGCTCGCGGACGAGATGCCCGGCGTGCTCCGCATGCTCGCCTCGGCCCTCGGCTCGGGCAAGACCCTCGCGCAGGCCGTGGAGTACGTCGGGGCCAACGCGCGCGGGGCGGCGGGGGACGAGTTCGCCCGCATGGGCCTCGAGCTCCGCTTCGGCGAGCCCGTGCGCTCCGCGCTCGAGGGCCTCGCCCGCCGCCTCGAGGCCCCGGGCGTGCTCATGCTCGTCACCTCCCTCGCCATCTCGCAGCGCACGGGCAGCCCGCTCGACGCGATGCTGGGGCGCACGGCCCGGATGGTGGAGGCCCGGGAGGAGCTGAGGCGCTCCCTCGAGGTCAAGACGGCCCAGGCGCGCCTCTCGATCCGGATCGTGTGCCTCATGCCCGTCGTCATGCTGGGCCTGCTCTCGCTGTTCTCGGTCGACTTCCAGAGGGGCCTCGCGACGCCTGCCGGCACGGCGTGCGTGGCCTGCGCCCTGGCGATGGACGCCCTCGCGCTCCTCGTCGTCAGGCGGCTCCTGAGAGGGGTGATGTGATGCCTGCGTCCGGCGCTGTCTGGGCGTGCGTCGCCTGCGCCGCGACGTTCGCGGGCACCTACCTCGCCCTCCTCTCGCCGGCGGGCTGGAGGGGGCTCGCCTCGCGGCGCTCGGCCGCGCTCCGGCGCGCGACCGACGGCCTCCGCCGCGCCGCCGTCCGCCTCGGGAGGGAGGACGCCTCCGCGGCCGCGGGCGAGGAGCTGCCCGAGCTCCTCGACGTGCTGGCCCTGGGGCTCGGGGCGGGCCTCTCGTTCGACATGTCGCTGCGGCTGTACTGCGACCACTTCGACAACGGGACCTCCCGCTCGCTGGAGGCGGCGATGCTGGGGTGGCGCCTGGGGACGGGGACGCGCGAGGAGGCGCTCTCCCGGCTCGCGGAGGAGTGGGGCACCCCCGCGGCACGGCGCTTCGCAGCCTCGGTCGCCGAGGCCCTGCGCTTCGGCTCGCCGCTCGCGGCGACCCTCGAGCGCCAGGCCGCCTCGGTGCGCGACGAGGCCCGCTCCCGCGTCGAGGAGGAGATCGAGCGGGCCCCGGTGAAGATGCTCGTCCCCCTGGGGACCCTCATCGTCCCCGCGATGCTCCTGGCGGTGCTCGGCCCCCTGGTCGCGGCCGCCTCGCTCACGTTCTGAGGACGCCCCGCGCAGGCGGGGCAGGCACGGAGGAAAGGGGAGTCGCATGTTTCTCTCGACCATCGGCACCGTGGGGAGCGCCCTCGTCGCGCGCGTCCGCGCGCTCGCGTCCGACGAGCGGGGGCAGGGCACGACGGAGTACGCGATCCTCGTGGGCGTGCTCGTCGTCATCGCGATCGTCGCGATCATCGCCTTCAGGGACAAGATCTCCGAGCTGTGGGACGCGATCGCCAATGGGATCAACTCGCTCTAGGCGGGCCTCCCGCCGCCGGGCCGCGCGCGCCGCGCTCCCGGCGGCGCTCGTCGCGCTGCTCCTCGTCGCGACGGCGCGTCTCGCCGTCCCGCCGGGAGGGGAGTGGGTCGGCGGGGGCGTCCGCGACGCCCCGGGATCGGCCTCCCCCGCGGACGTCGCGTCCGCGGGGGAGGCCCCGGGGGAGGGCGCCGCCTCCGACCCTGAGGCCGCGCGGGTCGACGCGCGGGAGTTCGGCGAGGTCCGCTCCCAGGCCGCACCCGGCGAGCTCGCCGACGTCGCCGCGCGCCTCCTCGAGGGATACGAGCGGGACGGAGGCTGCTCGCTTGTCCGCTCCGGGTACCTGGACCTGCTCGGGCGCACGTGGTCGTGCACGGTCCTCGGGGACGGGTGGGTGGACACCTGCGTCGTCAGCGAGGGCGACGGGTCGTGCGAGGTGAGGGTCGTCCGGATGGAGCGCGACCTCGTCGAGGGGCTGGCGCGCGAGGGTAGGTGGGGCGCGTGAGGGGTACGCGGGACGACGAGTCCGGCCAGGCGACCGTCGAGTACGCGATCGTGCTGGCGGCCCTGCTCGCGGTCGTCCTCGGCGTCGCAGCGCTCTGGAGGTTCGCCGAGTCGGGCGGGTTCGTGGAGGCGGCGGCGGAGTCCGCATCGCACGCGACGTCCGTGGGAGGGATGCAGGATGCGCTCCTGTACTGAGCGGGGAGAGGCCGGGCAGTCGACGGTGGAGGCCGCCCTCCTGCTCCCCACGGTCATGTTCGCGCTCGCCTTCCTGCTCCAGCCCATGTGCCTGCTCTACACGCGCTCCGTGATGCACGCGGCGGCGACGGAGGCGGCGCGCGCCGCCGCCACCGCGCCCGAGGGGGCGGACGGGGAGCACTACGAGGAGCTCGCGCTCCGCCGCCTCGCCGCCGTCCCCGACGTCTCGGTCTTCCACGAGGGAGGCCGGGACGGCTGGGAGGTGGACGTCACGGGCGCGGGAGGGGACGTGGTCGGGGTGGAGGTGGTCGGCAGGGTCCGCCCCATCCCCCTGCTCGGCGTCATGGCGCGGGCGTTCGGGCCCGTCGAGGGAGGCCTCGTCGTGGTCGAGGCGTCCGTCTCCGAGCGGGTGAGGCCGTCGTGGCTCGAGGGCGGGTACCGGGACTGGATCGGGGTGTGGGATGGCTAGGGGACACATGCGCGGCACGCGGCCGTTCTCGACGTTCCGCGACGACGAGGGAGGCTACACCTCGGTCTCCGTCGCCCTCGCGCTGCTGCTGAGCCTCGCGCTCGTCTTCAGCGCCGTCGGTGCGGGATGGGTCCTGTCGCGCTCCGCGGACGTCCAGGAGGTCGCGGACGCGGCGGCGCTCGCGGGGTCGAACGTCGTGGGGGCCTACTCGACGATCGCGCAGGTGTGCGACGCCTGCGTGCTGAGCATGGGGCTCGCCGGCGTGCTGACGCTGGGGACGGGCCTCGTCACCTGTGCCGTCCCCGGCCTCGGCGCGGCGGGGCTCCGGATCGTGGACGCGGCCCTCGAGGTGCTCGACGCCCGGCGGGACTTCGCCTCAAGCGTCTCAGAGGGCCTCGAGCGCCTCGAGCTCGCGGTGCCGGCGCTCGTCGTCGCGAACTCCTACGCCGTCGTCGAGGCCAACGAGGGCGGTGACGTGTCGTACGCGGGCTGCGCGATCCCCTACCCGCTCGAGTCGGGCTCCTCGTTCGACATGGCCGGCGAGCTCGACGACGCGGGGATGGAGGAGGCGGCCCGCGAGATGGCGGAGGCCTCCGACGAGGCGAAGGAGGCCCAGGAGGCCGCCGACGCCGCGCTCAGGGAGGGCTGGCTCGCGGACTGCGGCGACGAACCGCGCTGCATGCGGGAGCGCGCGGCCGCCCTCGCCGGGCTGTCCGGCTCGGAGAACCCGGACTACGCCTCGCCCGAGGAGTGGTCATTCGGGGCGGCCCTCGAGCGTGCGCGCGCCTACTACGCCAGGAGGCTGGAGGCGGAGGCGCCCGAGGGTCCGGGCATCGAGGCGCGGGTGGACTCGGCCGCGCGCTCGCGCTACTACCGCCACGCCCTCGACGAGGTGCGGGCGGGCTGGTGCCGGCAGGAGGCGGACGGCTCGGTGGACCTGGAGCTGCCGGAGCTTCCCCGCAACACGGAGGAGACGAGGGCGTGCGAGCTCTACACGGAGCGGGTGTGGCCCTGCAGCGAGGGGGAGGGAGGTCGCGTGCTCCACGCTGTCGCGGACTGTCCCGGCGCGAGCGGGCTCGCCTCGGGCGTCGACTCGCTGCAGGCGATCGACGTGGGCCGCGTGCGACGCTGCCGCGTCTGCCAGTTCGACGTCGTCGACATGGGACGCGTGGCCGCCGCCTCCACCTCCATCGACAACGGGTTCGAGCACTACTGGGACCGGGTCGTCGAGGCGTCGGAGGACTACGAGCGGGCGTCGCGCGAGCTGGCGCGCGCCCAGGGGGCGATGCGCGACGCGGGCGAGGAGGGGGCCGAGGGCTTCGGCGAGGCCCTGGACCTGCTCGCCGCCGAGCGTCCCCGCCTGCTCCCGCCCGGGGCCTACGGCTGCGTCGCCGTCGTCGGGCGCGCGGGCGGGACGCAGGTCCCCTCCGCGGCGCTCGGCCCCTGGGTCGGGGGAGCGGAGCTGCCCGCCGGCGCGGCGGTGTCGGGCGCCGTCCTCGCCCCGGACTCGGACACGGACGGGGGCGACGTCCTCTCGAGCTTCCTCGACGGCGTGGCGGGCTCGGACTCCCTCGCCGCGGGCGTCGCGGACTCGGTGCTCGGCCTGTGGGGCGACCTCCTGGTGTCGTACGGTGCGGGCTACGGGGACCTCGAGGAGCTCGCGGCCGGCGCGCTCGAGCCGTCCGGCGAGGGCGCGTCGGGCCCCGTCGCCTCGTGGCTCTCGGGCCTGCTCCTCGACGTCGTCGACGGGCTCGGCCTCGAGCCTGCCGACATGCGCCTCAGGAAGCCCGTCCTCACGAACACGCAGAACGTCCTCGACCAGGCGGGCCTCGGCGGCGTCGCCTCGGTGCGCGAGCTCGTGGAGGGGCTCCCCTCCTCGGGGTCCCCCGAGGACCTCGCCCGCGCGCTCGGGGCGCAGCTCTCCTCGGGCGCGTCGGAGGGGACGCTCACCGTGGCGGAGCTGCCGATCCCGGGGACCGGCCTCTCCGTGCCGCTCACCGTCGAGCTCGGCGGGGAGGAGGCGCCGTGAGCGGGGCCGCGCGGCGGGCGGGCCGCGAGTCCGGGCAGATGAGCGTGGAGGCCGCGATCATGCTCCCCGTCCTGGTCGTCCTCGCCTTCGTGATGGCGAACCTGATGCTGTTCGTCGAGGCCTGCGTCGCCTTCGACCGCATCGCCTACGACGCGGTGGTGACCCAGGGGGTGTCGCCCGCGGGCGAGCAGACGGTCGAGTCGGCCGAGGGCGCGGTCGAGTCCTGCATCGCCGACGCGCTCGGGCGGGAGGGCACCTGCGAGGTCGAGGTGTCGGCGCGCGACGTCGGGAGGGTCGGGGGAGGGGAGGCGACCTTCAGCGTCGCGCCGACCCTCACGACCTACGAGTGCACCCTCACCTTCCGCCCCTGGGGGTCGGGGTTCTCGGTCGCGGGGGCCTCGTTCTCCCCGCCCGTCGAGCTCACGCACGTGAGGGAGCTCACGGTGGACCGCTTCCGGCCCGGGGTGGTGGTGTGAGATGAGGGCTCGCCTGCTGTTCGGTTCCGGCTGCATCGAGGGCGCGCGCGTCCTCGCCGGGTTCCGCGAGCGCCTGCGGGGCCTGCTCGGCACGGGGGCGGACGCCGGAGCGGTGGTGATCGAGCGCTGCGGCGCCATCCACACGCACGGGATGCGCTACGCCATCGACGTCGCGTTCCTGGACGCCGGCGGCAGGGTCCTGGCCTCGGTCAGGGGCCTTCCCCCCGGCGGGTCGGCCCGCTCGCCCGGCGCGGTCCGCGTCGTCGAGCGCCCCGCGAGCGCGCTTCCCTGGCCCGAGGTCGGACAGGTGGTCGAGACGAGGGAGGACCCATGAGCGGAGAGACGTTGGGGACGAAGCGGTGCCCGCGCTGCGGCGCGACGATGTTCGCGGACATGGAGGTGTGCTACGCGTGCCTCTACGACTTCACGCGCACGCCCGCCCCGCCGCGCCTGCCGACGCTCGGGGAGGAGGGGGAGCCCGCCCCCGCGCCGGAGCCCGCGGTCCCGGAGGGGGCCTCGGCGCCGCCGGGGAGGGAGGCGCCCGCCGACGGCGCCTCCCGTCCGCGGGAGGCGGCCCCCCAGGTCGTCGAGGTGCGCGGGGCGCACGTGGTGGTCGTCGTGCGTCCGTGACGCCCGGATACGCAAGCAGGCCGGGCGCCTTCCGGCGTCCGGCCTGCGATCGGTCGTGGTGGTTGGGGAGGGAATCGAACCCCCGACACGGGGATTTTCAGTCCCCTGCTCTACCAACTGAGCTACCCAACCGGGCGTGCGAGTAAGAACTATACCAAAAGCCCGACGCGGCGCAAGCCCTCAGCCGAGTTCTCCCTCCGGGTCCGTGACGCCGGGCTCGCGGGAGACGATCCAGAGCCCGCCGGGACGGTCGAAGTCGAAGAAGAAGCGGTACTGGATGCGCTCGAGGTCGTGGTAGCGGCTCGCGTAGGTGTCGCCCTCCTCGCCCCAGTAGAACTGCCCGTCGGCGCCCTCGTAGCCGATCACGTTGATCGCCTGGAGGTACTCGTGCATGGTCATGTTCGTCTTCATGTAGTTCGTCAGCGGGGCCCCGATCGCGTCGCAGAGGACGGCGCCGAGGTAGTTCGTGGAGAGGTCCTGGCCGGAGTCGAGCTGGTCGGCGCCGGCGACGTCGTAGTTGGCCCAGATCAGGTAGTCCGTCTGCCACAGGCGCATCGTGTGGGTGAGGTCGTCCTCGCCCTCGAAGAGGGCGTTGTTGACGCGGCCGGTCAGGTAGGGCTGGTGGTCGCCGAAGAACAGCACCACGGTGGGCTCGTCGGACTCCTCGAGCTCGGCGAGAAGCTCGCCGAGGTCGTCGTCGGACTCCTGGATCAGCGTGAGGTACTCGTTGAGCTCGTCGGTGCGGCTCTGGCTCAGGTACTCGGGCTCGTAGTCGGTCATGGTCTCGGGGTCGAGGTCGCCGGTCTTGTAGCCCGAGTGGTTCTGCATGGTCACGAGGAAGACGAACTGCGGGTCGTCGGAGGAGTCGATGACGTCGAGGGCCGTGTCGTAGCACGCCGCGTCGGTCACGAAGGTGCGCAGGCGCTCGGCGCCGTCGAAGTCGTCGAGCGTCAGGAACTCGTCGAAGCCCATGGCGTCGTAGACGATGTCGCGGCTCCAGTTGGTCGCCAGGTTGGGGTGGATGGCCGTCGTGTCGTACCCGAGGCCGGAGAAGTGGCTGGCGAGGTTCTCGACGCCCTCCATGTTGTACATGGTGTAGGGGTAGACGCCCTGCCCGAAGTAGTTCATCGACAGGCCGGTCAGCAGCTCGAACTCGGAGTTGCAGGTCCCGCCGCCATAGGCGGACACGTACAGGGTGCCGCGCATGAGCGCGTCGGCGGACTTGAAGTTCTGCGGCCCCTCGTAGCCCACGCCCAGGCCGTCGAAGTCCGAGAGGTCGGAGAAGGTCTCGTTCATCACGACGATGACGTTGGGGTGCCGCTCGTCGAACTGGGAGGCGGCCTCGGCGCGCCGCGCGCTGGAGCCCGTCGTCTGGTCGTACTCGGTCGCGTAGGAGGCGACGAGCTGCTCGGCCGCGGCGGCGGTGTAGTCGTCGGGCTCGGAGGTCATGATCCCCTGGGCGTTGGTGAGGAAGGAGGTCAGGAACCCGTTCGCCTGGTAGTCCTCGAGCGGCTGCCAGGCCTTGACGGTGATGCCGAGGTCGTCGACGAAGTCGACGTTCAGGAAGCCCGCCGCCATGGCGGCGGCGCACGCGGCGGAGAGCACGACGTTGAGCGGGATGAGCCAGAGCCTGCCCCCGTTGCCCCAGGAGACGCACGAGGTGAGCCACCAGACGCACACGACGCAGGCGAGCCCCAGCAGGACCCCGCCCGAGATCACGTAGACGTAGTTCGAGCTCACCGCCGCCGCCGTGCTCAGCGCGAGCAGGTCGGAGGGCAGGATGGGCATCTCCTTGAACGAGGCGACGAAGTACTCCGCGACGCCGACCAGGTAGAAGAGCGCGCAGGCGGCGACGAGGGCGAAGCCGCGGCGCTGGAGCAGCAGCCACAGCCCCAGCACGACGAGGGCGATGACGAGCACCTCGATCGCGAGGGAGAGCGGGCGCGTCACCAGCATGTAGATGCGCTCGTTGCCCGTGACCTCGAGCGCGAGCAGCGAGAGCACGACGGTCAGCGCGACCACGACAGCCTGGGCGAGGGGCAGCGGCGCCCGCGCGATCCTCTCGCGCAGCGCGGAGCGCACGCGGCCCGAGCGCGCGAGCAGGCATATGAGCACCAGGAAGACGAGGTAGGAGATGGGCTCGTCCTTGATGAGGCCGAGCGGGGCGAGCAGCGCGCTCGCGCCGACGACGACGCACAGCGCCGCGAGGCGGGCGACCCTGCCGCGGCGGGCGAGCCCCGGCTCCTCGACGACGTGCAGCGCCGCCGCGCGGCGCAGATCGACGCGCCCGAGCTCGTGGAGGAGGAGCAGGGCGAGGTAGGCCAGGGCGAGCAGACCGGTCACGAGGATGGCGACGGTGCCGATGGTAAGGCTCATGTTCGAGGACGCTCCCCTCGTCCGACGGGATGGCCCGCACGGACGGCGGACCGACCTTCAGAACCGTGAGTATAGAAGCGCTACACTCAGGGGCGCGATTTTGCAGAGTATCTCCGTATCTCAGAAGGGGTGGAGACAATGGCAGACGAGCAGCTCAGGCAGGAGATCGACGCCTACGTCGACGAGGTGTGGGAGGAGTTCATCGCCGACGTCGAGCGCCTCGTGGCGATCGACTCGACGGCCGACCCCGACACGGCCCGTGAGGGCGCCCCGTGGGGCGAGGGACCGGCCCGCGCGCTGGAGTGCGCGCTCGACATCGCCGGGCGCATCGGCCTCGAGCCGCACAACATGGAGGGCTACGTCGGCTACGCGGACCTCCCGGGCGAGTCCGACAAGCAGATCGCCACGATCGGCCACGTCGACGTCGTCCCGGTGGGCACCGGCTGGCGCAACGAGCCGTTCAAGCTCGTGCGCGAGGACGGCTGCCTGGTCGCGCGCGGCGTCGAGGACGACAAGGGCCCCACGATGACGGCGATGTACGCGTTCCGCTTCTTCCGCGACCGCGGCGAGCGGCTGCCCTACACCCTGCGCTGCATCCTCGGCGCCAACGAGGAGACGGGCATGGGCGACGTCGACTACTACCTCGCCCGCCAGCCCGAGCCCGACTTCCTGTTCACCCCCGACGCCTGCTTCCCGCTCGTCTACGGCGAGAAGGGCACCTTCTTCGGCGAGATCACGTCCGCCGCGGGCGCCGTGGGCTCGAAGCTCCGCTCGCTCGAGGGCGGCGCGGTGAGCAACGCCGTGCCCGACGCCGCCCGCGCCGTCGTCCAGGCGGACGCCTCCTCCCTGCCCGAGGCCCACGGCATCTCCGTGCGTGACCTCGGCGACGGGTGCTGCGAGGTCTCCGCGAGCGGCAGGAGCGCGCACGCCTCCAAGCCGGAGGTGGGCGAGAGCGCGATCGCGACGCTCGTCTCCTACCTGCTCGACCACGACCTGTGCTCCGAGGGCGAGCGCCCCTTCCTCGAGATGGAGCGCGCGCTGCTGTCGGCGACCGACGGCTCCGGAGCCGGCATCTCCTGCTCTGACGAGGAGCTCGGGCCGCTCACGATCGTCGGCGGCACCCTGCGCCAGGACGGCGACCGCCTCGTGCAGTCGGTCGACTGCCGCTTCCCGACCACGACCGACGCCGAGGAGATCTCGGCCGCCCTCTCCCGGCTCGCCGCCGGCTGCCAGGCGACCTTCGAGCTCGGCTCGACCATGGCGCCGTTCGTGATCGACCCGCAGTCCGCGCCCGTCCAGGCGCTCGTCTCCGCCTACAACGACGTGACGGGCCTCGACGGCAAGCCGTTCACGATGGGCGGGGCCACCTACGCCCGCCGCTTCGCGCACGGCGTCGGGTTCGGCCCGGGCCGCCAGGGCCTCAAGAAGCCGGACTGGGTGAACAGCGAGCACAGCCCCAACGAGGGCATCATGGAGGAGGCGCTCCGCCGCGCCATGAAGGCCTACATCCTGGGCATCGCCCGCCTGATGCGCCTGGAGTTCTGATCGCCGCCCGAAAAGGGACGGGACCCGCGACGGGCCCGGCCGCCTAGCGGTCGGGCCCGTCCTCTATCGAGCGGACGAGGTCGTAGACGGCGTCGTCGCCCGTGAAGGTCGCGAGGACGTTGGCGAGGCTGCGCGCGACCGGGAACAGCTCCGCGTCCATCGCGGCCCGGCCGCACTCGTAGGCGCGCCGGCAGATGCCCTCCACGTCGACGAGCCCCACGCCGCCCGCGCGCAGCGCGTCGTCAACCTCGTCGGGCCCCATCGCCCGCGCCCCGCCGCGCTCGCCCATCAGAGCCGCGAGCTCGAGGCCGGCGACGGGCCGGGCGACGGAGGGGAACTCGAGGGACTTGCGGTAGCAGGCCTCGGCGAGGTCGGGTCGGTCGAGGCGCAGCTGCATGTAGGCCATGCGGTAGTAGCCGACGCCCGCCCCCTGCGGCTCGTAGGCGCGGTCCAGCATCGCCTCGAGCTCGGCGGCCGCGCCGGCGAAGTCGTCGAGCTCCTCGAGGCAGCGGGCCGCCAGCAGGCGAGGGCGGGTGTCGTAGGGCCCCAGCTCGAGCGCACGTCGGGCGTGGGAGAGGGCGCGCTCCGTCTGGCCCATCCCGAGGCGCGCGGCGCCCGCGACGAGGTGCGCGGCCTGGTAGGCGTCGGGGGCGAGCAGCACCTCGCGCTCCGTGCCGTGCTCGAGGTTGTAGAGCGTCCGCTCGGCGTAGCTGCGGAAGCACCGCCACACGCGCCGCTCGTCGTCCCGGTAGGCGCCGGAGGCGTCGGCCTCGGCGATCACGCGGTCGAGCAGGCGCGCGGCGGCCGCAGCGTCGCCCCCGGCCAGCAGCTCGGCGGCCCGCTCGACGCCGGTCCCCAGCTCCCCGCCGTCCACGAACTCCTCCGCGAAGGCGTAGGGGTCGCCGGCGGGCAGGGTGCCCTCGATGAGCTTGCGGACCGTGCGCTCGACGGCGTCGCGGACGTCGGGGGCGGGGTCGTCGCCCGCCCCCGCCAGGATCGCGCGGACGCCGTCCTCGACGTCGTCGCCCAGCTCGCGCGCGATCGCCTCGGCGAGCCCCGCGCGCCGGGCCTCCTCGTTGATTCCGAAGTCGGACGCGCGCCAGGTGCCGAGGACGTCGCGCGCGCCGCCCGCGATCATGCGGTGCGAGGTCTCGAGGCTGTCGAAGCGCGAGCTCGGGCAGAAGCGCTCCTCCTCGAGGGAGAAGGTCGCCTCGACGGGGCGCAGGACGCCGTCGTCCAGGCGCATGCGCGCGCCGAAGCAGCGGTAGTGCCAGGGGAGGGAGTCGAGGCGCGACAGGTCGACGGCGGAGAAGCGCGTGCGGTCGAAGCACACCGAGTAGAGGCAGCGGTGGTGCCTGCCGTCGTCGGCGTCGCCGCGCACGTAGACCTCGTTGACCGAGGTCGAGCAGGCGAACGCGAAGGCCGCCAGGAGGATCCCCAGGCGCATCGCGTAGTCCGACGCCGCCCGCTCGCGCATCTCGCGCGTGGTGGGGACCACCCTGCCGAGGTGGGGCAGGTAGCACGAGGAGGCGAACTGGTCGGGCTCGGGCAGGTCGACGCGGACCGCGACGACGCGCTCCCGCAGGTTCATGCGGTAGGAGCAGGTGAGGCGGTGGGGGAGCTGGAAGGCCTCGACGCCGACGCCGAGCATGAGGCGGGCGTCCCACTCGCCGGCGCCGCCCGTCTCCACCCCGCGCAGCATCTGGGGGACCTGGGAGCAGAAGACCTCCTCGAGGCGCTGGTTGAGCAGGTAGGCGTCGGCGGTCGAGACCTCGGAGAGGTCCTCGAAGTACTGCGACGCGAAGTAGACCCTGTTGAGCGCGTTCTCCAGCCTCAGGACGTTCGTTCGCTGCCGGCGGGTGACGCGCGGCTGCTCCACGCGGACGTAGAAGGTCCTGCTCCTGAGGGGGCGGATCACCCTGACGGCCGGCAGCGCCCCGGGTCCCAGCGCTCCCGACTCCTCGAGGGCGCGCGCCGCGAAGAGCTCGAGGTCGCCCGGGCGCAGGCGGTCCTGGCCGAGGACGTCGACGCCCGACTCCTCGCGGCGCCGCACGTCGTCGACGAACAGGCGGAGCTCGGCGGCGGGGTCGGCCGCCGCGCGCAGAGCCCGCTCGAACTTGTCGAAGTCGAGCACGGAGCGGCCGTCGGGGGTGGTCTCGACGTCCTCCGGGCCGAGCCCGGCTCGCTCCCCCTCGTCCGCGGCCTCGGCGCGGACCTCGTCCGAGGCCGGCCCCGCCTCCCCGCAGGAGGGTCCGTCGGAGCCGCGCGGCTCGGCCTCGGGCTCGGGGGCCGCGCGCCCTCCCAGGCGCCCTGCGGCGAGGCGCGCCGCGGCGGCGATCGCGCCGGACACGAGGCCGGCGAGCATGCGGGCGAGTCCCGCGAGCAGGCGCATGAGCGTCCTCATCCCGTCGACCTCCCCTCGTCGGCTCCGCGTCCGTCTCCCGTCTGTGCCTATCGTACCCACTCCCGCCAGCGTCCCCTCACGCGCGGGCCCTGCGGGCCCTCCGACCACGTCGCCTCCACGGGAGGTGAGGGTTCCTCGTTAAAATTGAACCGTTGTGTTCAATGCAGGGCGGTGATAGTCTGCAACCTGTCGCACATGAGAAACATCGGAGTTCAATTCCAGGAGCAGACATGACCGCTCGCGATATGGGAACCGTCCGAACCACGTCCGTCGTCGAGGAGGCGGCACCCACGGCGGCCTTCGCGCGCCGCCTCGCCGTCGCCATGAGGGAGCGCGGGATGCGGCAGGCGGACGTGATCCGCGCCGCCGAGGGGCTGGGCTCCCGCCTGGGCAAGAGCCAGATGAGCCAGTACGTGGGCGGCAAGACGATGCCGCGCCGCCGCGTCATGGCGACGCTCGCCGAGGTGCTCGGCGTGGACGCGGAGTGGCTCTCCGGCCGCGGGGCGGACGAGCCTCCCGCGAGCGGGCCCGCGTCCGGCGAGGCCTCCGACGAGCACCCCCTGCGCACGATCCGCAAGTCCTCCAAGCTCGAGCACGTGCTCTACGACGTGCGCGGCCCCGTCGTGGACGAGGCGAACCGCATGGAGGCGGCGGGCAAGCACATCCTCAAGCTCAACATCGGCAACCCCGCCCCGTTCGGCTTCCGCACCCCCGACGAGGTCGTCGAGGACATGCGCGCGCAGCTGCCGGACTGCGAGGGCTACTCCGACTCGCGCGGCATGTTCTCCGCCCGCAAGGCGATCATGCAGTATGCGCAGCTCAAGGGCCTTCCCAACGTGCGGATGGACGGCATCTACACCGGCAACGGCGTCTCCGAGCTCATCCAGATGTGCATGAACGCCCTGCTCGACAACGGCGACGAGATCCTCATCCCCGCGCCGGACTACCCGCTGTGGACGGCCTGCGCGACGCTGGCCGGCGGCACGCCGGTCCACTACGTGTGCGACGAGTCGGCCGAGTGGATGCCCGACATCGCGGACATGGAGCGCAAGGTGACGCCGCGCACAAAGGCCGTCGTCATCATCAACCCCAACAACCCCACCGGCGCCGTCTACCCGCGCGAGGTGCTCGAGGACATCGTCGCGCTCGCGCGTCGGCACGGCCTCGCGATCTTCTCCGACGAGATCTACGACCGGCTCGTGATGGACGGCGAGGAGCACGTCTCGATCGCGAGCATGGCTCCCGACCTGTTCTGCGTGACCTTCTCGGGCCTCTCGAAGTCCCACATGATCGCCGGCTACCGCATCGGCTGGATGGTGATGTCGGGCAACCTGAGGATCGCGAGCGACTTCATCCTCGGCGTCAACATGCTGTCGAACATGCGCCTGTGCTCGAACGTGCCCGCCCAGTCCGTCGTGCAGACGGCGCTCGGCGGCAACCAGAGCGTCCGCGGCTACATCGAGCCGGGAGGGCGCGTTCGCGAGCAGCGCGACTACGTGTGGGATGCCCTCAACCAGATCGACGGCGTGAGCTGCGTGAAGCCCAAGGCGGCCTTCTACGCCTTCCCGAGGATCGACGCGAAGCGGTTCAACATCCGCGACGACGAGCGCTTCGCCCTCGACCTGCTGCACGAGAAGCGCCTGCTCGTGACCTGCGGCACGGGCTTCAACTGGGGCAGGCCGGACCACTTCCGCATCGTGTACCTGCCGCGCGTCGGCGTGCTGCGCGAGGCCATGGGCCTGCTTGGGGACTTCCTCGCCGGCTACCGCCAGGAGTAGGGCCGGCGGCGACGCCCCTGCGCCACCGACGGCTCCGCGGGGAGGGGGATCGTGTTCCTCTTCGCTCCCTTGCATGCGACCTGCGGTTTTGTCACCCGAATCCGTGCGTACGCACGAGTCGTCCCGCCCGCCGACCGAGGACTCCGGCCGCCGACGCGCCGCGAGCTTATGCGTACGAACTGATTGGGCCCGAGAACGCCCAGGTCGCGCGCACGCGTCGCAAGAGAAGAAACATGTGGTCGGGCGGGCGATCGCCCGCGCTGACGATCGTCCTGCCCGCCGAGCGCCCCGGCGCTCCGATGCCGCGGCCTAGTCGACGAGCGGCGTCATGGCCCCCTCGGAGACGAGCGTCACCTCGTGCATCGCGCGGGAGACGGCGGTGTAGAGGCGGCGCCTCGCCAGCGGCTCGTCGGGGTAGACCTCGGCCTGCGCGTCGGCAACCACGACGTGGTCGAACTCGAGCCCCTTCGCCAGGCGCAGCTCCATGAGGACGACGCCGGAGGCGGGCAGCTCGTCGCCGTCCCTGACGGCGACGACCCCGTCGCCGAGCCTGCGGGAGAGCCAGCGGGCGCGGTCCGCGTTGTCGACGATCAGGGCGCAGAGCTCGCCCTCGCGCCCGGCCGCCTCGCGGCACAGCGCGGCCAGGGCCTCGAGGTAGTCCCGCTCGCCGGCGCACTCCACGCGGCCGACCGGGGTCCCCTGGGTGCGCACCGAGGTGGGGCGCGCGCCGTCCACCCCGCCGACGAGGCCGAGGAACAGCTCGGTGATCTCGGGGGAGGAGCGGTAGCTCGTGCGCAGCAGGCAGGTCTCGACCGGCCCGACGGCCTCGCCGAACACCGCGCGCAGCTCGTCGAAGCCCGCCGTCCCGGGGCGGATGGCCTGGCGCTCGTCGCCGAGCAGCAGGAAGTGGGCGGCGGGGAAGTAGGTGGCGAGCACGAGCAGCTGGGCCGCCGTGTAGTCCTGGACCTCGTCCACCATCACGTAGCGGGCCTGGCGGTCGCCGCCGCCGGCCAGCAGCAGGCGCAGGTAGAGCCACTCGCAGGCGTTCAGGTTCGCGGCGCCCAGCGTGCGCATGCCCACGCGGTCCACGCGCAGCCAGGCGTCGGCGTCGACGCGGTCGTGGGCAGAGCCGTAGCGGTGCGTCACGTAGGCGAGGGCGAGCTCGGCGGCCTCCTGCTCGGTGTCGGGCGCGACGGGGTTGCCGAAGACGCGCACCTGGTCGTCGAGGTCGAGCGAGAGCATCTCGTCCTGGACGTCGGCGTCGCGCGAGAGCTGCCTCAGGCGGCGCTCGACCTTGTCGTGGAGGTCCTCGCGCACGAGCGCCGCGCGGCGCGGGCCCACGGGGACGCGGGAGAACTTGTCGAAGGAGGCCTTCACCTGGGCCGCCGTGAGCACCTGCGTGCCGTCGACGGAGACGCCTCGCAGGTCGTCGGCCTCGATCTCGACGTCGGCGACGACGCGCTCGATCTCGCGCAGGCGCCCGAGCGGGGTGTCGGCGCCCGGGTCGCGGTCGGCGAGGCCGAGGCCCGCCATGAGGTCGTCCCAGGTGGAGATGTCGGGGTTCGACTCGCCCATCGACGGGAGCACGGTCCCGATGTAGGAACGGAAGGTGGGGCTCGGCGTGAGCAGGTGCACCTGCTCGGGGGACAGCGAGTCGCGCTGGTGGTAGAAGAGGTAGGCGATGCGCTGCAGCATCACGCTCGTCTTGCCCGATCCCGCGATGCCGTCCACGAGCAGCACGGGGACGTCCTCGTGGCGGATGACCTCGTTCTGCTCGCGCTGGATGGTCGCCGTGATCGCCTTGAGGTGCTCGCTGTGGTGGCCCTTGAGGACCTGGAGCAGCAGCGAGTCCTGGATCGCGACGGTCGTGTCGAAGTAGGAGCGCAGCTCGTCGCGGACGACGTCGAACTGGCGGCGCAGCTCGAGCACCACGTCGCGGCGCCGGCCGTCCACGAAGTAGTGGGTGGGGCCGTTCTCCTGGTTGTAGTAGGTCTCGGCGACGGGGCTGCGCCAGTCCACCACGATCGGGTTGCGGCGGCTGTCGGTGACGCCGCAGGCCCCGATGTAGATGTCGCGCGGCGGGCGCCCGGGGCGCATCCGCAGGCGGACCTTGGCGAAGTAGGGCTGCAGGAGCAGCATCAGGACGCGGCGGTACTTGTCCAGGGCGTAGTCGTGGCTCTGGTTGAAGGCGTCGATGACGGAGTTGAGCGTCTCGATCGCGGCGAGCGTCTCCATCGTCTCGTCGACGCCGACGAAGTCGGGGCGCACCTCGTCGCTGAGGTCCTTGAGGTCGGCGGCCGCGGCCCGCTGGTGGACCTCGATCTCCTCGACGAGCCCGTCGCGCAGCTCCTCGAGCGTGCGGTAGGTCTCGGCGAGGTGGGCCTGCTCCATGGCGAAGGTCTCGTCCAAGATTCCCCCTCGGTCGCGGCGGAAATGACGGTCATCCATCGTAGCGCAGCGGGACGGCGGCTTCGGCGCCGCCCGCGAGTGCCACAATTGCGCCGTACGCGCATGCGACGATGATTCGGGAGGGACCATCATGGGCAACCGAGAGCTCCACGTCGCCGTCACCGGCAGCGACACGTCCGCGGGCAGCGCCGAGGCGCCGTTCCGCACGATCTCGAAGGCGGCCAGGGAGGCGCTTCCGGGCGACGTGGTCGTCGTCCACGAGGGCACCTACCGCGAGTGGGTCGACCCGGCCTGCGGCGGCGTGAGCCCGCAGGAGCGCATCACCTACCGCGTCGCCGAGGGCGAGCACGCCTGCATCAAGGGCTCCGAGGTCGTCGAGGACTGGGAGGACCAGGGCGGTGGCGTGTGGCGCGCGCAGGTGCCCAACGCCCTCTTCGGCCCCTTCAACCCCTTCGACACCTACGTGTGGGGCGACTGGATGATCGACCCGCCGGTGCCGACGCGCCATCTGGGCGCCGTCTACCTCGACGGCAGGATGCTGTTCGAGGCGGCCTCGCTCGACGAGGTGCGCACCCCCGAGATCCGCCGCGAGGGCTTCTCGCCCAAGTGGACGCGCAAGGCCGAGCCCATCCCCGAGCCCGAGCGCTCGCTCTCCGTGTGGTACGCGGAGGTCGACGACGAGGCGACCACGATCTGGGCGAACTTCGGCGGCGAGGCGCCCGCCGGCCACCTCGTCGAGATCAACGTGCGCGAGTCCTGCTTCTACCCGCGCACGGCGGGCAAGGGCTGGATCACCGTGTCCGGCTTCGAGATCTGCCAGGCCGCGACGCCGTGGGCGCCGCCGACGGGCGACCAGGTGGGCATCATCGGGCCGCACTGGTCGCGCGGGTGGGTCATCGAGGACTGCGACATCCATGACGCGCGCTGCTCGGCCGTGAGCCTGGGCAAGGACGGCTCGACCGGCGACAACGAGTTCGCCCGCTCGCACCGCCGCCCCGGCTACAACTACCAGTTCGAGGTCGTGTGCCGCGCGCTGAACGCGGGCTGGTCGCGCGACACGGTGGGCGGCCACGTCGTGCGCCGCAACACGATCCACGACTGCGGCCAGAACGGCGTCGTCGGCCACATGGGCTGCGCCTTCTGCGAGGTCAGCGACAACGAGATCTACAACATCGCGACGAACCACGAGTTCTACGGCTACGAGATCGGCGGCATCAAGTTCCACGCGCCGATCGACACCCAGATCGTGCACAACGACATCCACGACTGCACGCTCGGCATCTGGCTCGACTGGCAGGTGTGCGGGACGAGGATCAGCTCCAACGTGCTCCACCACAACGACCGCGACCTCATGATCGAGGTCACCCACGGCCCGTGCCTGGTCGACAACAACATCCTCGCCTCCGGCTACGCGCTCGACAACATCGCCGAGGGCACCGCCTACGCGAACAACCTCATCCTCGGCAACATGCGCCTGCACCGCGCCGTGAACCGCTCCACCCCGTACCACGTGCCGCACTCGACGCAGATGATGGGCTCGGCCCTCATGTTCGGCGGCGACGACCGCTGGTACGACAACGTCTGGGTGGGCGGCATCGAGATCACGAACCCGGACGAGCAGAGGTGCGGCACCGTGTTCTACGACGGGCACCCGGGCTCCTACGAGGAGTACATGGAGCGCATCGAGTCCTTCTTCCCCGGCGACCACGACCACGACATCTACTTCAAGGTCGACCAGGCCGTCTACATCGACCGCAACGTCTACCTCAACGGGGCCGAGCCCTACGAGGGCGAGAAGTCCAACACCGTGCTGCCCGACGACCCCCACATGGCGGTGACCGTCGACGACGAGGGGACCTGGCTGGAGATCGACATGCCGGCGGCCGCCCTCGCCCAGGAGGCCGTGCTCGTCGACACGGAGCTGCTCGGCACCACGCGCGCCGGCGACGGCCCGTTCGAGAACCCGGACGGCACCCCGCTGGCCATCGACTGCGACCTGCGCGGCGAGGTGCGCGAGCGCCCCGAGGTGGGCCCGATCGCCGGGCTCGTCGCGGGCCGCAACCGCGTGCGCGTCTGGTAGGAGAGGCTGGGAACCCGGGGCCGGCGGTGCCTCCGCCGGCCCCTCGCGAGAGGAGCGTGCATGAGCGAGGACAGGAAGGCCGCCCGCCTCGTCGTCGACGACGACTTCCAGGTGGCGCCCATCGACGACCGTCTGTTCGGCGCCTTCGTCGAGCATCTCGGCCGCAGCATCTACACCGGCATCTACGAGCCCGGCCACCCCACGGCCGACGAGGACGGCTTCCGCGAGGACGTCATCGAGCTCGTGCGCGAGCTCGGCGTCACCACGGTGCGCTACCCGGGCGGCAACTTCGTCTCGGGCTACCGCTGGGAGGACGGCGTCGGCCCCAAGGAGGAGCGCCCGCGCAGGCTCGACCTCGCCTGGCACGTCACCGAGACCAACGAGTTCGGGCTGCACGAGATGGTGCGCTGGCTCGAGAAGGTGGGGAACCGCGAGCTCATGGAGGCCGTGAACCTCGGCACCCGCGGGCTGCAGGAGGCCCTCGACCTGCTCGAGTACGCCAACGTCCCCGGCGGCACCGCGCTGTCCGACTGGCGCCGCGAGAACGGCGCCGAGGAGCCCTTCGACATCCGCATGTGGTGCCTGGGCAACGAGATGGACGGCTACTGGCAGGTGGGCGCCAAGTCCGCCGACGAGTACGGCCGGCTCGCCGCGCAGGTGGCCGCGGGCATGCGGCGCATCGACCCCGACCTCGAGCTCGCGGTGTGCGGCTCGTCGTCCCACAGCATCAAGACCTTCGGCGAGTGGGAGCGCGTCGTGCTCGAGAGGACCTACGAGGCCGTGGACTTCGTCTCCAGCCACCTCTACGTCCGCCCGCGCCCGCTGCCCGACGGCGAGCTCGACTGGGAGAGCTTCATGGCCTCGGGCACCGAGCTCGAGCGCTTCATCAAGGAGGTCGCGGCCCTCATCGAGGCCACGCGCTCGACCCTCAAGAGCCAGCACAAGGTCAGCATCTCGTTCGACGAGTGGAACGTGTGGTACGAGAAGCTCGGCGAGAGCGGCGAGCCGGAGGGCATCGGCAACTGGCCGGTCGCCCCGCGCCTGCTCGAGGACGTCTACAGCGCGCTCGACTCCGTGGTGTTCGGCGACCTGATGATCGCCCTGCTGCGCAACTGCGACGTCGTGCGCGCGGCGAGCCTCGCCCAGCTGATCAACGTGATCGGCCCGATCATGACCGAGCCGGGCGGGCCGGCGTGGCGCCAGTCGACGTTCTACCCGTTCGCCATCACCGCCCAGCTCGCCAAGGGCGGCACGGTCCTGCAGCCGAACCTCTCCGCCCCCGAGATCGACACCTACCGCCACGGCGTCACCGAGGCCGTCTACGCCGTCCCGGTGCGCACGGCCAGGGGCTCGCTCGCGGTGTTCGTCACGAACCGCCTGCTCGACGAGGACGTCGACTTCGAGGTCGAGCTCCCCGCCGGCCTCGCCGCCTCCTCCGTCACCGCGCGGACGATGCACGAGGACGACGTCTGGGCCAAGAACACCCTCGAGGACCAGGAGCGCGTCGTCCCGCACGACAACGGCACCGCCGCGCTCGACGCCGAGTCCGGCACGGTGCGCGTGACGCTGCCGAGGGCGAGCTGGACCGCCATCGAGGTGGGCTAGCGAGCCGGACCGCCACCGAGGCGGGCTGGGGAAGAGGACGCCCGGGCGCCTCGCGGCGCCCGGGCGTCCTGCGGTGCTCGGGGGATGCGCGTCGCGGCCTGCCTACCCGACCTCGGCCAGGAAGGCGTCCACCTCGGCGCGCGTCGGCATGGCGACCGCGGCGCCCATGCGCTGGACGGACAGGGCCGCGAGGGCGTTGGCGAAGCGCAGGGCCTCCCACACGTCCGCGCCCTCGGAGAGGGCGGCGAGCAGCCCGCCGTTGAAGGCGTCGCCCGCGCCGGTGGTGTCGACGGCCTCGACCCGGTTCGCGGGCACGATCTCGGCCCGGCCTCCGCACGAGGCGAAGACGCCCGTCGAGCCGAGCGTCACGACGACGACCTCGACGCCGCGGTCGTGGAACCAGGCGGCGGCGCGCCTGCCGCTCTCCAGGTCGCGGACCTCGACGCCGCACAGGTCGCGGGCCTCCACCTCGTTGGGTGTGACCATCCACAGCTTGGAGACGAAGCCCTCGTCGAGCGGCATGCTCGGCGCCGGGTTGAGGATGACGCGGCAGCCGCACGCGCGCGCGAGGTCGCACACGGCCTCGTTGGCGTCCTGGTTGACCTCGAGCTGGAGCAGGACGTGGCTCGAGCGCTCGAGCAGGGGACGGCAGCCCTCGACCTCCTCGCGGGTGAAGGTGGAGTTCGCGCCGGCGGCGATCAGGATCTGGTTCTGCCCCGTGTTCTCGTCGACGGCGACGAGCGCGGTGCCCGTCGGCGCGTCGTCCGTCTGGATCATGTGGCTCCGGTCCATCCCGAGCTCCTCCATGAGCCCGAGGTGGACGGCGGAGAGCGCGTCGCGCCCCACCTTGCCGACCATCGTGACGTCGCAGCCGGCCTTGTGGGCGGCGACGCACTGGTTGAACCCCTTGCCGCCGGGGCCCATCCGGAAGTAGCTGCCCTTGACCGTCTCGCCGTGGGTCGGCAGGTGCGGGCCCCTCGCCATCATGTCGACGATCGTGCTGCCGAAGACCGCTGCCGTGCCCATGGGACTCCTATCGCCAGTCGCTCATCATCCCCGTCTCGGGGATTGCCAGGTACGAGTCTACGACGAGGTCGCGCAGGACCCACTCGCCCTCGTGGGTGAGCCCGCAGACCTCCTCGACGAGCGCGACGACCTGCTCGCGGTCGGCGGGGCGCTCGCGGCCCTCGAGGTCGCAGAGGAACAGCAGGCCGTAGGCGGTGCCGAGGGCGAGGAACCAGGGGAGCCTGCCGTGCTCGTAGCACTTGCGCATGGGCCAGACGAAGCGGTTGTCGTAGGAGAGCTTCTTGGCGGGGGAGTTGCCGACGCGGGTGAACGGGTCGTGGCTCGGGTTCGAGGGCACCTTCTGGTGCGCGACGAACTCGGCCATCTCCTCCGGGTCGTACTCGAACTCGTTCGAGAGGGCGAAGATGGCCTCCTCGAAGGCCTTGAAGTTGACCCACTCGGACCACTCGTCGTCGAGGATGCCCTCGTCCATGAAGGCCATGCCCTTCGCGTGCCCCACGAACGCCTTCATCGCGTGGCTCATGTTGCCCGAGAAGACCTTGCGGAAGATCTGGGCGGTGCCGTGGGTGGTGTAGGACACGTGCACGACATCGACGCGCTCGCCCTTCCAGGGGTCGCCGTCGACGATCAGGGACGGGTTGTCGCTCGTGAGCACGAGCCAGGGGTTCTCGCCCTCCGGCGGGTTGGAGCCGAGCGACTGCACCATCGTGTAGCAGAGGCCGACGTTGCTCTCGTAGCAGGCCAGGCCGGCCTCGTCGAGCTGCGCGCGGATGCCGGCGTCCACCGTCTCGGCGCAGTGGACGTCGTTGACGCACAGCATCACGTTGAGCGGCTCGTCGCTGCCGGCGTCGGCGCGGCGCTGCACGGCGCGCCCGATCGTGGCGGCCATCGAGGGGAAGGCCCCCTCGTAGGCGGCGATGGCGCACACGTTCACCCGGGCGAGGCGCTCGACGCACTCGTCGTCGGTGGCGCAGTCGAGCACGTCGAAGCCCTCGACGCGCGTCACGACGCCGCTCTCGTTGCGGGTGTCGTAGTAGCCCTGCTCGGCGAGGCGCGCCATCTTCTCGGGGTTGTGACCGTACAGGTCGACCTTCCAGCCCGACTGGCCGAAGAACAGCGCGACCGACCCGCGGCCGATCTTGCCGGCTCCCAGAACAACGATCTCCTTGCGCATGCGCCCTCCCTTGTGACGTCGTCGGCCGGATCCGGAGCCTCGCTGCCGGACCGGTCCGGTTTCCGCATGACAACGTATAACAAATGAGGGACGCGCGCCAGGTCCTGTCGCCAGGTGATCCGCTAGCCGAGCCCCGACTCGCCGTCGTCGGTGATGAGGCGGCCCTCGCGGGAGATCACGAGGTGCTCGGAGGTGCGGTTGCCGGAGAGCAGCGTCTTGGAGTAGTGGACGACCTTGCCGTCGGTGTTGTAGCAGATCTTGTCGAACACCAGCACGGGCGCGCCCGTGAAGCACTCCAGGAGCTCGGCCTCCTCGGGGGTGGCGAGCGAGGCCGAGAAGGAGAGGTCCGCGTAGGCGAGGTCGAGCCGGTAGTCCACCTCGAACAGCTCGTACAGCGAGCAGCCCTCCTTGAGGTCGTCGATGAAGTGGGGGAGCAGCTCGGTGGAGACGTAGACGTTGTCCAGGGTGAGCGGCACGCCGTTGACGATGCCGAGGCGCTTGACGTACTGGACCTCGTTGCCCTGGGGGATGCCGAGCTTGTCGGCGAGCGAGGCCGTGGCGGCCATGCGGCGCTTCTCGACGATGTGGCGCCGGGCGTGCCCGCCCAGGCTGCTCAGGCCGGAGAAGCCCAGGCCGTTCTGGAGGTTGCGGTCAAGGTCATGGGCCTGCGGGCGCACGAAGGTGCCCTTGCCGCGGTAGCGGCGCAGCATGTCGTCGTCGGCGAGGTTCTGGATGGCGCGGCGCACGGTGATGCGGCTCACGCCGTACTGGCGGCACAGCTCGACCTCGGTGGGGAGCTTCTCGCCCGGGCCGTACTCGCCGGAGATGATCTTCTGTCGGAGGTCGTTCTCGATATGGGAGTATAGGAGCTCCCCTTGGGGGTCGCCGGTCATGCTTCACCTCGCTCGTCGTGGTCGGCCGGACGTCAGTTCATAAGACATAATATTACTAACCAGACCTGTTTGCCGGGAGCGTGATGTGGGGATGGCGGGGCTCGCCTTCAGGGACTTCGTCGACGACGACTTCGAGTGGGTCGCGGGCATGCTCGCAAGCACGTGGTACCCGGGGCCGGACCCCGTGGAGAACCTCTGGCTCGCCCGCGACGAGCTCGCCTACCACCTGGAGCGCAGCACCCAGGCGACCCTGTGCGAGGCCGCCGGCGAGCGGCGCGGGGTGATCATGCTGTGCGACGGGGCGCCGGAGCGCTCCGAGCGCTGGGCGGCCGCTCGCGACGACATCGCGCGTCGCGCCCGCGAGGCCGACGGCGTGGACGTCTCCCGCGGATGGCCGATCCTCGACGACGACACGCGCGTCATGGACGAGATGGCCGAGCGTCACGGCATCGATGGCGTCGGGGTGTTCCAGCTCCTCGCCGTGGCGCCCCAGGCCCGCGGCATGGGCGTGGGCTCCGCGCTGCTCTCCTACGGGACCTCGTGGTTCGCCGACCGCGGCGCCGCGCGCGTGCGCCTCGTGACCGACGACGGCTGCGACTGGCGCGCCTACGAGCACCTCGGCATGAGGCGGGCGCTCGAGGTCCCGAGCACGGCCGACGGCGACTTCAGCATCTACGTGTACGAGGACGACCGCGAGCACCTCGCGCGCGAGACCTCCCGGAGGGCGTCGCGGTGATCGAGCGCGAGCTGTGCGGCGAGCGCGTCGGGCGGCTGGGGCTGGGCGCCATGCGCCTGCCGGTGCGCGGGCTGCTTCGCTCGATCGACCGCGAGGTCGCTGACCGCATGGTCGACCTCGCCCTCGAGGGCGGGGTTCGCTACTTCGACACCGCCTGGTTCTACCACCTGGGCCGCTCGGAGGGCTTCCTCGGCTCCTCGCTCGCCCGCCATCCCCGCGGCTCGTGGCGGGTCGCGACGAAGTACTACTACCCCGGGTTTCCCGACCCGCGGAAGGTGTTCGAGGCCCAGCTCTCCCGCCTTGGGGTCGAGCGCGTCGACTTCTACCTGCTCCACTCGCTGCGCGACCCCTACTTCGAGCGCTACTTCGAGCGGGGGCGCCTCGAGTACCTGCTCGGCCGCCAGCGGGCCGGCCAGATCTCCCACCTCGGCTTCTCGAGCCACCTGAGCCCGGGCAACCTCGAGCGGGTCGCCTCGATGCGCGACTGGGACTTCGCCCAGATCCAGCTGAACTACTACGACTGGCACTTCGGCACCGCCCGCCGCGAGTACGAGGTCCTCTCCGCGCGCGGGATCCCGATCGTGGTGATGGAGCCGCTGCGCGGCGGCAGGCTCGCCCGCCTCAGGCCCGAGGCGGAGGCCCCGCTGCGCGCGGTGCACCCCGACTGGGAGCCGGCCGAGTGGGCGCTGCGCTGGGTGAAGGGCCTCCCCAACGTCAAGGTCGTGCTCTCGGGCATGTCGACGCCGGGACAGGTCTCCGCCAACGTCGCCGCCTTCTCCGACGAGCGCGCGCTCGACGCCCGCGAGCTCGCCGCCCTCGAGGAGTCGTGCGGGGCCTCGCACGCCTACCTGGCCGCCCCGTGCACCGGGTGCGGCTACTGCACGGAGGCCTGTCCGCGCGCGATCGCCGTCCCCCAGGTGATGGACGCCTACAACGAGTGGCGCGCCACGGGCTCGCTGCCCGCGCCCGGGACCCCGGCGTCCGGCTTCGCGGACTGCGTCGGCTGCGGCGCCTGCTCGTCGCGCTGCCCGCAGTCCATCCCCGTCCCCGACCTCATGGCGGAGCTCGCCGAGGCCTCCCGCCGCGCCTGACGCCCTGTCCCCCCCGGCGCCGCCCCGACGCGTCCGCCCGGCCTGCTAGCATCGTTCGTGTCCGGGGACGTCGAGCGGGGGAGGCGCGCATGTTCTGCACGAGGTGTGGCACGGACAACAGGGACGGGGCGCGGTTCTGCCGCTCGTGCGGCGCGGAGCTGCCCGCGGCGCCCGCGGCCGCGTCCGGCGGTGGGCAGGTCCCGGAGCCGGCGCCCCAGGAGCGTCCCGCCCCGGCCCCCGCGCCGCGGCCCGTGCCGGAGGCGCCCGCCCCGCGACGCCGTCGCGGCAGGGCGCCCGCCGTCGCGGCCGCCGTCGTGGGCGGCATCGCCGTCCTCGCGCTCGCGGCCTTCCTCGTCTTCCGCCTCGTCCTCTCCCCGGGCGGTATGGGCGTGAGCGAGGTGGCGAGCACCGCGTCGCTCTCCTACGGCAGCGTCGCCGCGGGCGAGGACGGCTACGACTACTTCTACAGCTCCGCAGAGCTCGCGATCATGCGGGCGCGCCCCGGCTCCGCCCCCGAGGTCGTCGTGGAGGTCCCCACGAGGGAGACCTCCTACGGCTTCGAGGAGCCCTCCTTCTACGTCCACGGCATCGCCGTGACGGGCGACGTGCTGTTCTACTCCTGCTCCCTCTACGACCCGGTCACCTACGACACGATCTCGCAGGTGCGCAGCGTGCGCACGGACGGCGAGGGGGACGTCGCCGTCTACGAGGTCGAGAGCTCCGAGGACGTCTACGCCTCCGTCGGGACGCTCTTCGCCTACGACGGCCGCGCCTACCTGCCGGTCAGCCTGACGGGCGACGGCGGGTCCGGCTCCGTCGAGGTCGTGAGCGTCTCCGCCGACGGCTCGGACGTCCGCACGGAGTGCGTGCTCGACGACGCCCCGGGCAACGTCGTCGTCACCCCGGAGCGCGTCTACTACGCCGAGTACGTCTACGACGCGAACTACGACAGCCACGTGTCCGTCTACGTCCGCAACATCGACGGGAGCGGCGCCGAGCGCCTGTACCAGGTCGACGGGTGCTCCGTCTACGCGTTCGGGCTGCACGGCGACGCCCTCGTCTTCAGCGAGGCGGACTCCTCGGGCGGCGCCTCCCGGATCGTCTCGGTGGCTCCGGGACGCGACGCAGAGGTCCTCTACGATTCCCCGGCCGGGCACGGGACGCGGCTCGTCGCGGTGTCGGGCGACGACCTCTACCTCGAGAGCTACGAGACGGACGAGTACGACGTCTCCGAGTGGGACCTGCTGCGCCTGCCCGCCGCGGGCGGCGAGGCCGACGTCGTGGCCGAGGGCCTCGGGTACTACAACCCGAGCCTCGCCGTGGTCAACGGGCACGCCGTCGTCACCGAGAACGGCAACGACGTCGGGAGCATGGGCATGCGCGTCGACGTCATGGACCTCGACGACGGGGAGGTCGTCGCCCGCTACGTGTAAACGGCGCGTTTAGCCTCGCCCGTTCCCGCGCGGCGCGCGGGCTCCCTGCGCTAGGCTTCGCCCTCGTGTCGACGTCAGGGGAGGGGGTCCCATGTCCAGGCTGTCGGGTGCGCTCGGGTCGCAGGGCGCGTGCAAGGCGATGATCGGTGCCGCGGCGCTCGTGTGGGGCGTCTCCTTCGTCGTGCTCAAGGGCGTGACCGAGGTGCTGCCCACCTACTTCACGCTGTTCGTGCGCTTCGTGCCCGCCGCCCTCATCCTGTTCGTCGCCTTCCGCCGCCGCTTCCTCGCGAACCTCGACGCCGCGACGGTGCGCTACGGCGTCCTGCTGGGCGTCGCGAACTTCGTGGCCTACGCCCTGCAGACGGTGGGCCTCACGATGACGACGCCGGGCAAGAACGCGTTCATCACGAGCTCGTACTGCGTGCTCGTGCCCTTCTGCGCCTGGCTGCTCGGCATGGGCAGGCCGCAGCGCAACCACGTGGCCGCCGCCCTCGTCTGCATGGTGGGCCTCGGCCTCGTCGGCCTCGACGGCGGGCTGCCCCTCAACGCCGGCGACGTCCTCACCCTGGGCGGGGCCGTCTGCTACGCGGGCATGTACGCAGGCATCGCCAAGTGGGGGCCGGGCAGGGACGCGATGGCCGTGACCGTGTGGGAGCTCGCCGTGAGCGGTGCCCTCTCGCTCGGCGCCACCCTCGCGCTCGAGCCCGCGCCCGCGCCCGCGGACTTCACGCCGCAGGTCGTCGCCGGCGTCGCGATGCTGTCCGTCCTCTGCAGCGCCCTCGCCTTCGCGGGCGTGAACCACGCGTTCACGAAGGTCGACCCCGCCGAGGGCGCGCTGCTCTCCTCGCTCGAGTCGCCGATCGGCGCGATCACCTCGGTCCTCGTGGGCGCCGAGGTGCTCACGGGACGCTCGCTCGCCGGCTTCGTCCTCATCTTCGCCGCGGTCCTGTGGTCGCAGGTGGGCCCCGCCCTCGTCGGGCGCGCGGGCGCGCGCGCCCGCGGGGACGCGGGAGGCGGGCGTTGACGCGCGTCCTGGTGGGGATGAGCGGCGGGGTCGACTCGTCGGTCGCCGCCCTGCTGCTCGCCGAGGCGGGGCGCGAGGTCATGGGGGTGACGCTGCTGCTCTCCCCGACGAGCCGCCCGGACGACGCGGACGCGCGCTCCGCCGCCCGCGTCTGCGGGGCCCTGGGCGTCCCGCACCGCGTGCTCGACTGCCGTGGGGACTTCGAGGACCTGGTCGTCGGGCCCTTCGTGCGCGCCTACGCCCGCGGCCTCACGCCGAGCCCCTGCGTGGCGTGCAACCGCCGCGCCAAGCTCGCCCAGCTGCTGGCCGCGGCCGACGACCTCGGCTGCCCCCTCGTCGCCACGGGCCACTACGCCCGCGTCCGCGTGCGCGACGACGGCCGGGCGGTCGTCTCGCGCGCCGCCTGCGCGGCCAAGGACCAGAGCTACTTCCTGTGCCAGGCCTCCCAGCGGGAGCTGCGCCGCCTCGTCCTGCCGCTCGGCGACCTCTCGAAGGAGGAGGTCCGCGCCCTCGCCGCGGAGCGCGGGCTGCCCTGCGCCGGGCGCAGGGAGAGCCAGGACATCTGCTTCGTGCCCGACGGCGACCACGCGGCCTTCGTGGGCTCGCGCGCGCCCGGCGCGCTCGACCCCGGGCCCGTCCTCGACGCGGACGGCCGCGAGCTCGGGCGGCACGCGGGGCTCGCGTGCCACACCGTCGGCCAGCGCAGGGGCCTGGGGCTTCCCGGCGGTCCGCGGCGCTACGTGCTCGCGAAGGACGCCGCGCGCAACGCCCTCGTGGTGGGATCGGACGGGGACCTCGTCTCGGACGGGGTCGAGGCGCGCGAGGCCGCATGGGGCGCGCGCCTGCCCGAGGGCGGCGCCTTCGACGCGACGCTGGTCGTCTGCAGCCGCGGGACGCCGCACGCGGCCCGCGTGGTCCCGACGGGGAG
The DNA here is from genome assembly GCA_948439405.1 of uncultured Coriobacteriaceae bacterium. GTDB lineage: Bacteria > Actinomycetota > Coriobacteriia > Coriobacteriales > Atopobiaceae > CADBMC01. The sequence continues at coordinate 89,818 of CAOJNB010000001.1, read as the reverse complement.
GTACTCCTTCCGCGCGGAGGTGCCCGGCGGCGTGCGCGCGCCCGCGCCGGGGCAGTACGCCGTCGCCTACGTCGGCGAGGAGGTCGCGTGCTCGGGCGTCATCTCGGGATAGCCGTCCGCCCGGCGGGGTACAGTGGTGTCCAGGCGAGTATCAGGGAAGTCTGAGGTGATCGCGTGGACCCCGCGCTGCATGGCGTGAACCTGTCCGGCTGGCTCGTCCCCGAGCCGTGGGTGACGCCGGAGCTGTTCGCCGGCACCGGCGCCGGCGACGACGGCGAGCTGTTCGCCGCCCTGGGGCGGGAGGCCTACGAGGCCCGCGTCCTGCCGCACCGCCGGACCTTCGTCACCGAGGAGGACTTCGCGGCCATGGAGGCGCGCGGCTTCGACGCCGTGCGCATCCAGGTCCCCTGGTACCTCTTCTCCGAGGGCGGCGAGGAGCCCCCCGGCTGCGCCGAGGACCTCGAGCGCGCCCTGGGCTGGGCCGCCGCGCACGGCATCTCCGTCGTCGTGGACCTCGCGAGCCTGCCGGGCTGCTCGCACACGCCGGACGGCCTGAGCCTCGTCGTGGAGGACAGCCCGGACCTGCGCCGCCTCGCCCTCGAGGTGGTGGGCACCGTCGCCGAGCGCTGGGGCGGCAGGACCGCGCTGCTCGGCATCGAGCCGCTCGACCGGATCCTGCTGCGTCGCCTCTCCGGGTTCCCGCCGCGCTGGACCGCGGGCAGCGACGCGTCCTTCCTGCGCAACTACTACCGCGAGGCCCACGACGTCGTCCGCGAGATCGCCGGGGCCCAGCCCACGCTCGTGCTGGCGGCCTCGGGCCGGCTCGACGCCTGGCGCGGCTTCATGGGGCACGCGCGCTACGAGAACGTGTGGCTCGACGTCCACCTCTACCACCACACCGACGAGCTTCCCGGCGTGGGACCGACGGGCGGGCGCTACCTGGCCTCGCTCAGCCGCCGCACGCTCGAGCGCGCCCGCGCGAGCCGTCTGCCGGTGATGGTGGGGGAGTGGTCCGCGGCGATGCCCATGGGCGGCTCCACCCTCACCCCGGAGGGCCAGCTCGCGTTCACGCGCGTGTACGTCTCCGCCCAGATCGACGCCTTCGAGGGCGCGCCCGCGTGGTTCTTCCGCACCTGGAAGACCTCCTGGCGCGACCCCTTCTGGGACGCCCGCGTCGCGCTCTCGAGCTTCGACCGCGACATGCTGAGCTAGGAGGACCCCATGGACGCAGCGGAGGCCGGGACGGGGGCCCTCCTCGTCGTCGGCACCCCCATCGGCAACCTCTCCGACGCCTCGCCGCGCAGCCTCGACGCGCTGCGCTCGGCCGACGTCGTCTTGGCGGAGGACACGCGCGTCACCGGTCGCCTGCTCGCCCGCTTCGGCATCGAGGCCCCGCTCGAGCGCGCCGACGAGAACGTGCTGGCGCGCCGCGTCCCCGAGGTGCTGGGGCGCCTGCGCTCCGGCGAGCGCGTCGCCTTCGCCTCGGACGCCGGGATGCCGTGCGTGTCGGACCCCGGCCAGCGCCTCGTCGACGCCGTGCTCGACGCCGGCCTGCCCGTCGAGGTCCTGCCCGGCCCCTCCGCCGTGACCTGCGCGGTCGCCGCCGCGGGCCTGCGCTGTGACAGGTTCCTGTTCTGCGGCTTCCTCGAGCGCCGCCCGGCGGCGCTCGACTCCCAGCTGCGCGAGCTGCTCCGCGTGCCCGCGGCGCTCGTCGCCTACGAGAGCCCGCACCGGGCGGCGCGCACCCTCGCCGCGGTCGCCGCGCTCGTCCCGGGCCGGCGCGGCGCGCTGTGCCGCGAGCTCACGAAGGTCCACGAGGAGGTCGTCCGCGGGACGGCCGAGGAGGTCGCGCGCGAGGTCGCGTCCCGCGAGCGCGTCCAGGGGGAGTGCGTGGTCGTCGTCGAGCAGCCCGCCCCCGGCGAGCTCGCCGAGCTCGCCCGCGCGGGGGAGGAGGAGCCGCTGGAGGACGCCGTCGCCCGCGGCCTCGCGGCCGGCGAGGCCCCCTCGAGGCTCGCGCGGCGCCTCGCCCGCGAGCGCGGGCTCTCCCGTCGCGACGTCTACGACCTCGTGGTCCGCGCGGCGGGGGACGAGGGCGAGGGCGGCCCGGGTCGCCCGTAGGCTAGAATGGCCCTTGCGCGCCGCCCGGCGCGCAGCCTTCGTCATCAGGAGGAGAGCGCATGAGCGAAGCCACCGCCAGCGGGCAGGAGAAGCCCAGCTACTACGTCACCACCCCCATCTACTACGTCAACGCGGCCCCGCACCTGGGAACGGCCTACTGCACGATCCTGGCCGACGTCCAGGCCCGCTTCCGCCGCGCGATGGGCTACGACGTGAAGTTCCTCACCGGCCTCGACGAGCACGGCGAGAAGGTGGCGCAGGCGGCGGCCGAGCACGACATGACGCCGCAGGCCTGGTGCGACAGCCTCGTGCCCGCCTTCCGCGACCTCTGGGAGGAGCTCGAGGTCTCCAACGACGACTTCATCCGCACCACCGAGGACCGCCAGACGCGCGCCGTCCAGCGCCTGTTCCAGGTCGTCAAGGACAACGGCTACCTGTACAAGGGCTCCTACGACGGCTGGTACTGCATCCCCGAGGAGACCTACTTCACCGACACCCAGGTCCGCCACGCCGACGAGGAGCGCGGCACCCAGGGCCAGCACCTGTGCCCGGACTGCGGGCGCCCGCTCGAGCGCGTCCAGGAGGACAGCTGGTTCTTCAAGCTCTCCGAGTTCCAGGAGCCCCTGCTCGAGCTCTACCGCGAGAACCCGCACTTCGTCGAGCCGGAGATCCGTCGCAACGAGGTCGTCTCCTTCGTCGAGGGCGGGCTGCGCGACCTCTCCGTGTCGCGCACGAGCTTCGACTGGGGCGTGCCGCTGCCCTTCGACCCCGACCACGTGGCCTACGTGTGGTTCGACGCGCTGATCAACTACCTCACCGCGATCGGCTACGGCGCCGACGGCGACGAGGCGGCCCGCGAGGTGGCGCGCCGCTGGCCGGCCCAGCACATCGTGGGCAAGGACATCATCCGCTTCCACTGCGTGATCTGGCCGGCCATGCTCATGGCAGCCGGCATCGAGGTGCCCACCGGCGTCTTCAGCCACGGCTTCCTCATGGTGCGCAACGAGGAGACGGGCCAGGGCGAGAAGATGAGCAAGTCCCGCGGCAACGCGATCGCGCCGCGCGAGGTTCTCGACCTGCTCGGCGTCGAGGGCTACCGCTACTACTTCATGCGCGACGTCGCGCACGGCCAGGACTCCGCGATCAGCTTCGCCCGCATGGAGCAGGTCTACAACACGGACCTCGCGAACTCGTGGGGCAACCTGGTGAGCCGCACCCTCAACATGAGCGCCAAGTACTTCGACGGCAGGACCCCGGAGCTGCCCGACGGCTGGGAGGCGCGCGAGAGCGCGGTCCGCTCCGCGGCGAAGGGTATCTGCGCGCGCTACGCGGAGAGGATGGAGGTCTTCGACTACCAGGGAGGCCTCGGCGAGGTCCTCGAGCTCGTGCACGCCGCGAACCACTTCATCGAGGACTCCGAGCCCTGGTCGCTCGCGAAGGACCCCGCCAAGGCCGACGAGCTCGCCTTCGTGATCGGCACCCTGCTCGAGGCCATCCGCGTCGCGGCGCACCTGTTCGAGCCGGTGATGCCGGAGACGTCGGCCGAGGTGTGGCGCCGCATGTCCATGGAGGGGGAGGCCGGCTGCGACGACCTCGCCGCCGCGTGCGCCTGGGGTCGGCTCGCCCAGGGCGTCCCCGTGGCCAAGGGGGACCCGCTCTTCCCGCGCCTGGGGCAGTAGGCGGCGCATGGCGACCCACTCCAGGCTCGCGACGCCCGCCGCGACCCGCGAGGTGCTCGAGGCGTTCGGGCTCGCGACCAAGCACCGCCTCGGCCAGAACTTCCTGGTATCCGATGCGGTGATCGGCCGCATCCTCGGGCTGGCCGAGCTCGCCCCCGACGACGTGGTCCTGGAGGTGGGTCCCGGCATCGGGACGCTCACCTGCGCGCTGCTGTCGCGCGTCGCCGCCCTCGTCGCGATCGAGGCCGACCGCGAGCTGCCGCCCGTGCTCGCCGCGACCTGCCAGGGGCTGGGCCGCATGGCGCTCGTGGAGGGCGACGCGACGAGGGTCCCGCCGGAGCGCGTCCGCGAGGCGCTCGCCGGCGTGGTGCCGGAGGGCGTGGCCCCCGAGCCAACGGCGTTCGTCTCCAACCTGCCCTACCAGGTCGCGGCCACCCTCGTGCTCGGCGTGCTCGCCTCCGTCCCCTCGGTGCGGCGGGCCGTGGTGATGGTCCAGGCCGAGGTCGCCGACCGCATGGCCGCCCGCCCCGGCACCAAGGCCTACGGGGCCTACACGGCCAAGCTCGCCCTGGTGGGCGAGGTGACCGGCCGCTTCGAGGTCTCCCCGAACAACTTCATGCCCGCCCCGCACGTGGACTCGGCGGTCGTGCGCATCGAGCGCCGCCCCATGCGGGACCCGGAGACGGGCCGCGTCCTGGGCGAGGACGAGCTCGCGCGCTGCCGCGCCGCCGTCGACGCCGCCTTCGCGCAGCGTCGCAAGACGATCCGCAACTCCATGCGGGCCTCCGGCTACGACGCCGCCGCCCTCGACGCCGCCCTCGCCGCGTGCGGCATCGACCCGCGCACGCGCGCCGAGGCGCTCGAGCCCGCCGACTTCGTCCGGCTCGCGGCCAGGCTGTAGGCGCCCGCCGGGCGCTCGATGCCCGTTCCCGACCGCCGGCGGAACTCCCCCGCGGGCCTCCCGCCTCCCCGGGCGACGATGCGGGCGAGGCGCACAGCCTCCCTCTCACGGCGAGGTCCCTGCGCTCCGCATCCGTTCGACGAGGGTTGGGAGGTTTCGATGACTCTGACTGCCGCAATCGTCGGTGCCACCTGGTACACGATCACGTACGGGGTGGGCTACCCGTTCTACACGATCGGGGGCGCGTGGGGCGAGCCGCTCGTGATGGGCCTCGTCTACGGCCTGTTCCTCGGCGACATGGAGGGCGCCGTCATCCTCGGCGCCTACATCGAGTCCCTCTACCTCGGCCTCATCAACCCGGGCGGCAACGTCCCGGCGGACCCCGGCGCCGCCTCGGCGATCGCGATCCCCATCGCGCTGCTCACCGGCATGGACACCAACACCGCCATGGCGCTCGCGGTGCCCATCGGCCTGCTGTTCTCCATGCTCTCGATCGTGAAGTACCTGATCGACGGCCTGTTCTGCAACCCCGCCGAGCGGGCGTGCGACGCGTGCGACACGAGACGGCTGTGGCGCTGCGCCTGCGTGTATCCCGTGCTCTGCAAGGCGGTTCTCACCTGGCCGATCGTGTTCTGCGCCGTCTACTTCGGCGTCGACTTCGTCAACGTCATCCTCGAGACGATCCCCGCCTGGCTCTCCCATGGCCTCGAGGTGGCGGGCGGCATGCTGCCGGCGCTTGGCTTCGGGCTGACGATCCTCATCATCGGGCAGACGAAGTTCATCCCGCTGTTCCTCATCGGCTACTTCATGGTGCAGTACGGCGGCCTCTCGACGATGGCCTGCGCCATCTTCGCGATCTGCACGTGCCTGTTCGTCACCTTCTTCCGCATGGACGTCGTCGAGCAGGTCGCGGGCGACGACGACTTCGACGTGGAGGAGGACGAGGCGGAGCGTCCCGCCCGCGTCCTCGCCGCCGGCGACGTGAACCGCTTCTTCCTGCGCTGGTGGTTCCTCTGCGAGCTGTCACACAACTACCAGAAGATGCAGGCGCTGGCCCTGGCCTCCGCGATGGCGCCGGCCCTCGAGAAGCTCTACCCGGGCGAGGAGAACCGGGAGGCGCTGGCGAGTGCGCTCAACCGCGAGCTCATGTACTTCAACAGCGAGGGCATCTGGGGCTCCTCGGTGCTGGGCGTGGCGCTGGCCATGGAGGAGGAGCAGGCCACGACGCGCGCGATGAGCGAGGAGGACGCCACGGCCTCGATCAACGGCCTCAAGGTCGGCTTCATGGGGCCCTTCGCCGGCGTCGGCGACACGATCGACTGGTCGATCATGTTCTACCTGCTGATCGGCATCGGCCTGCCCTGGGCCATGGAGGGCAACCCCCTCGGCGTCCTGCCCTTCCTGCTCGTCTTCCCGCTCATCACCGTGCTCGAGGGCCTGTTCTTCACGAACCTCGGCTACCGCCTGGGCCGCGCCGCGCTCGGGAGCCTCTTCGCATCCGGCGCGATCGACCGCCTCATCGAGTGCGCCTCGATGATCGGCATGATGATGGGCGCGCTCGGGTCCTCGTACGTCTCGCTGACGCTCGCCAACGAGGAGGCGCAGGCGACGCTCGACTCGATCGTCCCGGGCCTGCTGCCGCTGCTGCTGATTCTCGCGGTGTTCCTCGTCATGCGGAGCGTCACGCAGAAGGTGCAGTGGATCACCCTGGGCGTCCTGGTCGTCTCGATCGTGCTCTCGCTGCTCGGGATCCTCTAGGGGGCGCCGTGTCCGCGTCGGCGCGTCCGGGCCGCATGCCCGCCGCATGTAACCGATTTGGATATTGCATGGAGATTCACGGCGACCTCGGCGCCGTCTCGTGCGAGGATGGATGCCGCATGCATCCGAAGGCAGAGATCGTTGGGAGGACGACATGTTGCTGACGGCAGCGATCGTGGGCGCCACATGGTACACGATCAACTACGGAGTCGGGTATCCCGGCTATACGGCAGGCGGTATCTGGGGCGACCCGATCGTCATGGCCCTCATCTACGGAATCTTCCTGGGCGACATGGAGGGCGCCATGATTCTGGGTGCCTACATCCAGGCCATCTACATGGGCCAGCTCGCCGCGGGCGGCAACCTTCCCGCCGACAAGGGCGCCGCGGGCACCATCGTCATCCCCATCGCGCTGATCACCGGCATGGACACGAACACGGCCATGGCCCTCGCGGTGCCGCTCAGCCTCCTGTTCTCCATGCTCTCGATCGTCAAGTACCTGATCGACGGCCTCTTCGTCGAGCCGGCCGAGCGCCACGCCGGCCGCGCGGACACCGCGGGCGTCTTCCGCTGCGCCTTCGTGTACCCCGTGCTCTGCAAGGCCCTGCTCACCTGGCCGCTCATCTTCATCTCGATCTACCTCGGCAACGACTTCGTCACCGCCGTCCTCGACGCGATCCCCGCGTGGCTGTCGCACGGCCTCGAGGTCACGGGCGGCATGCTGCCGGCCCTGGGCTTCGGTCTGACGATCATGGTCATCGGCCAGGCGAAGTACATCCCGCTGTTCCTGATCGGCTACTTCATGGTCCAGTACGGCGCGCTCTCGACGATGGCCTGCGCCATCTTCGCGATCTGCGTCTGCCTGTTCGTGACCTTCTTCCGCATGGACGTGGTCGAGCAGGTCAAGGGCGACTCTGACGACTGGGATGACGACGAGGAGGACGAGGAGTCCGAGTCCGCCGAGAACGCGCGCATCCTGTCCAACGGCGACGTGAACAAGTTCTTCATGCGTTGGTGGTTCCTCTGCGAGGTCTCGCACAACTACCAGCGTATGCAGGCCATCGCGGTGTGCGCCTCCATGGCCCCCGCCCTCAAGAAGATGTACCCGGGCGAGGAGAACAAGGAGGAGCTCGCCACCGCGCTGCACCGCGAGCTCATGTACTTCAACAGCGAGGGCATCTGGGGCTCCTCGGTCCTGGGCGTCGCGCTCGCCATGGAGGAGGAGCAGGCAATCACCCGCGCGATGAGCCACGAGGAGGCCACTGCCTCCATCAACGGCTTCAAGGTCGGCTTCATGGGGCCCTTCGCCGGCGTCGGCGACACCATCGACTGGGCCATCATCCAGTACATGCTGATCGGCATCGGCCTGCCCTGGGCCATGGAGGGCAACCCCATGGGCGCCATCCCGTTCTTCCTGGGCTTCCCGCTGTTCACCATCGTCGAGGGCCTGTTCTTCACGAACCTCGGCTACCGCCTGGGCCGCGCGGCCCTCGGCAACCTGTTCGCCTCCGGCATGATCGACCGCCTCATCGAGTGCGCGTCGATGATCGGCATGATGATGATGGGCGCGCTGGGCAGCACCTACGTGTCCCTCTCGCTCGCCAACGAGGAGGCGCAGGCGACGCTCGACTCGATCGTCCCCGGTCTGCTGCCGCTGCTGCTGATCTTCCTCATCTACTTCCTGCTGTCGCGGGTTACCCAGCAGATGCAGTGGATCACCCTGGGCATCCTGGTCGTCTCGATCGTGCTTGCCGCCATCGGGCTGCTGTAGCGTGATTGCGGCCGACGGCCGCCTGTTCCACGACAAGCGGGGGAGGGTGCGCGAGGCGCCCCTCCCCCTCGCTCCCCTCGCGGACACCCACGGCCACCTCTTCGTCGACATGGACCCGGACCCGGCCGCCTGCGTCGCGCGGGCGGCCCTCGCCGGCGTCGCGCTGCTCGTGGTGCCGATGAGCCCCGCCGAGCACGAGGGTCGCCTCGCCCGCCGCGCCCTCGACGACCTCTCCCGCTGGCAGGAGGAGGCGCGTCGCCTGCTGGACGCGGCCGCGGCGGAGGGCGCGCGCCCTCCCGAGGTCGGCGGCGCGACGCCGAGCCTGGGGCTCCCCGAGGACGTCCGCATCGTCGCGGGCTTCCACCCCTACGACGCCGCCTGCATGGACGACGGGGAGATGCGCCGCTCCCTCGACGTCCTGCTCGACGACCCGCGCTGCGTCGGCGTGGGCGAGTTCGGCCTGGACCTCGGTCCCCACAACGACGTGGACCCCGAGGTCCAGCTGCGCGCCTTCCGCGCCCAGCTGCGCGTCGCCCGCGAGAGGGGCCTGCCCGTCCAGCTCCACGTGCGCGACGCCGCCGACGACCCGGACGCCCGCGCCCACGAGCTCGCGCTCCGCGTGCTCGAGGAGGAGGGCGTCCCCGAGGCCGGCTGCGACCTGCACTGCTTCACCTGCGGCCCTGAGGTGCTCGCGCCCTTCGTCGAGGCGGGCTGCCACGTCGCCTTCGGCGGGGCGGCCACCTTCAAGCGCTCCGACGACATCCGCGAGGCGGCCGCCGCCTGCCCGGCGGGGCTGCTGCTCTCCGAGACGGACTCGCCCTACATGGCGCCCGAGCCGCTGCGCGGCCTCGGCTGCGAGCCCGCCATGGTCGCCTGGAGCGTCGCCTGCGTGGCGTCCGTGCGCGAGGAGGTTCTCGGCGAGCCCGCCGAGGCGACCTACCGCGCGCTGTGGGAGAACGCGAACCGCCTGTTCCCGCTCCGCTAGCCGGGCGCCGCATCCCCCCGACCGGGCCTGACCGGATCCCGAAGCCCCGTACGGCCCCTCCGGAGCGCGCTGCGCGCCTCGCCGGGCGCCTCCCCGGGTATCACCCGCCCACGGGACGGGGAGGGGAGGCCGGCATGCTCGCGGACGGGGCCGCCCGGCGCGCGCTCGAGGCGCTGCGCGAGGCGATGTGGCCGACGCGGTGCGTGGGCTGCGACGAGCCCGGCGAGCTGCTGTGCGCGGCCTGCCGGGAGCGGATGCCGTGGGTCGCCCAGCGCTGGGCGTGCCCGGTGTGCGGCGCGCCCTTCGGCTGGCTCACCTGCACGGCCTGCGAGCGCGACTGGGGGATGCGCGTGGTGTGCGCCTGCTCCTTCGAGGGCGTCGGCCGCCGCGTCCCGTCCCTGCTCAAGGACGAGCACGAGCTCAGGCTCGCCCCGGTCATGGCCGCCGCGATCGCCACGGCCCTCGACGAGGCGGGCTGCGCCGAGGGCTGCGACGGGGTGTGCTTCGTGCCGGCGACCGCCGTCGCCTACGTGCGGCGCGGCTTCGACCACATGGAGCTCGTGGCGCGTCCCCTGGCCCGCATGCTGGGCCTGCCCGTCGCCGACGTCCTGGCACGCGGCCCGGCGGCGGACCAGCGCGCGCTCGGCAGGGAGGGCCGGAGCGCGAACCTCGCGGGGACGGTCCGGGCGCTCGAGGACGTCTCAGGGCTGCGGCTGCTGCTCGCCGACGACGTGGTGACGACCGGGGCGTCCATGCGGGCCTGCGCCGAGGTGCTGCGCGGGCGCGGGGCCGCCGAGGTCGTGGGCTGCGCGATGGCGAGGGTGTGGTGAGGGGAGCCGGGTCACGGGCGGGACCAGGCGTCCTTGGTATAATCGGCTCCGTCTCCGCCAGGTCTGTGGTTGCGGGCGCCAGCCGCCCCAGTCCATGTCAGACGAGGACGAAGGGACCCACGTAAGCCGGTCCACGCGTGGCCCGGCGATCATGGCTCGTCCTAGGAGTAAGTCGCACCGCCCGTACAGGCATGGGACATGGGGTCCCGCGGGCGAGAGGGCGGGTAGTGAGGGGCGCCGCGGCGTCCCGAGCGAGAGCCCCGGTGCGCGAGTGTGGGGTCAAAGACCAGGTCAGCTGGCAGGGGACGTCGGTTCGGCACGACAGGGGGATGAATCAATGCTCACTCAGGCACGGCGCCTCGCGCGCGCACTCACCGGCCTTCTCGCGGCCCTCGCGCTGGTCGCGCTCACGACGGGCTGCAGCTTCCTCGGCGCCGGGACGCCGAGCGTGGAGGAGGCGGAGCGGGCGCGGGACGAGGACCGCTCCGCGCAGCTCTCCAGCCCCACCATCGTGGAGGACGGCTTCCTCACCGTGGGCATCGACGCCTCCCAGAACGCCCCGTTCGTGATCGTGGGCGACGACGGCTCCGTCTCCGGGCTCGACGTCGACGTGGCCTCCGCGCTCGCCGACGAGATGGGCCTCGAGGTCCGCTTCGTGACCCTCGACGGCGTCGACGACGCGAAGGTCGAGGACTGCGACGTCGTCATGGGCGTGAGCACCGGCTCCGCCGGCGACCTGACGGTGGTCGGCAGCTACGCCGAGCACGCCGTCACCTTCTTCCAGAAGGGCGAGACCAGGCCCGCCTCTGCCAACGAGCTCACCTCGATGACGGTCGGCCTGCAGTCCGCCTCCGCCTCCGAGCAGGCGCTCGAGGCCACCGACGTGGTCATGACGCAGCGCGACTTCCCCAACCTCAACGAGGCCTTCGACGCCCTCAACTCCGGCTCGGTCGACTACGTGCTGTGCGAGGCCTACGCGGGCGGCTACCTGGCGGCCCAGTACGACGACGTCTGCGTCGCCGGCACGCTCGACGCGCCGGTGGCCGTCGGCGTCGGCGTCGCGGGCGACAACGCCGAGCTCCAGTCCGCCGTCCAGACCTCGCTCGACGCCCTCACCTCCAACGGCGTCCTCGACCTGCTGCGCTCCCGCTGGGTCGGCGACATGCTGCCGCTCACGAGCGAGGACCAGCTCTCCGACGTCGGCGAGGCCGCCGAGGAGAACCCGGCCGACGAGGCGGCCGAGGGCGAGGAGCAGCCCGCGGCCTAGGCGCGCGGGTTCGGCGATTGCGCGGCGCCCCCGGGCGGGGCGCGCCCCGGAATCGGGTACACCTTGTAGCGAGGGCGTCCGCACGTCCGGGCGCCCCGCGTCCTAACGGTGCGTTGATGGGAGGCAAAGTGGACATCAAGGTCTCTGGACGCAAGGTCGCGCTCAACGACTCCCTGAGGGGCTACGTCGAGGAGAAGATCGGAAACGCGCTCAAGGTGTTCGACGTCCAGCCCATGACCTGCGACGTGGTGCTGCGGGTGGACAAGAACCCCTCCAACCCCGACCGCAAGTACGTCGAGGTCACCGTGTTCGTGCGCGACTCCGTCGTGCGCGTGGTCACCTCCGACGCCAACATGAACGCAGCCATCGACGAGGCTGCCGACAAGGTGAGCCGCCAACTGCGCAAGTACAAGACGAAGGTCATCGACCGCCGCCAGCGCCGCGGCCGCGCCGCCGCCGAGGCCGAGGCCGCCCAGGCGGCCGCCAGCGCCGCCGAGGACCTCGGCGGGCTCATCGAGGGCGACGAGGACGACGACGAGGAGCTCGTGCGCGAGAAGCTCATCGAGCTCACCCCGATGACCGAGGAGGAGGCGCTCGTCCAGACGGACCTGCTCGGCCACGACTTCTACGTGTTCGAGAACGCCGCCACCGGCCTCGTCAACGTCATCTACCGTCGCGAGAACGGCGGCTACGGCATCATCAAGCCCAAGATCGAGGAGATGGATGACTAGCATCGGCGACCATCCGGCGATCCCGAAGGCGTACCGCGCGCGCAGCAACGTCCACATCATCGTGGACTCGTGCGGCGACTTCGAGCCGAGCGTGGCACGCGCCCTGGGCGTGGAGATCATCAGCTTCCCCTACATCATCGGCGGGGAGGCCCACTACGACGACCTCTGGCAGTCCATGACGCCGCAGGAGTTCTACGGCCTGATGCGCGAGGGCATGACCGTGCAGACGAGCGCGGTGCCCCCCGGGCGCTACGAGGAGGTCTTCGAGCGCGCCGCCAAGGACGGCACCCCGACGCTCTACCTCGGCTTCACGGGCGGGCTGTCCTCGAGCATCTACGCCGCCGAGCAGGCGGCCGAGGTCGTGCGCGACAGGCACCCGGGCTTCGAGCTCTACGTGCTCGACAACCTGTGCCCCTCGGCGGCCGCCGAGCTGCTGGCCATCGAGACGGTGCACCTCGCCGGCAACGGCTTCACGGCCGAGGAGCTCTGCGCCTGGGCCAAGGACGCCCGCTACTTCCTGCCGGGCTTCTTCACGCTCGACAACTTCGACGCCCTCGCCGCCGGCGGGCGCATCCCGCCGATCGCCGCGCAGGTGGGCGGCAAGCTCGACGTGAAGCCGGAGCTCAGCTACGACCTGAACGGCTCGCTCACCCTCAAGGGGATGTGCCGCGGCCGCAAGAAGGCCCTGCGCGCGATTCTCAACGAGTTCAAGGAGCACTACGCCCACGACGCCTCCCTGCCGCTGGGCATCGTGACGGCCGACGCGGAGAAGGACGGCGACTGGCTCGAGGCCGCGATCCGCAAGGAGCCCGGCTGCCAGGACCTGCTCATCATCCGCAGCTCCGTCTCGCCGGTGATCGGCGGGCACGTGGGCCCGGGCATGGTCGCGCTCGTGTTCTGGGGCGACGACCGCCGCGAGCAGCTCTCGCTCACCGACCGCCTCGCGCGCCGCGTGCGCTCCGGCAGGCAGGAGAGGTAGGCACGAGAACCCGCCCAGGCTCCGCCCCCGTCCGGGGGCGGAGCCTGGGCATGAGAACGAAGGAGAAGGAACCGATGGACAACGTCGTCAAGAAGGTCGGCTTCGTCGGCACCGGGATCATGGGCGCCCCCATCGCGGGGCACATCCTGGACGCCGGCTACGAGGTCGCCGTCTACAACCGCACCGCCTCCAAGTGCGCCCCGCTCGTCGAGCGCGGAGCGCGCCTGGCGACCACCCCCGCCGAGGCGGCCGAGGGCGCCGACCTCGTCCTCACGATGGTGGGCTACCCCTCCGACGTCGAGGACGTCTACCTGGGCGAGAACGGCATCCTCGCCGCCGCGAGGAAGGGCGCCTACCTGGTCGACCTCACCACCTCCTCGCCCACGCTCGCGCGCGAGCTGCACGACGCGGCCGAGGTCGAGGACAAGCACGCCTTCGACTGCCCGGTCACGGGCGGCGAGGCCGGCGCCGTCGCGGGCACCCTCACGCTGATCCTGGGTGCCGACGAGGCCTACGCCGCGCCCGTCCTGCCGGTGCTCGAGACCTTCTCCTCGAAGGTCTGCTACTTCGGGCGCGCCGGCGCCGGCCAGACGGCCAAGCTCTGCAACCAGATCAGCCTCGCCTCCTGCATGGTGGGCATGGCCGACGCCCTCACCTTCGCCGAGGTGTGCGGGCTGGACAAGGGCCAGATGCTCGAGATGGTCGGCAGCGGGATGGGCTCGTCGCGCGCCCTGACCGACCTCGGGCCCAGGGCCGCCGCCGGCGACTGGGCCCCGGGCTTCCTCGTCGAGCACCTGCGCAAGGACCTGGGCCTGGCGCTCGCCGAGGCCGATGACCAGGAGCTCACCCTGCCGGGCGCCGAGACGGCCTACACCCTCTACGACCTGCTCTGCCAGGTGGGCGGCTCCCGCCTGGGCACCCAGGCCATCGAGCTGCTGTACTCCGAGGAGGAAGAGGGCGCCGCGGCTGGGCTCGACTGGTCGGTCCTCGACCACCTCGAGGAGGAGGACGAGCACGAGTGCCACTGCGGGCACGACCACGACCACGGTGAGGGCTGCTGCCACCACCATCACGAGGGGTAGGCGTGGGCATCACGGACATGCGCGTCGGCGGCCAGAGCTCGATGGCCGTCCTGATCGACTACGAGAACCTGGCGCTGGGCACGGGCAAGCGCCGCCGCAACGGCAGGCAGAACCCCGGGCCCGCGCCCGACGTGCAGCGCATCCTCGAGCGCCTGGTCGACAAGGGCCGCATCGTGGCCAAGCGCGCCTACTGCGACTGGCAGCGCTTCCCCAACGCGATCACGCCCCTGCACGAGCTGGGCATCGAGCTCATCGAGATCCCCGACCGCGCCTACACCGGCAAGAACTCGGCCGACATCCGCCTGTCGGTCGACGCCGTGGAGATGTGCCTGACGAAGGACCACATCGACACCTTCGCGATCCTGTCGGGCGACTCCGACTTCTCGCCGCTCGTCTCCAAGCTCAAGGAGTTCGGGCGCCGCGTGATCGGCGTGGGCATGCAGGAGGCGACCTCCCCGCTGCTCGCGGACTGCTGCGACGAGTTCATCTTCTACGAGGACATCGCCAACGGGGCGGGCATCCCCGACTTCGTGGCGAAGGTCCCCAAGGAGAAGCACGCCTGCTACCAGCTCCTGCTGGAGACGGTGGACGCCCTGCAGCGCGAGGGCGGGCCCGCGGCGCAGGCGTCGCTGGTCAAGGACACGATGCGGCGCAAGCGCCCGCAGTTCTCCGAGCGCACCTACGGGTACCGCTCGTTCACGGCCCTGCTCGAGGAGGCCGCCGAGCTCGGGCTGATCAAGGTTCACGACGACGAGCGCTCCGGGACCGTCATGGTCGACGGGTTCTGCGAGTAGCTCGGGAGGGGGCAGCATGACGACGAAGAAGAAGACCGCCGCCGCGGATCCCGCGGAGGCCGCCGAGGCGGGTGCCCGCGAGGGCGCGACCGCGACCAGGCCGGTGCCCGAGCTGCTGGATGACCTGGCGGGCGCGAACCGCAGGATGCGCCAGGAGGCCTCCCACGAGCTCGCGAGCGTGGCGCGCGAGGACCCCTCCCAGCTCGTCGACGCCATCCCGGCGCTCATCGACGCCCTGTACCGCCCCGAGGCCCAGACGCGCTGGGAGGTGCTCAACGCCCTCTCCGAGCTCGCCCGCTCCAACGCGCGCAAGCTCGCGAAGGCCTACGAGGGCGCCGAGGCCGCGCTCTTCGACGAGGCCTCCGCGACGGTGCGCCTCGCGGCCTTCCGCTTCCTGTCCTGCTACGGGGCCACCTCGCAGAAGCGCTCCGACGAGGTGTGGCCGCTGCTCGACGAGGCCATCCAGTGCTTCCACGGGGACTCCGAGTACCGCGACATGCTGAGCCACATGCTCACGTTCGCGCACGGCAGGATCTCGAAGGCCAGCCGCGAGGCGCTCGCCGAGCGCATCCGCTTCGACGCGACGAGCGGCCACGGCTACATCAAGACCTGCTCGGCGGAGATCTTCGAGGTCCTCGAGGCCAAGGCGAAGTAGCCGGCGGGGGAGCCGGCCCACACGGAAGGCGGGACCATGGCACGACACGCACGTGACGACGGCAGGACCCCCGGGAGGGGGGCGGCGGGCTCGGGCCGGCGCGTCCCCGTGGCGCTCATGGCGGGCGTCGCGGTCGCGTGCCTGGTGCTCGGCGCGCTGTTCGGGCGCTTCGTGCTCGCCGGCCTCGGCGGCTCGGGCGCGGTGAGCGGCGTCACCTCCCTCGAGGAGGGCGAGCTCGACACCGTGGTCGCCACCTACACCTACGACGGACGCACCGTCGAGGTGACGGCGCGCGACGTCATCGAGGCGAACACGAGCCTGGAGACCGCCGAGGCGGAGGACGGCACCTACGCGATGCCGTCGGCCGACGACGTGCTCGCCTACGCCCGCAACGAGATCCTCAACGAGGTCGTCGCCGACGAGGGCATCGAGGTCTCCGACGAGGAGGTCGACGCCTTCGCCGAGTCCATGCTCGGC
The DNA here is from genome assembly GCA_948439405.1 of uncultured Coriobacteriaceae bacterium. Classification (GTDB taxonomy): domain Bacteria; phylum Actinomycetota; class Coriobacteriia; order Coriobacteriales; family Atopobiaceae; genus CADBMC01. The sequence goes on along the minus strand of CAOJNB010000001.1, from coordinate 73,791 downwards.
ACGAGCGACTACGCGCAGATCGCGGCCCAGTGGGGCCTCGACGAGGAGTCCGCGCGCCGCGTCGTCGGCGAGTCCGCGGCCGTCTACAAGCTGCGCGAGCAGGTCGTCGGCGACGACGAGGCGGGGGACCCGCCCGCCCAGCCCGCGGCCTGCGCCGAGGGCGAGGAGGACGTGGCGACGGCTGAGTACGGCGCCTACGTCGTCGGGCTGCTTGGCGACGAGTGGGACGCCGAAGGCGAGACCTGGGCCAGGACCGACGGGCCGTACTACGAGCTGATGGGCGACATGGAGTTCAGCTCGACCTCGGCGACCTACAACCAGGCCGCAACGGCCTACTACGTGGCCTACGCGCAGTACTCGGAGGAGAGCGGGACCTCGTCGCAGGCCTGGACCGACTACGTGAACACGATGCTGTCCACCGCGGAGATCGACATCTACTCGCTCGTGGCCTAGGGGTTGCCGGAAGGCACGCCCTGCGGGTATGATTGTTCCCCGCGGGCGCTCGGCGCGCGCGAACGCCAGCTTAGCTCAGTTGGTAGAGCACCGCTCTCGTAAAGCGGGGGTCACCAGTTCGAGTCTGGTAGCTGGCTCCAGAGCATGAGGGGGCCGTCGGGCGCTGGCGCCCGGCGGCCCCTTTCCGTGCCGCACGGGGGAGGGTGCGTCATGACCAACCTGCTGCTCGCGATCATCTACCTTGCCTTCGTGAGCCTCGGCCTGCCGGACTCGCTCCTCGGCTCCGCCTGGCCCTCGATGTATCCCGAGCTCGGGGTCCCGGTCTCGTTCGCCGGCGGCGTCTCGATGATCATCGCCTTCGGCACGGTCGTCTCGAGCCTGCAGAGCGACCGGCTCACCAGGAGGTTCGGCACGGGGCGCGTCACGGCGTTCAGCGTCGCGACGACCGCCGTGGCGCTGCTCGGCTTCTCCCTCAGCCGCTCCTACGTCGAGCTGTGCCTGTGGGCGGTCCCGTACGGCCTGGGGGCGGGCAGCGTCGACGCCTCGCTCAACAACTACGTCGCCCTCCACTACGAGAGCCGGCACATGAGCTGGCTCCACTGCATGTGGGGCGTCGGCGCGGCGGCGGGCCCCTACGTCATGGGGTGGGCGCTCACCGGCGGGCTGGGCTGGCCCGCGGGCTACCGCGCCATCGGCGTCCTGCAGGTGGCGCTCGCCGCGACCCTCATGCTCACGCTGCCGCTGTGGCGCGGGCGCGACGGGTCCGCGGCCGAGGCCGAGGCCGGCGAGGCCCCGGAGGGCGCCTCCGGCGACCGGGAGGAGGACCGCCCCCTCTCCCTGCGCGAGGTCGTGCGCATCCCCGGGGCCAAGGAGGTCATGGTCGCCTTCTTCTGCTACAGCGCCATCGAGCAGACGTGCGGCCTGTGGACGAGCAGCTTCCTCGCCCTGGGGCGCGGCGTCCCCGCGGAGACGGCCGCCGGCTTCGCGAGCCTCTTCTACGTGGGGATCACCGTCGGCCGCGCGCTGAGCGGGTTCCTCACGATGCGCTTCCGCGACGCCCAGATGATCCGCATGGGCCAGGCCGTCATCCTCGCGGGCGCCGCCTGCCTGCTGCTGCCGCTCGGCGAGCGGGTCGCGCTCGCCGGCGTCGTGCTCGTGGGGCTGGGCTGCGCCCCGGTGTACCCCTCGATCATCCACTCGACGCCGGAGCACTTCGGCGCGCGCCGCTCGCAGGCGATGATCGGCGTGCAGATGGCCGCCGCCTACGTGGGCACCTGCCTGATGCCGCCCGTGTTCGGCCTGCTGGCGAACCACGTGGGCGTGTGGCTGCTTCCCGTGTGGCTCCTCGCGATCCTGGGCGTCATGGTGGCGATGCACGAGCGCCTGGTGCGCGTCAGGCGCTAGCCCGGCCGGCCTCCCCGGCTACGCGCCCTCCTGCTCGTGGCGCGCCTCGCTGCCCTGGGCGACGAGCGCGAGCCCCACGACGAGCACCGCGACGGCGACGAGGACGCCGCAGCCGATGTTGAGGTCGTCGTCGCCCATCGGCAGCGCCGCCGTGCCGAACGCCGCGACCATCGCGAGCTCGAGGAAGAAGGCGGAGACGAGGGCCTTCACCAGGTTCACGCCGGCGATGCTGAAGCCCAGGATCGCCTCCTGGCGGTGGAAGGTGAGGGTGTTGCGCGTGCTCGTGACGAGCGCGAAGAAGGTGTAGCCGACGGCGGCGAGCAGCGTCGGGCCGTTGTAGGGGGGACCTCCCGCCCCGTTGACGGCGAGGACCACGAACGCGACGACGACGAAGGCCGACCCCACGGCCAGCACGCCCGAGGTCGCGCACAGGATGTCGGCCGTCTTGGGGTCGTCGAGCCGCGCGCTGCCGACTAGCAGCGTGCGCATCACGGCGAGCAGCAGGTAGTACATCCCGAAGGTGATGAGCCAGCCCGACGAGGTGACGAGCCCCTCGGTGAGGTTGACGAAGGCCCACATCATGTCGATGACGAGCGACATGCGCGCGAAGGTGAGCACGCGGTGGCTCCTGTCGGAGATGAGGCGCGCCAGCACTTCGCTGCGGTAGGCGAAGCTGATCGTGCGGCGCATGGGATGCTGGTGGAGCACGGCCACGACGAGGACGGCCGTCGCCCAGACGGCGAGCAGGTAGATGAGCCAGAGCAGGGGGTCGACGACGGGACCCATGCCCAGCGCGACCGCGACGGCGACGAGCAGGGCCGGGGCGCAGAACGCCACGACGGGGCGCGACGGCATGAAGACGGTCCGCAGGACGCGGCGCACGGAGTCGCCGAGCGGCGTCTCCATGATCAGGGAGACGCGGTCCAGCAGGGAGACGTCCTGGTTGCCGTGAACCGCGGCATCCCTCATGGCGCACCTCCCTCACACGCGCAGGAACCCAGCCTCACCATAGCAGCCGCGCGGCCTCCCGCGCGCGGTGCGTCGGCGTGGGGAGGGACGCGGCGGCGGGCCCGGTTCGCGAGGGCGGCGGCCCGACTTCGTTGTCGTTTCGTGACGAGATCGAGACGCCGTCCGTCGAGTCCGTGCCGAATCGACAACCAACTTGTGCGGCGCAACCCGGAGACCTACCTATAATTTCCTCTTGAACACATGAGCAATTGCTCATATATTTGTGTCAGCGAAGAGAGGGGAGAACGCCAGATGGCAGAGGAGACGCACGTGCACGACGACGCGACGCTGGGCTTCGAGCACCTGCTCGCGGACGACGACGTCATCTACACCGCGACGCAGATCTTCGACGCGCTCTCAGACTTCACGCGCTTCCAGATTCTCGGGGCGCTGAGCACCGGCGAGCGCGGCGTCACCGACCTCGAGGAGGTGTGCCACGTCTCGCAGTCGGCCATCTCGCACCAGCTGCGGCTGCTGCGCGACCGCGGGCTCGTGACCGCGCGCCGCGACGGCCAGCGCGTCATCTACTCGCTCGCCGACGACCACGTGATCACGCTCATCCGCGTGGGCCTCGAGCACGCCGGTCACACCTTCGACGTGGAGGGGGTCTAGCCCCGTCGCGCCGACGAACGCACGCAGGAAGGATGCGGTCCGCCGAGGCGGGCCGCGAGGGAAGGGAAGCACCATGCGCAAGACCTACAAGCTCGACGAGATCGACTGCGCCAACTGCGCTCAGAAGCTCGAGGACGCCATCTGCAGGCTCGACGGCGTCGAGGCGGCCCGCGTCAACTTCATGACGCAGAAGCTCACCCTCGCCGCCGCCGAAGAGCGCTTCGACGCCGTGCTCGACGACGTCGTCGCCCTCGTCGCGGACATGGAGCCCGACTGCGAGGTCATTCGCTAGGCGGCAGGCTGCGGGAGGGAGGACGCGACCATGAACAAGAAGCAGCTGAGATGGCGCAACAGGATCGTCCTGGCGATCGCCGTCTTCGCGGCCGTGATGGTCCTCGACAGGTCGGGCGCGCTCGCCGCCGCCCTCGGCGGTGCGGCGCCCTGGGCGGCCTTCGTGCTGTTCCTCGTGCCCTACCTCATCGGCGGCTACGACGTCCTGCTGAAGGCGGCGCGCAACATCCGCCGCGGCGACCCCTTCGACGAGGCCTTCCTCATGACGGTGGCGTCGCTGGGAGCGTTCGCGACGATTGCGTTCCCCGACACCGAGCCCCAGATGGCCGAGGGTTGCGCCGTCATGCTGTTCTACCAGGTGGGAGAGCTGTTCCAGAGCTACGCGGTGGGCAAGAGCCGCAAGTCGATCGCCGAGATGATGGACATCGCCCCCGACTACGCCAACGTCGAGCGTGACGGAGAGCTCGTCGAGGTGGACCCGGACGAGGTCGCGGTCGGCGACGTGATCGTCGTGAAGCCCGGCGAGCGGGTGCCCATCGACGGTCGCGTGGTGGAGGGCTCCTCTCAGCTCGACACCGCGGCGCTCACCGGCGAGAGCATCCCGCGCCACGTCGAGGCCGGCGCGGACGTGATCTCCGGCTGCATCAACATGACGGGCATCCTGCGCGTCGAGACGACCAAGCCCTTCGGCGAGTCGACCGTCAGCCGCATCCTCGAGCTCGTGGAGAACGCGAGCGAGAAGAAGGCCCGCACGGAGAACTTCATCACCCGCTTCGCGCGCTGGTACACGCCGATCGTCACGCTCTCGGCGGTGCTGCTCGCCGTCTTCCCGCCGCTGCTGGGCATGGGTCCCTGGAGCGACTGGGTGCTGCGCGGCCTCACCTTCCTGGTCGTGAGCTGCCCCTGCGCGCTCGTGATCAGCGTGCCGCTGTCCTTCTTCGGCGGCATCGGCGGGGCCTCGCGCCTCGGCATCCTGGTGAAGGGCTCCAACTACCTCGAGCAGCTTGCCAAGGTGGACACCGTCGTGTTCGACAAGACGGGCACGCTCACCAGCGGCACCTTCAACGTGGTCGCCGTCCATCCCGAGTCGGGCGTGGATCCGGACTACGTGCTCTCGATGGCGGCCCACGCCGAGGCCTACTCGGACCATCCCATCGCCGTCTCAGTCAAGCGGGCGTATTCCGGCGAGATCGACCGCGAGCGCATCCGCGACGCGCACGAGGAGTCCGGCCACGGCGTCTCGGCGATCGTCGACGAGCGGGTGGTGCTCGTGGGCAACGACCGCCTCATGGAGGAGCACGGCGGCTCCTGGCACGACTGCGACCTCACCGGCACCATCCTGCACGTCTCGGTCGACGGCGCGTACGCCGGCCACATCGTGATCGCCGACGTCGTGAAGGACGACGCCGCCCAGGCGATCGCCGACCTCCACGAGGCAGGGGTGAGGCGCTGCGTGATGCTCACCGGCGACCGCCGCGACGTCGCCGAGGCCGTCGCCGGGCGCCTGGGGATCGACGAGGTCCGCGCGCAGCTGCTGCCGGAGGACAAGGTGAACGCCGTGGAGCGCCTGCTCTCGCTCGAGCACGGCGACGGCAGGCTCGCCTTCGTGGGCGACGGCATCAACGACGCGCCGGTGCTCACCCGCGCCGACGTGGGCGTCGCGATGGGGGCGATGGGGTCGGACGCGGCGATCGAGGCGGCCGACGTCGTGCTGATGGACGACCACCCGTCCAAGATCGCCAGGGCCATCCGCATCGCCCGCAAGACCATGCGCATCGTCTGGCAGAACATCGTGTTCGCCCTCGGCGTGAAGGTCGCCATCCTGGTGCTCGCCGCCGTCGGCGTCGCCAACATGTGGCTCGCCGTCTTCGGCGACGTGGGCGTCGCGATGATCGCCATCCTCAACGCCATGCGCTGCATGCGCGTCGGCGACCTGTAGCGCGCCCGCCGGCGACGGCATCGCGGGGCGCCGGAGCGACCGCCCGCGCCCCGCTCCTCGTCGCCGTCGCCCGCGCCTCCCGGCCCAAGCGCTAGGATGGAGGTTCACCATCGGGAGACGAGACCGTGAGGGGGCTGGGGAGGATGGACGAGCGCCTGGACGCTGCTCCGGTCGAGGACGAGCTCCTCGAGGAGGACGTCGAGCGGGACGATGAGGCCCCCGGCTGGTGGGAGGTCCGCCGCACCCCGGCGCTCCTGTTCGCGTGCGGCCTGCCGCTCCTGGTGGGCTTCGTGGGCGCGCACGTGCTCGGCCGCGGCCTCTACGAGTTCATCGGCGACTGCAACTACCTGTTGTCCGCCCTCTGCGGCATCGCGTTCTCGCTCCGCTCGGCATGGCTCACGTTCGAGCGCGGCACCTTCGACGCGAGCACCGTCGTGCCGGCGACGGCGCTGTGCGCGGTGCTCGTCGGCGGCTACGAGCAGGCGGCCGTCGCCATGTTCGCGTTCCACGCGGGCGGCCTGGCGATGGAGCGACTCGTCCCCGACGCCCTGGACGAGGAGGGCAAGGCGCCGCTGCCCGTGCTCTCCGGCCGTCCCGTCCTCGCGAACACCGTCGCGATGGTCGCCTGCGCCGTCGCGATCGTCGTGGCGGGCCCGCTCGTGTCCCACTACGCGCTCGGCATGCCCGACGTCGACGTCCGCGACTGGTTCCTCGCGGGCCTGACCCCGATCGTCCTCATGCGTCCCTGGGCTCCCGTGCGCGGCAGGTCCTGGGCCGCCGCCCTGGTCGCGATCGAAGCCGCCTCCATCGCGCTCGCCGTCTTCCACCTGGCGGGCATCGGCGTCGCCGTGCTCGCGGAGACGGTCCTCGCGCTCGTCGCCGCCCGCATGCCCGCTCCCGCCGAGCCCGAGGAGGCCGACGAGGCCGAGGGGGCAGAGGAGGCGGGCGCCGACCGGGACGGGAGCGAGGAGGCGGAGACCGCGTCCGAGGACGAGGGCCCCGACGAGTCTGAGTCCGAGGATGATGAGCTCCCCGACGAGTCCGAGACCGGGGCCAAGGACGGCGAGGAACCCGACGCCGAGGATGCCGAGGAGCCCGAGGCCGCGGACGAGCCCGAGCCGGAGCCCGAGGACGGGGATTCCGGGGAGGACCGCTGAGGTGGCCCTCGACCCCGCGCTCGAGCGCGAGTTCGACGACTTCGACTCCGTGATCGAGCGGCGCTCGACCGTCTACCGGCGCTGGACGCGGCGCGAGGGGATGTCCATCGCGCTGTTCCACGTGCTCTCGCGCCTGTCGCATCGCGACGAGACGGGCGCCTCGCCCTCCGAGCTCGCCGACGACTACCTCATCCCCCGCCAGACGATGACGGGCATCGTGGAGTCGCTCTCCCGCGACGGCCTCGTCACCGTCGAGCCCGACCCGGCCGACGGGCGCCGCAAGCTGCTCCGGCTCTCGGAGGCGGGGCACGCCTACGTGGAGCGCCACCTCGGCCGCATCCACGAGCAGGAGGTCTCGGCCTACCTCTCCCTCGGGGAGGACGAACGCGCGCAGCTCGGCGCCCTCATGCGCAAGTACGTGGCCGCGCTCGAGGGCGCCGTCGGGGCCGACTAGCCCGCGACCGACTCGAGGATGCGGTCGACCTCCTCGGGGGAGTAGCGCTGGTAGATCTCGCCGTCCGCGTCCCATGCCGCGACGCGCCCGAAGAGGCGCTCGCGCTCGGACGCGAAGTCGATGCCCAGCTCGGCCAGGGTCGCGGGGAGCCCCAGCGAGCGGAAGAAGGCGCCCAGGCGGGCGATGCCCTCCTCGGCCGTGCGACGCGGGTCCTCGGTGTCGACGGGGACGTCGAACACCCGGTTCGCGAAGCGCACGACGCGCTCGGGGTCGCCCTCCATCACCGCCCGGACGCACGCCGGCTCGAGCACGGCGAGGATTGCGCCGTGCGTGACGTCGTAGAGGCCTCCCAGGTTCTCGCCGATCTCGTGGGGGGCGAGGTTCGTGGAGTGGCCGACGCCGAGCTGCTGGGACATCGCGTAGGTGCCCGCGAGCATGAGCTGGGCGCGGGCCTCGTAGTCGTCGGGCGTCGCGAGCGCCTGCGGGGCGAAGCGCACGACGCAGCGCATCACGGACTCGAGCAGCATGTTCTGCAGCTCCACGTCCCTCGAGTCGCCGAAGTAGGTGTCCATCGCGTGCGCCATGATGTCGGCGGCACCGCAGGCCGTCTGCCAGGCGGGCAGGGTGAAGGTCGTCTCCGGGTTCATGCAGGCGAAGACGGGGCGCAGCGAGGGCGCGCCGCAGCCGAGCTTCTCGAGGGTGTCGTCGTTGGTGACGACGGAGAACACCGAGGCCTCCGAGCCCGTCGCCGCGATCGTGGGCACGGCGCCCACGGGCAGGTTGCCCGTGACCTCGCCGCCGGCGTAGAGCTCCCACACGTCGCCGTCGTGGCAGGCGCCGGCCGCCACGCCCTTGGCGGTGTCGATCGCCGAGCCGCCCCCGAGCCCGATCACGATCCCGACGTCCTCGGCGCGCGCGAGCTCGACGCCCTCGCGGACCTTGGAGAGGCGGGGATTGGGCACGACGCCCTCGAGCTCGCACACGGAGAAGCCGGCCTCCTCGAGCGAGGCGACGACCTCGTCGCGGATGGGGCGCTCCCAGGCGGAGCGGCCCGAGCGCACCAGCATGGCACGGCGGGAACCGGTCGCCGCGGCGGCCCTCCCGCCCACCTTCCCGATGGCGTCGCGTCCGAAGACGAGCTCGGTCTGGTTCTGGTACTCGAAGTCGCGCATGGTCGTCCTCCCCACATAAAGTCCGAAATCGTACTAACACTAGCACGGCGCGACGGTCCGCGACGCGTCGTGCCGGCAGGGGGCGCCGCATGCCCTAGACTCGTGCGGGACGGCGGGCGAGGCGTGGGGAGGCGGCGATGAGGCAGGCGGTCGTGGGGCTGCTCGCCCACGTCGACGCGGGCAAGACGACGCTCGCGGAGGCGATGCTGCTCGAGGCGGGCGCCATCCGCCGCGCCGGCCGCGTCGACGACGGCGAGGCGCACCTGGACTTCGACGCGATGGAGCGGGAGCGCGGCATTACCATCTTCGCCGCGCAGGGGTCGCTCGACCACGCGGGGGTCCATCTCGACCTGGTCGACGCGCCGGGGCACGTGGACTTCTCGGCGGAGGCCGAGCGCACGCTCGCCGCGCTGGACTACGCCCTGCTCGTCGTCGGCGCCAACGACGGGGTGCAGTCGCACACCGAGACGCTGTGGGACCTGCTCGCCGAGCGCTCCGTCCCCGCCTTCGTGTTCGTGGGCAAGACGGACCTGCCCAACCCCGGCTGCGAGGCGCTCACGGCCGAGCTGCGCGCACGCCTCTCCGACGCCTGCCTCGACGGCGCGGCGCTGCTCGCGGGCGACCCCGCCGCGCTCGAGGAGGCCGCGGCCACCGACGAGGACGCGCTCGAGGAGTACCTCGAGGCGGGCTCGCTCTCCCTCGGGACGCTGCGGCGGCTCGTCGCCGAGCGGCGCGTCTTCCCGTGCTTCTCGGGCTCGGCGCTGCGCGGCGAGGGCGTGCGCGGGCTGCTCGACGGGATCTGCGCGCTCGTCGCGGAGCGCTCGTGGCCGGAGCCCTTCGCGGCGCGGGTGTGGCGCGTCGGCCGGTCGGGCCGCGGCGAGCGGCTCGCCTGGCTCAAGGTCACCGGAGGGACGCTGCGCGCCAAGGAGCGCCTCGAGGGCTTCGACGGCGGCGCGCCGTGGTCCGAGAAGGTCAACGAGCTCCGCGTCTACCAGGGCTCCTCCCACAAGGTCGTGGGCGAGGTCCCGGCAGGCAGGGTGTGCGCGGCGACGGGGCTCACCCGCGTCGTGCCAGGCAGCGCCCTGGGCGCCGAGCCGACCGCCGCCGCGCCCCGGCTCGCCCCCGTGCTCTCCTTCCAGGTCCTGTGCGACGAGGGCGACCGCCACGCCGTGGTGGCCGCCCTGCGCGAGCTCGCCGACGAGGACCCGACGCTCGGCGTCGCCTGGCGCCCGCAGCTCGGCGAGCTCCACGTCCGCCTCATGGGCGAGGTGCAGAAGGACGTCGTCGCCCGCCTGCTGCGCGAGCGCCACGGCCTCGAGGTGGGCTTCGGGCCGGGCGGCGTGCTCTACCGCGAGACGGTCACGGCGGCCTTCGAGGGCGTGGGCCACTTCGAGCCGCTGCGCCACTACGCCGAGGCGCGCCTGCTCGTCGAGCCCCTCCCGCGCGGCTCCGGCGTCGTCTACGGCTCGCGCTGCCCGGAGGACGACCTCGCGCGCAACTGGCAGCGGCTGATCCTGTCCTGCGCGATGGAGCGCGAGCACCCCGGCACGCTCGCGGGGTTCCCGCTCGACGACGTCCGCGTCACGCTCGTCGCGGGCCGCGCCCACCCCAAGCACACCGAGGGGGGCGACTTCCGCCAGGCCGCCTGGCGCGCGATCCGCCAGGCCCTCATGCAGGCCCGCGCGGCGGGCGCCGTCGAGCTGCTCGAGCCCTGGTACCGCCTGCGCCTCTCGGTGCCGGCCGAGCGCGTGGGCCGGGCGATGTCGGACCTGCGGCGCATGTCGGCGCGCCTGGGGGCCCCGGAGGTCGCCGGCGGGGTCGCCGTCGTCTCCGGCGAGGTCCCCGCCTCCGAGGTGGGGGAGTACGCCCTCGAGGTGGCGCGCTACACGGGAGGGCGCGGCACCCTCTCGCTCGCGCCCGCGGGCTACGACGCCTGCCACGACGCGGACGACGTCGTCGCGCGCGCCGCCTACGACCCGCTCGCGGACCTCGACGCCCCGCCGGGCTCGGTGTTCTGCTCGCACGGCGCGGGACATCCGGTGCCCTGGGACGAGGCGGGAGCCATGGCGCACACGGAGGCCGACCCCTCCCGCCTCACGGCCTGGCGCCCCGCCGACGCCGCCTTCTTCTCGGCCGGCTAGAATGGTGGGCCGGACGCGATTGGAGGTCGCGTGGGACGTCCCCTGCTCATACACGCGTGCTGCGGGCCCTGCTCGCTCGAGCCGGTCCGCCTGCTCGCCGAGGAGGGGTTCGAGCCGACGCTGTGCTGGGTGAACCCCAACGTCCAGCCCGCCTCCGAGCACGACCTGCGCCTGCGGACCCTGCGCGCCTGGGCGGCGGGGGAGGGGATTCCCGTCGTCGAGGGCGCCTGCGACCGGGAGGCCTGGGAGCGCCGGGTCGCCCGGCACGGGACGTGCCGCGAGGCGCGCTGCGCGGCCTGCTACGCGCTGCGGCTCGAGGAGTCGTGCCGCGTGGCGCGCGGGCTGGGGTTCGACTGCCTCACGACCACCCTCGCCGTCTCGCCCTGGCAGCTCTTCGACGCCTGCGGGCGCGAGCTGCGGCGGCTGTGCGCGGCGTACGGCCTCGAGCCCGTGTGGCGCGACTTCCGCCCGCGCTACCCCGAGGCCACGCGGAGGTCGCGCGAGCTGGGGATGTACCGACAGAGCTACTGCGGGTGCCGCTTCTCGGCGGCCGAGGCCGCGCTGCAGCGCCAGGCCGCGCGCGACGCCCGCCGCGAGGAGCGAGCCCATGCGAACCGATGACTTCGACTACGACCTTCCCGAGGAGCTGATCGCCCAGGCGCCCGCGGAGCCGCGCGACTCGTGCCGCCTGCTCGTGCTGCACCGCGACACCGGGGAGGTCGAGCACCGCGCGTTCACCGACATCGTCGACTACCTGGACCCCGGCGACCTGCTCGTCGCCAACGAGACGCGCGTGCTGCCCGCCCGCCTGCTGGGGCGCAAGCGCGGCACGGGCGGGCTCGCGGAGGTCCTGCTGCTGCGGCGCCGCGAGGACGTCGACGCGACGGGCGCGGTGTGGGAGTGCCTCGTCCACCCCGGCCGCCGCCTGCGCCAGGGGGCGCGGCTGGAGTTCTGCGCGGGCGGGGCCCGCGACGGGGACGCCGAGCCGGTGCTGCTCGCCGAGGTGGTCGACTTCGTCGACGACAGCCGCGGCGGCAGGCTCGTGCGCTTCGAGCCGGCGGGAGGGCGCTCGCTCGACGAGGCCGTCCACGAGGCGGGCAACGTGCCGCTGCCGCCCTACATCACCTCGTACCGGGGCGACTCCGAGAAGTACCAGACCGTCTACGCGATGCGCGAGGAGCACTCGGCCGCGGCGCCGACGGCGGGCCTGCACTTCACGCCCGAGCTCATCGCGCGGCTGGGCGAGCGCGGCGTGGCGTGGGAGGCCCTCGAGCTCGAGGTGGGCATCGACACCTTCCGGCTGGTCGAGGAGGACGACCCCGAGCGGCACGTGATGCATACCGAGCGCTACCACGTGCCGCAGCGCGTGGTCGACGCCGTGCACGCGACCAAGGCCGCGGGCCGCCACGTCGTGGCCGTGGGCACCACCTCGGTGCGCTCGCTCGAGAGCGCCTGGGACCCGGAGGCCGCGAGCTGGGAGCCGCCCGTCTCGGCGCGGCGCTTCCCGGCCGAGCCCGGCGACGTCGTCGCCCGCGAGAGCGCGACCACCGACCTCTACCTGCTGCCGGGCTCCACCTTCCACGTGGTCGACGCCCTCGTGACGAACTTCCACGTGCCGCGCTCGACGCTGATGATGCTCGTCTCTGCGTTGGCCTCGACCGAGCAGATCCGCGACGCCTACGCCGAGGCGGTGCGCGAGCGCTACCGCTTCCTCAGCTTCGGCGACGCGATGCTGATCCTCTAGCGGGCGCGCGGCGCCCCGTCGCCTAGCGGAGGAAGATCAGCCAGACGAGGAGCACGACGACGAGCGCGGCCGCGACCACGACGCACATGAAGGCCCCGCGCTGCCCGCGGGTGGACTCGCGCAGGCTGCGCTCCGTGGCGGCGAGGTCGTCCACCTCGCGCTGCTTGGCCTCCATCGAGGCCTGGTTCTCCACGATCTGGTCGCGGACCTGCCTCGTGCGCTCGGGGGTCGCGTGGATGTCGCGGGCGTCGTCGAGCTCGGCGCGGTCGGCCTCGAGACGCTCGGAGATCGCGTCGCGCTCCTTGTTGGCGTCGCGCAGCCCCATCTCCCGCTCGATGATGGCGTTGTCGAGGACGGCCTCGTCGGTCTCGGCGTCCTGGCGCATCTTGTCGTGGTCCTCGCGCCTGATCTGGGCCTCGGCCTTGGCGGCGTCGTTGGCGCGCTCTGCCTCCTCGACGGACTTGCGCTGGGTCCACAGGTGCGTCTGGGCGCTGTCGACCGAGCGCTTCATCTCGTCGGCCACCTCGTCGACCTTGCGCTGGGCCTCCTCGAGGTGGGCCTGCTCGGTCATGATTGCGGCCTCGACCTCGCCGGCGGCCTCGGGCTTGGCGTCCGGGTCCGCCTTGATGCGCTCGAGGTTGCTGTTGAGCTCCTCGAGGCGGGCCTTGGAGTTCTCCGCGGAGCGGTTGAGCGCGGAGATGCGGGAGTCGCGGCGCTCCGTGAGGCCGTTGAGCTGGGTCTCCGCGTTCTTGGCGGAGCGCTTCGCCTCGCTCAGGAGCTTCGCGGCGTCCTCGGCGCGCCCCTGGGCGCTCTCCATGAGCTCGCGGTAGGGGCGGATCTCGCGCTCGTGGCGCTCCTTCATCTCCTTGAGCTGCGCCGAGAGGTCGTCGCGCTCGCCCTCGAGCTCGGCGATGCGGCCCTCCGTGGCGGAGAGCTCGTCCTCGGCGTCCTTGATGCGCCCCTCGAGCTCGGCGACGAGCTCGTCGTAGCGGCCCTCCACGTCCTCGCGGTGGGCGAGCTCCGCCTGGCGCTCCTCCGTCTCGCGGCGCAGCTCCTCGAGGCTGGAGCGGGCGGCGCTGTGCTCGCGGGCGGCGCGGTGGACGTCCGCCATCGCGGAGTAGCCCTCGCGCAGCGTCCTGCCGGCGGCGCTGGCGCCCCCGGCGACCGCCCCGGCGGCCTTGCGGCCGAGGTCGGAGGCCTCGTCGGAGCGGGGTGCGGGGGACGACTCCCGCGTCTCGTCGCGGGAGTCGTCGGGCTCGCGGTCCTTGGTGTCGAGATCGGACATGGCTTCCTCCTCGGGTGCACGCCCTCGCGCGGGCGGATGTGTCCATGGACACCATGGTAGCCAGTCGCGCGGACGGTTGGCCCCCGCCGAGGGCTTTTCGCTATCATTACGCGTATCACGTTGAACCGGCCCGACTTGGCCGTCACAGGAGAAGGAGCACGCCATGGTTTCCAAGCAGACGACGATCGTGAACGCCACCGGCCTCCACGCCCGCCCCGCCTCGACCTTCGTCGCCGAGGCCAAGAAGTTCAAGAGCAAGGTCACCATCAAGAACGTCGACAAGGACGTGCCCCCCACCAACGCCAAGTCGATCATGATGCTGCTCGCCGCCGGCCTCGGCACCGGCACCGTCGTCGAGATCACCTGCGACGGCGAGGACGAGCAGGAGGCCCTCGACGCCCTGGTCGCCCTGGTCGACAGCGGCCTTGGCGAGTAGCCTCCCACACGACCGCATAGCACGCGAGACGGAGGCCCGCACGCCGCAAGGCGTCGGGCTCGTCTTGTTCGGGGCCTCCTCCCGCCTCGTCGACGCCCGCCGCGGCGTCTCCGGGGATGCGGCGGAGGCCCTCGTTCGGCTGAGGCGCGCGGGCTGGCGAACCTGCCTGTGCGTCGACGGGGTGCCGGCGACGCTGCCGGCCCCCATGACGGGCCGCCGCGCGTCGGGCTGGCTCTCCTGCGCGGGCGGCGCCCTGCTGCTGCGCGCGAGGACGCTCAGGGAGCTCGCCTCCCGCCCGCTCTCCCATACCCGCGCCCTCGAGGCGCTCTCGCGCCTCGCCGAGCTGCGTCCCGCCTGGCGGGTCCTGACGCCCGACGGGGCCTACTTCGAGGTCGCCGAGCCCCTCTACCGCTCGCACGCGCCCGCGGCCCCGCTGCGGGTGCTCGCGGCGGTGGGGCGCTCGATGGCACCCGCCCGCGGCAGCTGGCCGGTACGCTCGGCCTCCCTGCTCGTGCGCGAGCTCGAGGAGGGGGACGTGCCGGTCCTCGGGCTCGAGGCGACCTTCGCGGACCGGGAGGCCCGCGACCGCGCCGCGACGGTGCTGCTGCTCCATCGCGGGCTCGCGTGCCGGAGGACGGGCGAGGCGGGCCTCCGGGTGAGCTCGGGCTCGGCGGGCCACGCGGCCTCTGCCCGCGCGCTCAGGCGGCACCTCGGGGTCGCCGAGGGGCGCGTCGTCGCCGTGGTGGGCGCCGAGCCCGCCGGCGGCGAGGAGGGGCTCGCCGACGAGGCGGACCGCACGCTCGTCGCCGACGGGCCCCGCGGAGCCGTGGCGCTCGCGGAGGAGCTCGCGGCGGAGGAACCAGGAGGGAAGGGATGACCGTGCCAGAGCTGTTCACCTTCGACGTGGTGGCCCGCGACCCGCGCACCTCGGCGCGCGCCGGCGTGTTCCACACGGCCCACGGCGACGTCGAGACCCCGGTGTTCATGCCGGTCGGCACCAAGGCGGCCGTCAAGGGGCTCACCCCGCCGATGCTCGAGGAGCTCGGCGCCCAGATCATCCTCTCCAACACCTACCACCTCTCCCAGCGCCCCGGCGAGCGCCTCGTGGAGCGGCTGGGCGGCGTCCACGGCTTCATGCGCTGGGACCGTCCCGTGCTCACGGACTCGGGCGGCTTCCAGGCGTTCAGCCTCTCCGAGCACTTCACGTTCCGCGACGACGGGGTGGAGTTCCGCGCCGTGGACTACGACGGGTCGCGCGTCGCCTGGACCCCCGAGCGCAACATGGAGATCGCCCAGGCCCTCGGCTCGGACGTGTGCATGCAGCTCGACCAGTGCGTGGGCTATCCCGTCGAGCGCGCCGTCCTCGAGCGCTCCGTCGAGCTCTCGAGCCGCTGGGCGGAGCGCTGCTGGCGCGCGCACACGAGGGAGGACCAGGCGCTCTTCGGCATCGTCCAGGGAGGCATGGACCTGTCGCTGCGCCTGCGCTCGCTCGCGCACCTCGAGTCGTGCGGCGACTTCCCGGGCTACGGGATCGGCGGCTACTCGGTGGGCGAGGAGCACGACGTCATGTTCGAGTCGCTCGCGCCGCTCGCCTCCGAGCACATGCCCGAGGGCAAGCCCCGCTACCTGATGGGCGTGGGCAACCCGACCACGCTCGTGCGCGCGGTCGCCTGCGGCGTGGACATGTTCGACTGCGTGCTGCCCACGCGCACCGCCCGCACCGGCACGGCCTTCTCGAGCGAGGGCCGCCTCAACCTGCGCAACGCGCGCTTCCGCGAGGACGACCGCCCGCTCGACGAGCGCTGCGGCTGCCCGGTGTGCCGCCGCGGCTACTCGCGCGCCTACCTGCACCACCTCGTGCGCCAGCGCGAGATGGGCGCCGCGGTGCTGCTCTCGCAGCACAACGTGTTCTTCCTGCTCGACCTCATGCGCCGGGCGCGCGCCGCGGTACTCGCGGGCGAGTACGCGCGCTTCGAGGCCGATTGGCTCGCGTCGGAGGCCTGCGAGGACTACTGACGCTCCCGGGCGGCGCGCGGGCGCGGCTCCCCTACGGGTATACTTATTAGCTTGAGAAAACTTGACGGCGCGCGCTCCTGCCGGCGCGCGCGGGGAGCGCGGGTGAGCCATGGCGAAGAGGAACGGACCGGGTAGGGGACGACGCCTGGGCGAGGAGCGGAGCGGCTACCTCCTGCAGGTCGCGATGATGGCCGCGCTGTGCGCGGTGTGCGCGCTGGCGCTCGTCCAGGGGCTGCCCTCGCTGCTCGGCTCCCTCGCGCCCGACGGCTCGACCGTCGTGGTGCTCTCGGCCGTCGCCGGCGAGGACGGCGCGGTCCCCTCCGACGAGGAGATGGACCAGGCCGTCGCCGCGCTGCGCGAGCGCGTCCGCTCCCTTGACGCGGACGCGACGGTCCGCCGGCAGGGAGCCTCCTCCGCGGCCGTCGAGACCTCCTCGCTCGACGACGCCGCCACCGTCGTCGCGGCCCTCGGGGGTCGCGGCGAGGTCGAGTTCGTCCGCTCGGACTCGATCGGCGACGCGGACGCGATGGCCCTGCTCAACTCCGGAACGCTCGGCGCCTCGCTCGAGCCGGGCACCTACGAGCCGTTCATGGACGGCTCGCGCGTCGAGGGCGCGGACTGGGTCGAGACGGGCGGCTACCACGTGGTCACCATCCACCTCGACGACGAGGGCGCCGAGCTGTTCGCCGACGTCTCCGCCGACCTCGCGACCACCTACGGCCAGGTCGCCGTCGTGGTGGACGGCACGGTCGCCGCCATGCCCACGGTGTACTACGCCATGGAGGACGGCGAGGTGAGCCTCACGACGTCCTCCGCCCAGGAGGCGGCGGCGCTCGCCGGCATGCTCTCGGGCGGGACCTCGCCCGTCACGCTCTCCCTCGACCAGACGTACCGCACGGAGCCCGCCGCCGGCGCCGGCGCGCTCGCCGCGGTCGGCGTCGGGCTGGCCGCCGCCACCGTCGCCGCGCTGGCCGCCCTCGCCGCGCGCCACCGCGCGATGGCCGTGGTCGCCCTCGCGGCCGCCGTCGCCGGCGGCGTCTCGACGGCGGGCCTCTGCACGCTGCTCGCGGGCCGCGGGGTCATCGCGGCCGACCAGGCGGCAGCAGGCGGCGTCGCCGCGGCCTGCGCGCTCTCGCTCGCCTCCTCCGCGCTCCTTCTCGCCCGCCTGCGCTCCGAGTCCGCCGCCGGCAGGGCGCCCGAGGCGGCCTCGCTCGCCGCTGGGTCGCGCGCCCTGCGGGACCTGGGCGCCTACGGGCCCGTCTGGCTCGCCTGCGCCGTCGCCCTCTCGCTCTTCGGCGGCCCGCTCGCCTCGGCGGGCGAGGCCCTCGTCGTCGGCGTCCTGGTCGACGCCCTCTGCACGGCCCTCCTCCGCGTGCCCCTCATGCGCTTCCTGGCGCAGGGGCCGGGGGAGCGCGTGCCGGCGGCGTGGGGCCTCTCCGTCCCGGCGGCGCCCCGGGCCGCCTCCCCGCGCGCGCTCGCCGTCGCGGCGGCCCTGGTCGCCGTCGCCTGCGTCGCGGGCGTCGCGCTCCGCGGCCTGCCCGTGGGCGCCGAGGTGGCGGGCGGCGCGCGCGTCTGGGCGCCCGACGCGGCCGGGGCCTCCGCGGAGGAGGTCGCGGACGCCCTCGCGGACGCGGGCGCGCGCTCCGCGCTCGTGCGCGGGACGTCCCAGGACGCCGTCCACGGCGTCCTCGCCGACCTCCCGCTCGCCTCGGAGGACGAGGCCCGCGGCCTGGCCGCCGCCGCGTCCTCCGCGACGGGGATCGGCGGGGGCGGCTTCGCGGTGTCCGTGCTCGGCGCCGCGTGGTCGGCCGACGACGTCGCCCTCATGGGCCTCTCGCTGCTCGCCGCCTGCCTCGTGGGCCTCGCCTGGCTCGGCGTGTGGCTCTCGCCGCGCGCCGCGGCCGCGGCGCTGGCCTGCGCGCTGCTCGCCTCCGCCGCCTGGGTTGCGCTGCTCGCCTGGGCGGGCCTCGCGCTCGGCGTCGCCGGCGTGGCGGCCTCCGGCGCGGTCCCGCTCGCCGGGGCGGCGCTCTCCCTCGCGGCTCCCGTGCCGTCCCGCCCGCGCGACGGGGAGGGGGAGTAGGATGGCCGGCCTCTACGAGTCCGCCCGCTGGGACGTCCTGCCCGCGGACCCCGCGTCCGAGGCGCGCCTCGTCGAGTCCGTCGGCTGCGCGCCGCTCGTCGCGCGCGTCCTCGCCGCCCGCGGGATGGGCGACCCGGACGCCGTCCGGGCCTTCCTCACCCCCTCGCTCGAGCGCGACTGGGCCGACCCCTCCCGCATCCCCGGCCTCCCCGCCGCCGCGGACCGCGTCGAGCGCGCCGTGCGCGACGGCGAGCGCATCGCGATCTTCGGCGACTTCGACGTCGACGGCATGACGGCGGCCAGCCTGCTCACGCTCGCGCTGCGCCACCTCGGCGCGGAGGTGCGCTCCTACATCCCCAACCGCTTCAACGAGGGCTACGGGCTCTCGCCGGTCGCCCTCGACCGCGTGATCGAGGACTGCGCCCCCGACCTCGTGGTCACGGTGGACAACGGGATCTCCGCGGCCCGCGAGGTGGAGGGGCTGCTCGCGCGCGGCATCGACGTCGTCGTGACCGACCACCACGAGCCCGGCAACCTCGTGCCGCGCGGCGTTCCCGTCGCGGACCCCAAGCTCGACCCGGCGTGCCCCTCCCACGAGCTCGCCGGCGCCGGCGTCGCCCTCAAGCTCGTCTGCGAGCTCGGGCGGCGCATGGGCGACGAGGACCTGTGGCGCCGCTTCACCGACATCGCGGCCCTGGGCACCGTGTCCGACATGATGCCGCTCGAGGGGGAGAACCGGGCGCTCGTGGCCGACGGCGTCGCCCGCATGCGGCGCAGCGCGCGTCCCGGCATCCGCGCCCTGGCCTCCGCCGCCGACGTCGAGCTCTCCTCCGTCACGAGCGACCAGATGCCGTTCTCCCTGATCCCGCGCCTGAACGCCGCGGGGCGCATGGGCGAGTCCGACCTCGCCTTCGACCTGCTGCTGAGCGACGACTACGCCGAGGCGACCGCGCTCGCCGAGCGCCTGGAGACGATCAACTCCCACCGGCGCGAGATCGAGGCCGAGCTCACCAACGAGGCGATGGCGCAGGCCGAGTCCACCTACGAGGGCGGCAAGGTCATCGTCGTGGCGGGCGAGGGGTGGCACGAGGGCGTCAAGGGCATCGTCGCGAGCCACCTCGTGAACCGCTTCCACGTCCCCGTCCTGCTGTTCACGGTCTCCGAGGGCGTCGCGAAGGGCTCGGGGCGCACCGTGGGCCAGATCGACCTCTTCCACGTCGTCGAGCAGTGCCAGGACCTGCTCATGCGCTTCGGCGGGCACGCCGGCGCGGTGGGCGTCACGCTCGAGGCAGCCAACATCCCCGCCTTCCGCGAGCGGATGGAGGAGGTGCTCTCCCAGCTGCCCCCGGAGGACTTCGAGGACCGCGGGGAGGTCGCCGCCGTCGTCTCCCTCGACGAGATCAGCATGACCTCCGTCGACGCCCTCGAGATCATGCAGCCGTTCGGCCAGGCGAACCGCAAGCCGCTGCTCGCGGCCACCGGCGTCTCCATGCGCGCCTGCTCGTGCGTGGGCGCGCGCAACAACCACCTGCGCTTCCAGGCCACCGACGGCAGGTCCTCGCTTCCCGCGATCATGTTCAACGCCCCCGACATCGAGCGGCTCAGCCGCTACGGCGGGGCCGTCGACCTCGTGTTCGAGCCCGTCGTGGAGACCTGGCAGGGCCGCACGAAGGTCCAGCTCATGGTCCGCGACGTCATCCGCCGCACCCCCGACGCCGCCGCGCCCCCCGACGCGCCCTCGCTCGTCGACGACCTGTTCGGCCAGGTCCCCCAGATCCTGGCGCGCGGGGAGTACCAGGGCATCGCCGAGGCGGAGAGCTTCGTCACCAAGGTCATGGGCGTCTCGTTCGAGGGGCGCCAGGAGGTCGTGGGCAAGCTCGTGCGCGACGAGGCCCTCGTCGTGGCGCGCCAGCCGTCCAACCCGAGCGACCCGAACGCCATCGCCCTCGCCCGCGGCACCGGCGAGCAGGTGGGCTTCCTGCGGCGCCAGATCGCCGAGGCCCTCGCCCCCGTCATGGACGCCGGGACCCGCTACGTCGCCCACGTGCTCGAGGTCACCGGCGGCGGCGAGCGGACGATGGGGGTCAACGTCCGCGTGGAGCGCGTCGGGGCCACCGGCACGATCGGCAGCCGCGAGCTCAACGCGAGCCGCGAGGAGCGCGAGCGGCTCTCGGGGCTCGGCGAGGCCGAGCTCACCGACGAGCTCCGCCGCGCGATGATCGGCGACGCGCCCCTCCTGCCCGCCCAGGCCGCCGCCCTCGAGCGGCTCGCCGCCGGGCGCAGCTGCCTGTGCGTGATGGCGACCGGGCGCGGCAAGTCGCTCGTCTTCCACGTCCACGCGGCCCGCGAGGCCATCGCCCGCGGGAGGGCGAGCGTGTTCGTCTACCCGCTGCGCGCCCTCGTGACCGACCAGTCCTTCCACCTCGCGGAGTCGCTGGCCAACCTCGGCATCGGCGTGCGCATGCTCACCGGCGAGACGCCGCGCGACGCCCGCGAGGCGATCATGTGCGAGCTGCGCTCCGGCCAGGTCGACATCGTCCTCACCACCCCCGAGTACCTCGCCATCCACGCCGACCGCTTCGCCGAGTCGGGGAGGGTGGGCTTCGTCGTCGTCGACGAGGCGCACCACGCCGCGGGCGCCACCGCCGGCGGCAGGACCGCCTACCGCAGCATGCCGCAGGTCCTGCGGGCCCTGGGCGACCCCACGGTCCTCGCGGTCACGGCCACCTGCTCGGACGAGGCCGCGCGCGACGTGTGCGGCCTGCTCGGCGTGGCGCCCGGCGACGTCGTCGTGGACCCGAGCGTCCGCGAGAACCTGCGGGTCCGGGACGGCCGCGAGACGCGCGACCGCGAGGCGGCGCTCGTCTCGATCGTGGCGTCGGGCGAGAAGACGGTCATCTACGTGAACTCCCGGGAGCAGACGGTCGTGCTCGCCCGCATGCTGCGCCACGCCATCCCGGACCTCGGCCAGCGCATCGCCTTCTACAACGCGGGCCTCAAGCGCTGCGACCGCACCCGCGTCGAGCGCGCCTTCCGCGCCGGCGAGCTGTCGTGCATCGTCTCGACGAGCGCCTTCGGCGAGGGCGTGAACCTGCCCGACATCCGCAACGTGGTCCTCTACCACATGCCCTTCGACGCGGTCGAGTTCAACCAGATGAGCGGACGGGCCGGCCGCGACGGCGCCCCCGCCGCCATCCACCTGCTGTTCGGCGCGCGCGACGCCCGCATCAACGAGCGCATCCTCACCTCGACTGCGCCCTCGCGCGACGACCTGGCGACGCTGTGGCGCACCCTCGTCTCGCTGGGGCGCGGGCACGCGCAATCGACGGGGGAGGACTCGTTCTCGATGGCCAACGCCGACATCGCCGACGCCGCCCTCGGCGTGGACCCCTCGACCCGCCTGGACGAGGGGACCGTGTCGTGCGGCATCTCCGTCTTCCGGGAGCTCGGGCTGCTCGAGACCTCGGGCTACGGCTCGGCGCGCCGCATCCGCACGGAGAGCTCGCCCGCGCGCGTGCAGCTGACGAGCTCCATCCGCTACCTTGAGGGCATGCGCCTGCGCCAGGAGTTCGACGTCTTCCGCGACTGGGCCCTCTCGAGCCCGGCGCAGGAGATGCTCGAGCACGTGAACCGCCCGATCGTGCCCTCCTTCGGGCAGGTCGTCGGGGAGGGGAGGACCTCATGAGCGACGCGACGAGGGACGCGGCCGTCGCCGCCGAGGAGCGCGAGCCCGACCGGGGCGCGCCCACGGCCGACAACTGGCACAAGCTCGAGAAGGCGTGCGTCCGCTACCTGCCGGCCGAGGAGTGCGCCCGCATCGCCGAGGCCTACGCCACGGCCTGCGACCGCCACGCGGGCCAGAAGCGCCGCAGCGGCGAGCCCTACATCAACCACCCCGTCGAGGTCGCCCTGATCCTCGCCGTGGACCTGCACATGGACGCCGACGCGATCTGCGCGGCGATCCTGCACGACACCGTCGAGGACACCGCGGAGACGCTCGCCGACGTGGAGGCCCAGTTCGGGCCCACCGTGGCCGAGCTCGTCGACGGCGTCACCAAGCTCACCTCCATCGAGGTCTCCTCGATGGACGAGAAGCAGGCCCTCAACCTGCGCAAGATGTTCTTCGCGATGTCCAAGGACATCCGCGTCGTGATCATCAAGCTGGCCGACCGCCTGCACAACATGCGCACCCTCGCCGCGCTCGCCCCCGACCGCCGCCAGTTCAAGGCCCGCGAGACGATGGACGTCTACGCCCCGCTCGCGGACCGCCTCGGCATCTTCTCGATCAAGTGGGAGCTCGAGGACCTCGCCTTCTTCTACCTCGAGCCCGACGAGTACCAGCGCATGGCCCGCATGGTCCAGGACACGCGCGAGCAGCGCAGCCGGGAGACGGAGGAGGCCATCGCCCGGCTCGACCGCGAGCTGCGCCGCGTCGGCCTCTCCGGGTTCCAGATCTCGGGGCGCCCGAAGCACCTGTGGTCGATCTACCAGAAGATGAAGCGCTTCGACAAGGACTTCACCGACATCTACGACCTGATCGCGCTGCGCGTGATCACCAAGACGGTCGCGGACTGCTACTCGGTGCTCGGCGCCGTCCACGCCCTGTGGCACCCGCTGCCCGGCCGCTTCAAGGACTACGTCGCCACGCCCAAGGCGAACGGTTACCAGTCGCTGCACACCACGGTCGTCGGCCCGGACGCGCGCCCCTTCGAGATCCAGATCCGCACCGAGGAGATGCACGACCGCGCCGAGAACGGCATCGCCTCGCACTGGCTGTACAAGTCCTCCGGCAACTCGAAGGGCGAGATGAGCCGCGACGAGCGCGCCGTCGAGGACCAGATCAACTGGATCCGCCACAGCCTGGACTGGGCGACCGAGGGCGAGATCGAGGACGCCCACGACTACCTGAACAGCCTGCGCGTGGACCTCTACGAGGACGAGATCTTCGTGTTCACCCCCAAGGGCGAGGTCATGAGCCTGCGCAAGGGGTCCACCCCGCTCGACTTCGCCTACGCCGTCCACACCGAGGTCGGCAACAGGTGCGTGGGCGCCAAGGTCAACGGCAAGGTGGCCCCGCTCACCACGAGCCTCGCCTCCGGCGACCGCGTGGAGATCCTCACCAACAAGAACTCGCACCCCTCGCGCGACTGGCTCGGCATCGTCAAGACGCCCTCGGCGCGCTCGAAGATCCGCAAGTACTTCGCCTCCGCCACCAAGTCCGACGACGCCGAGGCGGGCCGCTCGCAGCTCGCACGCGAGCTGCGCAAGGCCGGCTACGGCATCTCCACCCAGCGCTCCGTGAAGGCGATGGACCGGGTGCGCGAGCAGCTCAAGTACCGCACCGACGACGACCTGCTCGCCGCGATCGCCACCGGCAAGCTCTCGGTGCGCCAGGTCGCCAACCGCATGGTCGACGTGATCGAGGAGGGCTCGCCCGAGCGGCTGGCCGAGAAGGCCCGCGAGGCCGAGCGCGAGGCCGAGCGCGAGCGCCAGTTCCTCGAGGACATCGCCTTCCGCCCGAACCAGACGCTCGACAACCGCCAGCGCCGCGGCGAGGCGCACCGCAGGCGCCGCAACACCTCCGGCGTCGTCGCCAAGGGCGACCCGGACCTCCTCGTCCACCTCGCCAAGTGCTGCAACCCGGTCGCCGGCGACGAGATCGTGGGGTTCGTCACCCGCGGCCGCGGCGTGTCCGTGCACCGCACGAGCTGCCCCAACGTGAAGAGCCTGATGGGCAACCCCGAGCGCATGATCGAGGTCGAGTGGGACACCTCGGGCGACACCCTGTTCCAGGTCGAGATCGTGGTCGAGGCGGCGGACCGCACGGGACTGCTGCGCGACGTGACGACCGCGATCGGCGACGCCGGCGCCAACATCCTCTCGGCGGCCACCCAGACCTCGTCGCGCGGGCTGGCGCGCCTGCGCTTCATGATCGCCATCTCCGACGCGAGCCTGCTCGACCCGCTGCTCGTGACCGTGAGCCGCGTGCCGAGCGTCTACGACGCCCGCCGCATCATGCCCGGCGAGGGCGCGCGGCAGATGAAGAGGAGGGTCTAGCGTGGACGACAAGGACCGCATCCTGCATCTGCTGACCGGCCCCATCCAGACGAACACCTACGTGTACGCGTGCGACGGCAAGGCCATGGTGGTGGACCCGGCGGGGGAGGGCGACCGCGTGGCCGCCCTGCTCGCCGACGAGGGCCTCGAGGTCTCGCTCATCGTGGGCACCCACGGGCATCCCGACCACGTGGGCGGCGTGGCCGCCCTCAAGCGGGCGAGCGGGGCCCCGTTCCTGCTGCACGCCGCCGACGCCGAGGCGGCCCGGCGCTGCGCCCATGACCCCTCGATCCCGCTGCCCGTGGACGGCGACGCCCCCGCGCCCGACCGGCTCGTCGCGGAGGGCGACGTGCTCGAGCTCGGCAGCGCGAGCTTCCTCGTCGTCGAGACGCCCGGGCACACCCCGGGGGGCGTGTGCCTGATCGGCCGGGGCAGCGCCGCCGACGTCGCCTTCGTGGGCGACACCCTGTTCGCGGGCTCGGTGGGCCGGACGGACCTGCCCGGCGGCAGCGCCCGCACGCTCATGGCCTCCGTCGCCCGCCTGGGGCGCGAGCTCGGCGACGCGTGCGTCGTCCTGCCCGGGCACGGCCCGGAGACGACGATGGCCGACGAGCGGCGCTCCAACCCCTACCTGCTTCGCGCGCTCAGGCACGACGAGGCGTAGCCTCGGGCCCGCCTCGGGCACGAGAGAGGGGCCCCGGCCGTCGCCGGGGCCCCTCCGCGTGCGGGTCGCGTCGCGGGTGCGCTAGGCGCTGTACGTCGAGGCCGAGGTGGCCCCGCCGTGGCCCGTCCAGTCGGTGTGGAAGAACTCGCCGCGCGCGGCGTCGCGGCGCTCGTAGGTGTGGGCGCCGAAGTAGTCGCGCTGGGCCTGCAGCAGGTTGGCGGGCAGGTCGCGCGAGGTGTAGCCGTCGAAGTAGGCGAGCGCGGAGCTCGTGGCGGGCATCGGGACGCCGGCGAGCGCCGCCCGGGAGACGACCTCGCGCCAGCCGGGCACGAGGGCGCGCACCTGGTCGGCGAAGTAGTCGTCGACCAGCAGGTTCGGCAGGTCCGGGCGGGTGCGGAACGCCTGCTCGATCCTGCCCAGGAAGGCGGAGCGGATGATGCAGCCGCCGCGCCACATCAGCGCGATCCCGCCGTAGTCCAGGTTCCAGCCGTGGTGCTCGGCGGCGAGGCGCATCAGCTCGTAGCCCTGCGCGTAGGAGACGATCTTGGAGGCGTAGAGCGCCTGGCGGATCGCCTCGACGAAGGCGTCGCGGTCCGCGTCGAGGCGCGGCGCCTCGCGCGGGTAGACCTCGGAGGCGGCCACGCGCTGCTCCTTCAGGGCGGACAGGCAGCGCGCGAAGACGGCCTCGCCGATCAGGGTGAGCGGCGCACCCTCGTCCAGGGCCTCGATCGCGGTCCACTTGCCGGTGCCCTTCTGGCCGGCGGTGTCGAGGATGAGGTCGACGGTGTGGGTGCCGTCCTCCTCGCGGTGGCGCAGCACGGCGGCGGTGATCTCGATGAGGTAGCTGTCGAGCTCCGTCTCGTTCCAGGCGGCGAAGACGTCGGCCATCTCGTCGTTCGTCATGCCGAGACCGTCGCGCATGAGCTGGTAGGCCTCGCAGATGAGCTGCATGTCGCCGTACTCAATGCCGTTGTGGACCATCTTCACGAAGTGACCCGCGCCGTTCTCGCCCACCCAGGCGCAGCAGGGCGAGCCGTCGTCGACCTTGGCGCAGATCGCCTGGAACACGGGGGAGACGATCGGCCAGGCGGCGGGGGAGCCGCCGGGCATGAGCGAGGGCCCGTTGAGCGCGCCCTCCTCGCCGCCGGACACGCCGCAGCCCACGTAGAGCATCCCGTGCGACTCGACGAGCTCGCAGCGGCGCATGGTGTCGGTGAAGCGGGAGTTGCCCCCGTCGATGATGACGTCGCCCTCGTCGAGCAGGTCGACGAGCTGGGCGATCGTGTCGTCGACGGCGGAGCCGGCGCGCACCATCATCATCACCTTGCGCGGGCGCTCGAGGGAGTCCACGAGCTCGGCGAGCGAGTGGCAGCCCACGATGTCGCGGCCCTTCGCGCGGCCCTCGCAGAAGGCGTCGACCTTCGAGGTTGTCCGGTTGAACACGGCGACGCGGAAGCCGTGCGACTCCATGTTCATGACGAGGTTCTCGCCCATCACGGCGAGGCCGATGAGCCCGATGTCAGCCTTGCGGTCCATGCCCTACTCCTCCTCCTGCGCGAGCCGCTCGCGCATCTCGTCCTTCGCCGCCTCCACGAGGGCGGGGTCGTCCATGAGGGCCAGCGCGGTGCGCGCCATCGCCTTCGCGCACACCACCATGCAGTGCCTGCCGGCCTCGCTGCGGGCGAGCCCGAGGAACTCCTCGCTGTGGCCGGAGACCTTGCGCTCGAGCAGCAGCGAGCCGAAGATCTGCACGCCCGGGACGACGCGGGTCACGTTGCCGAAGTCCTCGCCGCCCTGGTCGATCGGCAGGCCGTCCTGGCAGGGCTCGCCGATGGCGCGCGTCTCCTCGCGCATGACCGCGCCGATCGTCTCGTTGGCGAGGCGCCCCAGGTAGAAGGCGTCCTGCTGGACCTCGTAGGAGAGCTCGCAGCCCGTCGCCAGGGCCATGCCCTCGGCGACGCGGCGGCACACGTCCATGCCGCGCATGAGGTGGCCGTTGCCGCCGGTGCTGGAGACGTGGAACTCGAAGACGGCGTGGTCGGGGATCGAGATGCCGTCGTAGGGGCACTCGACGACGCCGGTGCCGACGTGGACGTCGTCGGGCAGCTGCTGGCGGGCGACGCCGAGCGCCGTCTGGCACAGCGCGACGGCGTCGAGCGCGTTGACGCCCTGGTCCGGGTGGGACTGGGACTGGGCGGGCCTGCCGGTGAAGGTCGCGCGCGCCCACATCGAGGAGCAGCAGCCGCCCGCGACGCGCGTCATCTTCGTGGTGGGATGGCTCAGCAGCGCCGCGTCGCACCCCTCGAAGCAGCCGTCCTCGAGCATGATCTGCTTGCCGGCGCCGTCCTCCTCGGCGGGCGTGCCGATGACGCGGACGGTGCCCTTGATGCCGCACGCCTCCATGGCCTCGCGGCAGGCGATGCCCGCGAGCAGGCCCGAGGTGCAGATGATGGGGTGGCCGCACGCGTGCCCGATCTTGGGCAGGGCGTCGTACTCGCACAGGATCGCGACCGTGGGGCCGTCGCCGGTCGAGAAGGTGCCCTCGAACGAGGTCGGGAGCCGGTCGCAGGGGAGGCTCACCTCGAGGCCGGCCGCGGCGAGCTCCTCGCGGGAGACGCCGGCCGCGTAGGTCTCCTCGAAGTGGACCTGCGGGTTGTCGAACATGCCCTGCGCGACCTCCCAGAAGTGGTCCGTGCGCGCGTCGATGGCCGCGTCCGCGACCGTCCTGAAGTCCTGTGCCACGTTGTCCCCTTTCCGTGCCGTCACGTTGCTGCGCCAAGTGTAGCGCCGCCGGGCGGGGCGGCTGGTATAGTCGATGCATCGCTCGGCCCGAGTGACGGAACGGCAGACGTGGGGGTCTCAAAAACCTCTTCCCGCAAGGGAGTGTGGGTTCGAATCCCACCTCGGGCACCACTCAGCTCCGGGAGGCACCGCATGAAGTTCGCCTACCTCATCATGGGCTCGCACTACGACCCCGAGCGCGACCGCGCCTCGATCGGCGGGGGCTCCGCGCAGATCATCGGCGTGCCCGACCTCGACGCCGCCTGCGAGGTGGCGCGCCGCCTCGTCGACGAGGGGATCGACGACATCGAGGTGTGCGGCGCCTTCAAGCGCGCCGGCGCCGACCGCCTCGTCGAGGCGACCGGGGGCAGGGTCGCGATCAGCTACGCGGTGAACCACCCCGACCTCAAGGAGCACTTCGCCCGCCTGTTCGGCGAGTGAGGCGCTTTCGAGGAGGGCTTGCGCCGGACCCTCCGAGGGTCTATTCTTTTCCGGTGTGATTTTCCAAGCGGGGCGCGAGCCCCCACCTACGCGGCGCCTGCGGGCAGCTGCCTGGTCAGAAGACGAACAGCACGCCCGTCTCGCGCGGGCGGTCCTCTGCTCCCGGGTGCCGCATGGGTACCGGGAGTTTTTCTATGCGGCGGCAGCCGCGGAGAAGGGAAGGTGGCCAAGATAGCCAAGCGTCAGGACGGGCCCCGCATCAACGAGGCCATTCCGCAGGGGCCGGTGCGCCTCATCGCCGTCGACGGCTCCCAGCTCGGCGTGTTCGGCGTCGACGACGCCCAGCGCGTCGCCGACGAGCAGGGGCTCGACCTCGTCGAGATCGCGCCCAACGCCGATCCCCCGGTCTGCCGGGTGATGGACTACCGCAAGTACAAGTACGAGCAGGACCGCAAGGCCAAGGCCGCCCGCAAGAACCAGGCCAAGGTCGAGGTCAAGGAGATGAAGTTCCGGCCCAAGATCGACGTCGGCGACTACGAGACCAAGAAGGGCCACGTGATGCGCTTCCTCAAGAAGGGCGCGCGCGTGAAGATCACGATCATGTTCCGCGGTCGCGAGATGGCCCACCCCGAGCAGGGGCTCAACGTCCTCGAGCGCCTCGCCGACGACCTCAAGCCCTATGCCACCGTCGAGTCGCAGCCCAAGCTCGAGGGTCGCAACATGCACATGCTCGTCGCCCCCATCAAGGGCGCCTTCGACGAGGAGTCGGAGGGGGACGCGAAGGCGTCCGGCGACGCGAAGGCGAAGAAGGAGAACTAGCATGCCCAAGATGAAGACCCACAAGGGGACGGCCAAGCGCTTCCGTCGCACCGGCACCGGCAAGCTGATGCGCGCCAAGGCCTTCAAGAGCCACATCCTCACCAAGAAGTCGCAGAAGCGCATCCGCAACTTCCGCAAGGAGACCGTCGTCTCCGAGGCCGACGCCAAGAACGTCGCCGCCCGTCTCAACAATCACTAGGCGCAGCTGCACCTACGTACCAACCCCAAGGAGTGATTCACCATGGCACGAGTCAAGCGTGCAGTTAACGCCAAGAAGCGCCGCCGCACCCTCCAGGAGCGCACCAAGGGCTACTACGGCACCTCCTCGCGCACCCTGCGCGGCATGAAGGAGCAGTCCCGCCACTCGCTCCAGTACGCCTACCGCGACCGCCGCAACAAGAAGCGCGAGATCCGCCGCCTCTGGATCCAGCGCATCAACGCCGCGACCCGCGCGAACGGCATGAGCTACTCGACCTTCATGCACGGCCTGAAGGTCGCCGGCGTGGAGCTCGACCGCAAGGTCCTCTCCCAGATCGCCTACGAGGACGAGGCCGCCTTCGCGCAGCTCGTCGAGGTCGCCAAGAAGGCCCTCGAGGCCTAGCTCCCTCCCTCTCGCACGACCGGGGCCCGCCTCTCCGAGGCGGGCCCTTTTTCGTGCCGATCCGGGAATCTCGCCCCGTCTCGCCGGATAAAATGCTATAACTGTAGTGGCAATTAACCGACGCGCACGCGACACGAGGGAAGGGATTCCACCATGGCTCTCACCGACGAGGTCACCAGCATCCTCAACGAGCAGATCAACAAGGAGCTCTACTCCTCCTACCTGTACATGACCTTCGCGGACTACTACGACGACCGCGGCCTCAAGGGCTTCGCCAACTGGTACGAGGTCCAGGCCAAGGAGGAGCTCGACCACGCGATGGCGATCCGCCGCTACCTGCTCGACAACGACTTCAAGCCCACCATGGAGGCCATCGCCAAGCCGGACAAGACCTTCGCGGACGACATGGCGCCGCTCAAGGCCGGCCTCGAGCACGAGGAGTACGTCACCAGCCTGATCCACCACTGCTACGAAGTCGCCGACGCCGCCCACGACGTCCGCACCAAGAAGTTCCTGGACTGGTTCGTCTCCGAGCAGGGCGAGGAGGAGACCAACGCCCGAGACATGATCACCGACATGGAGCTGTTCGGCTCCGACCCCAAGGGCCTGTTCAACCTGGACCGCGAGTACCAGGCCCGCACCTACGTCGCGCTCACCGCGCTGCCGATGTAGCCCGCAGGTCCCACGGCTTCCCCGAGGCCCCGTCCCGTGCACGCGGGGCGGGGCCTTCCCGTCTTCGTGCGGGGAGGGAGCGGCTTGCCAGGCAAGGGCCTGTTGTGCGGCGGATTCGCGAACGCCTTGGCAGGCAATGCCGCCAAGTGCGCGAGAGACCTCGTGACTTTGCCAGGAAAGGGCCCGTTGTGCGGTGGATTTTCGACCTCGGGGCGCTCGAAGGAGCAGGAAGGCGCCTCACTTAACGCCATTGCCTGCCAACGCCTCCGAAAAAAGCACGCACAAGAAGGCATAAGTTGGCAACCGTCGCGCCGGGGCGCCGCCGCCTGGCCTCAGTCCCGGGCGTCCCTCCCGCCGCGCAGCCACTCGCGCACCTTCCGGCGCCGCACGGCGCGGATCGCCTCGGCGCGACGCTCGTCGCGGCGCTTCTCCACGCCGAAGGCGGGGTCGTCAGGCGTCACGAGCACGTCCTCGCGCGCCTCGGGGTCCCAGTGGTGGCGCAGGACCGGCTCGAACAGGTGCAGGTGGTTCGCGAAGAGGAACGAGAGCACGAGCAGAGCCGCGAAGATGATCACGCGCGGCCAGGTGTCCACCTGCGTCATGACGACGGCACCCGCGCACAGCAGCAGCGTCCAGGCGTAGATGAGCAGGACCGCCTGGCGCTGGTCGAAGCCCTCGGCGATGAGGCGGTGGTGGATGTGGCCGCGGTCCGCCTGGCCCACGCTCACGTGGGCGCGGCGCCTGCGGACGATCGCCGAGAGGGTGTCGATGATCGGGATGCCCGCGACGACGAGCGGGACGATGATCGTGGTGAGGCCGGCGAGGCGCGTCACGTTGAGGATTGACATCGTGCCCAGCGAGAACCCGAGCAGCAGCGAGCCGCAGTCGCCCAGGAAGATCGAGGCCGGGCTGAAGTTGTAGGGGAGGAACCCCAGGGCCGCGCCGGCCGTCACGACGGCGAGGGCCGCGGCGTCGAGGTGCCCGCCCATGAGCGCGAGCACGGCGATGGTGACGGAGGCGATGCACCCGATGCCGGTCGCGAGCCCGTCGAGCCCGTCGATCAGGTTGATGATGTTCACGTAGGCCACGAGGTACGCCACGGTGAGCGGGTAGGCGAGCCAGCCGAGCGAGACCTCCCCGTGGGCGAAGGGGTTCACGACGTCGCCGATCACGAGGCCGCCCGCGCAGGCGACGCACGCGGCCGCGACCTGCCCGCACAGCTTCGGGACCGGCTTGAGCTGCACCACGTCGTCGACCGCCCCGGTGAGGAAGATGATCAGGAACCCGACGGCGACGAGGCGGTAGTCCAGGTTCGCGTCGATGTGGCGCACGAGGATCACGGGCCAGCCCAGGCTCGGGCCGAGGTAGCGCATGAAGGCCGCCGCGGCGACGAGCGCGCAGAACAGGGCGATGCCGCCCATGCGGGGCACGGGCCTGGTGTTGATACGCCGGGCGCTGGGGTAGTCGACGGCGTCCAGGCGCACGGCGACGCGGCGGGCGACGGGCGTCAGCAGGGCGGAGGTCGCGAGCGCGACGACGAGCAGCGTCGCGAAGGGCGTGACCCAGATGTCCATGCGCGGGCGTCCACCCCCTCGCTCGGCCGGTACCGTGCCACCCATAGTAGCGGATTGGGAATCGGGCCCCACATCCGGCCTGCTCAGCCCGTGGGCAACGGTATATTAGATGAATGAAGGAAGCACGCGGCCTGGGGAAGGGGAGGCAACGTGAGCAAGGAACGGACGCTGGACGTCTGCGTCGTCGGCGCGGGCGTCGCGGGGAGCGCGACGGCGCGCGAGCTCGCCCGCTACAAGCTCGACATCGGGGTCATCGAGGCGGGCTACGACGTGGCCTGCGGCGCGTCGCGGACGAACTCGGGCATCGTCCACGGCGGCTACGACCCCGAGCCGGGGACCAAGAAGGCCCGCTACAACGTCGAGGGCGCCAGGATGATGCCGGCCCTCGCCGAGGAGCTGGGCTTCCGCTACGTCAACAACGGCTCGATGGTGGTCGCCTTCGCCGACTCCGAGGTCGACCACGTGCGCAGCCTCGTCGCCCGCGGCGCCGAGAACGGCGTGGACGACGTCCGCTACGTCGAGCGCGAGGAGCTCCTCGCCATGGAGCCCAACCTCAGCCCGGAGGCGCGCGGCGCGCTCCTGTGCGAGTCCTCGGGCATCGTCGACCCGTTCGGCATGGTCGTGGCCTTCGCCGAGAACGCCGTCACGAACGGCGTCGAGTTCACCTTCCGCACGAGGGTGGAGAAGGTCGAGCGCGACGGGGACGCATGGGTCCTCTCGCTGTCCGACGGCACCGCCGTGCGCGCCCGCGCCGTCGTCAACGCGGCCGGCGTGCACGCGATCGACCTGCACAACCAGGTCTCCGCGGACCGGCTCGAGTCCCACCCGCGCCTGGGCGAGTACGTGATCATGTCGCGCGACATGGGCGAGACCTTCCACCACACCATGTTCCAGACGCCCAACGAGCTCGGCAAGGGCGTCCTGGTGAGCCCGACGACCGAGGGCAACCTCATCGTCGGCCCCGACGCGATCGACGTGGACGACCCCGAGGACACCGCCACCCGGCCCTCCGGACTCGCGCACGTGGTCGAGCAGGCCAAGCGCACCTGGCCGGACTACAACGGCCGCGAGGTCATCGTGAACTTCGCCGGCGTGCGCCCCACGGGCGCCCACGGCGACTTCGTGATCGGCCAGCCCGACGACGCCCCCGGCTTCTTCGACATCGCCGCCTTCGAGTCCCCCGGCCTCACGAGCGCCCCGGCCGTCGCCGCCGACGTCGCCGGCCAGGTGGCCGCCTACCTCTCGGCTGAGGAGAACCCCTCCTTCGACGGGCACCGCGACATGCCGCCGCGCTTCCTCGAGATGAGCGAGGAGGAGCGCCGCGCCGCCATCGAGCGCGACCCGGCCTTCGGCCACATCGTGTGCCGCTGCGAGCACGTGAGCGAGGCCGAGGTGCTCGCCGCCATCCACGCCCCCATCCCCGCGACCACGGTCTCCGGCGTGAAGCGCCGCTGCCGCGCGGGCATGGGCAGGTGCCAGGGCGGCTTCTGCACCCCCATCGTCTCCGAGATCATCTGCCGTGAGCTGGGCATCGGGCTCAACGAGGTCCTCCTGCAGGGCCCCGGCTCCGAGATCGCCCCCTACCTGCGCGGGGAGGTGCGCCATGAGCGTGCGTAACCTGAGCTGCGACGTGCTCGTCATCGGCGGCGGGGCGGCCGGGCTTTCGGCCGCCGCCTCGGCCGCGGAGGCGGGCGCGAGCGTCCTGGTCGTCGAGCGCGAGCGCGAGCTCGGCGGCATCTTGAACCAGTGCATCCACAACGGCTTCGGCCTCCACCGCTTCGGCGAGGAGCTCACCGGCCCCGAGTTCGCCAACCGCGACATCGTCCGCGTGCTGGCGTCCGACAAGGTCGACGTCGAGCTCGGCTGCTCCGTGCTCTCGCTCGCCCACGACGGCGAGCGCATCGACGCGACCCTCGCGAGCGAGGAGCTCGGCCTGGCGCACGCCAGCTGCGGCGCGGTCGTGCTGGCCTGCGGCTGCCGCGAGCGCACCCGCGGGCAGATCAACATCGCGGGCGGCAGGCCGGCCGGCGTCTTCACCGCGGGCTCGGCCCAGAAGCTCATCAACGTCGACGGCGCCCTGGTGGGCCGCCGCGTCGTGATCCTGGGCTCCGGCGACATCGGCCTCATCATGGCCCGCCGCATGACCTGGGAGGGCGCGAAGGTCCTCATGGTGTGCGAGCTCGCCGCCGAGCCCGGCGGCCTGCGCCGCAACATCTCCCAGTGCCTGGACGACAACGGCATCCCGCTGTACCTGTCGCGCACCGTCACCCAGGTGTTCGGCCACGACCGCCTCGAGGCCGTCGAGCTCGCGGACGTGGACCCGGAGACCATGCGCCCGATCCCCGGCACCGAGCAGCGCGTCGAGTGCGACACCCTGCTGCTCTCCGTCGGCCTCATCCCCGAGAACGAGGTCGCCAAGACCATCGGCGTCGAGATCGACCCCGCCACCTCCGGCCCCGCCGTCGACGAGTCCCTCGAGACGAGCGTCCCCGGCATCTTCGTGGCCGGCAACGAGCTGCACGTCCACGACCTCGCGGACTATGTGAGCGAGGAGGGCGAGCAGGCCGGGCGCAACGCGGCGGCGCACGCCCTGGGCCTGCGCGGCGAGGCGACCGGCGACGTGGCGGTCGTGAAGGGCGAGAACGTGGGCGGCATCACCCCGCAGCACGTGACCGGCACCGCGGACCACGTGACGATCCGCTTCCGCCCGCGCCGCCGCATCCAGGGCGCGCAGATCACCGTCACGAGCGGTGGCGAGCTCGTCAAGCGGGCGCGCCGCATGATCGTGGTCCCCTCCGAGATGCAGACCGTCGAGCTCACGGCCGACGACCTCGCCAAGGTCGCCGGGCCCATCGAGGTCTCGTGCACCCCGGTCGGGGCCGCTGGGAAGGAGGCGTAGGCGCATGGCCGTCGAAACCCGCAGCTTCACCTGCGTGCAGTGCCCCATGGGCTGCCCGCTGACCGTCACCCTCGAGGACGGCGCCGTCACCGGCGTCGCCGGCAACACCTGCCCGCGCGGCGCGAAGTACGGCGCCGCCGAGGCCACGCACCCCGAGCGCGTCGTGACCTCGCTCGTCGGCGTGGCGGGAGACTACCACCCCGTGAGCGTCAAGACCGCGGGCCCCGTGCCCAAGGAGCGCGTCGACGACGTCCTCGACCAGATCAGCGCCACGACCGTCGAGCCGCCCGTCTCCATCGGGGACGTGGTGATCGCCGACGTCGCGGGCACCGGCGTGGACGTCGTGTGCACGAAGTCGCGCACCGCCTAGGGGCCGGCGCCCATACGGGTCCGTTCGCGACCCGCCCCGCACGCGAGCGGGGCGAGTCGCCTATGATGTTCGTGCCGGCACCCCGCGGCTCCAACTGGGTGAACCGTCACATGTTCTGAGGGAGTCCAGATCTCGCTCCCAGTACAGGTATCCTCCGCTGCTGAGGAAGCTGGAAGAGACGACGAGGACACCCACCTGCGAGGGGTGGGTTCATGACAAGGTCGCGGGGGCCGGCCCCTGCAGGAGAATGATGCGAGTGAGCGCGAAGAGAAGTCCCGGCAGGCATGCGGCGAGGCCCGTCGCCACGAGGCGGGCGGACGCGTCGCGTCGCCCTGCCGCGAGGCAGGCGCGCCACGCCGCCCCCGCCCCCGCGAGGCCCGCGAGGACGGCGAACCCGCCCGCGCCCCCCGTCGCCGCGAGGGGCCGGGATGCCGCGCGCGCCCCGCGTCCGCACGCCGAGGCGCTCGACGGGCTGCGCGCCCTCTGCGTCGCCGGCGTCGTCCTCTACCACATGGGCGTCTCCTGGTGCCAGGGCGGCCTGCTCGGCGTGACCGTGCTGTTCGTGCTCTCTGGCTACCTCGCGACCTACGGCATCTGCCGCGCCTTCGACGCCGACGGCTCGGTCTCGGTGGGCCGCTACTACCTCGGGCGCCTGCGCCGCCTGCTGCCCTCCTGCGTCGTCTTCGTGGCGGTCACGCTCGCCGCGATGACGGCCTTCGACCACGTGCTGCTCACCAAGATGCGCCCCGACGTGGCGCCGGCGCTGCTCATGGTCATCAACTGGACGAAGATCCTGGCGAACGAGTCCTACTTCGCCGCCGCGGGCAGCCCCAGCCCGCTCACGCACTTCTGGTCGCTCGCGATCGAGTTCCAGTTCTACCTCCTCTGGGCCCCCGTGCTCGCCGTGCTGCTGCGCCGCGGGGTCCGCCGCGAGCGGGTCGCCCTGGGCCTCGTCGTCGCCGCGCTGGCGTCCGCCGTGCTGATGGCCGTGCTCTACGTCCCCGGCGCCGACCCCACCCGCGCCTACTACGGCACCGACACCCGCGTGCAGAGCCTGTTCCTCGGCTCCGCGCTCGCCCTGGTGCTGCCGCTCGAGCGCGGGCGCGACCTCGTGATGGAGGGCGACGGGACGTCGCACCGCGCGGCCGTGACGGTGGTCTCGGCCGCCAGCGTCGCCGCGCTGCTCGCGATGATGGGGGTCACGCGCGGCTACACCTCCTTCTCCTACTACGGCGGCATCCTGCTCGTCGGCGTCCTCTCGGTGCTCGCGGTCGCGACGCTCATGACGCAGGAGACGCCGCTCGCGCGCCTGCTCTCCGCGCGTCCCCTGCGCTGGCTGGGGGAGCGCTCGTTCGCCGTCTACCTGTGGCACTACCCCGTCGTCGAGCTGCTGGACCCGGCGAGCTCGACGGCGCCGCCGAGCCTGCTGCGCTACGCCCTCGAGATCGCGGTCACGCTCGTGCTCGCGGAGCTCTCCCTCCGCCTCGTCGAGGAGCCGTGCCGCCGCGAGGGCGTCGGGCGCTGGCTCGCCGGGCGCGCGGCCGCCGTGCGCGAGACCGCGGGCGGGGGAGGGCCGCACGGGCGTCTCGGGCTGGTGGTCCCCGCCCTCTGCGCCGTCGTCCTCGCCGTCGCCGTGGGCGGCTCGCTGCTCGTCCCGCCCGTCTCCGCGGCGGGCGGCCAGCTCGACGACGCCCGCGTCTCCCAGGCGTCGCTCCAGCGCCCGCTCGTGGACGGCGTCTACGACGTCGTGGTCGTGGGCGACTCGGTGACCCTCAACGCCTACGCGGAGATCTCCGCCGCCTTCCCGCACGGCGTCGTCGACGGCCAGGTGAGCCGGCAGGCCTCGCAGGCCCTCGCCGTGTTCGAGGGCTACCGCGACCGCGGCGTCGCGGGCGACGTCGTCGTGTTCGCCGTGGGCACGAACGGCGCGCTCACCCAGGACCTGCTCGAGCAGGTCGTCGCGGCGGTGGGCCCGGACCGCGAGCTGTACCTGGTGAACAACCGCGCCCCGGTGGACTGGGTCGAGGGCAACAACCGCCTCATCCAGGAGTGCGCCGACGCGCACGACAACGTCCACGTGGTCGACTGGTACGGCGCCTCGCAGGGCCACGACGACTGGTTCGAGGCTGACGGGACCCACCCGGTCCAGGCGGGCCGCGACGCCTACGCCCAGCTGATGCTCCAGGCGACCGGCTACGAGGAGCCCACGGCGGAGAACACCCGCTACGAGGCCCTCGTGATCGGCGACGACGTCGCGCTCTCGGCCGCCGACGAGCTCGCCGCCGCCTTCCCGGGCGGCGCCGTCGACGCCGCGGCGGGGCGCACCCCGGCCGACTTCCCCGACGTCTACGCCACCTACGAGGAGCAGGGCGTGGTCGGCGACGACGTCGTCCTGTGCATGGGCAGCCAGGCCCCGCTCACCCGCGACGAGGTCGAGCGGGCGGTGGACGCCGTCGGCGAGGACCGCCGCGTGTGGCTGGTGGGCGTGCGCGTCCCCGAGGCGTGGGCCGCGGACAACAACGCCGTGCTCGCGCGGGTCGCCTCCGAGCGCGACAACGTGCGCCTCGTCGACTGGTACGGGGAGAGCGAGGGCGCGGAGGGCTACCTCGAGGCCGACGGCATCCACCTCAGCGACCGCGGGGCGGCCGCCTACGCGGAGCTCGTCTCCTCGGCGCTCGCGGCCGAGGGCGGCGCGCAGCAGGCCTAGGCGACGGGGCGCTCCCGGTCCCGGCCCTCGGGCTGCGGCCTGTTGCGGGACACCTCGAGCTCGTAGGACCCCTCGGGGAGCGGCGCGTCCTTGGGGACGGCCACGAGGCGGTAGTCGAGCGTCGAGAGCAGCGAGCAGAGCACGCGCGTCTGGGGGTTGCCCACCGAGAGCACGGACGCGACGGCGGGCTGGCTCACGCCGAGCTCCCGCGCTATCGAGGACTGCGTCTTTCCCCTGCTGGCGATGATGTCCCTGAGTGCGTCCGAGAGATTCATGCGTCCCCTCCTCTCGGCTGTCGGATCGGCGCCGAATCCGCGGCGGCGCGGGCGGTGTCCTCACGCTTTAGTGAAACACAGCGTCATGTCGCCGGTCGCGTGTTTCCCGTTGGCGGTACTCCGACGGCGACCATCGCGCGCGGGGGCGTGAGTTGACACGCGCGCCCTCGACTGCCAAAATTCCCTGTGCACCACGCATCCGGGGATGTAGCTCAGCTGGGAGAGCGCTGCCTTCGCAAGGCAGAGGCCGTGGGTTCAAGTCCCATCATCTCCACCACGCCACGTACGGGGGCCGGGCGGCGACGTCCGGCCCCTTTCTCGTCCGGGGGCCGCCATGGATCTCTCTCCCTCCGCCTACGAGTCCTGCGAGCTGTGCCCGCGCCGCTGCCGTGCCGCCCGCGCCGCCGGGGTCCCCGGCGCCTGCGGCATGGACGCTCGCCTGCGCGTCGCTCGCGCGGCCCTGCACATGTGGGAGGAGCCTCCCATCTCCGGGGAGTCCGGGTCGGGAGCGATCTTCTTCAGCGGCTGCTCGCTGCGCTGCGTCTTCTGCCAGAATCTCGAGATAAGCCAGGGCGGCTTCGGCGCCGAGGTGGACGCGGAGCGCCTCGCGGGGATGATGCTGGAGCTGCAGGCCCAGGGCGCGCTCAACGTCAACCTCGTCACGCCGACGCACTTCGCCCCGCACGTCGTCGAGGCGGTGCGCCTGGCCCGCTCGCGTGGCCTCTCGCTGCCGATCGTGTGCAACACCTCCGGCTACGAGCTGCCCGAGGCCGTCCGCGCGATGGCGGAGGTCGTCGACGTGTGGCTCACGGACTTCAAGTACGCCTCGCCCGCGCTCGCCGGCGAGCTCTCGGCCGCGCCGGACTACCCGGAGGTCGCCGTGGCCGCCCTCGCCGAGATGTCCGCCGCCGTCCGCGCGGCCGGCGGCAGGCGCCGGGGGGAGGCGGGCCAGATGCTGGGCGGCCTCGTCGTGCGCCACCTGGTGCTGCCCGGCCACGTCGACGACTCGCTCGCCGTGCTCGACGTGGTGCGCGAGGTCACGGGGGGCGCGTGCGACCTCTCGGTGATGAACCAGTACACCCCCAACGCGCGCTGCCGCGAGGCCGGCGGCGAGCTCGCCCGCGCGGTGACGGGGGAGGAGTACGAGACGGTGCTCGACCGCGCCGACGAGCTCGGCTTCGACCCGCTGTGGTGGCAGGAGGGCGGCACCGTGTCGGAGAGCTTCGTGCCCGCCTTCGACCTCACGGGCGTCCTGGCCGCCGAGGGGCGCGGCGAGGGTGCGTCGGGGTCGTGTCATCGCAGCTAGGACGCCTCGCCGGGACGCCCGTTGTCCTATGATGGTGCCTTGTACGCGAGAGTGGGGAGCGGAGATGTCCGAGGGAACGCAGGGCCTCAGCGAGCAGGAGCGCGCCGAGCTCGAGCGGCTGCGCGCCGAGAAGGCCGAGCGGGAGCGCGCGGAGCGCGACCGGGCCGAGCGCGCCGAGCTCGAGCGGCTGCGCGCCGAGCGGGAGCGCGCTGAGTACGACGCGCGCGTCGCGGAGGTGCGCGAGCGCAACCGCCGGGCGATGGAGCCCGACGAGGACCTCAACATGCCGCCCGCCCAGAAGGTCGTGCTGGCGGTCCTCGCGCTGATCGTCGTCGCGGCCGTCGTCTACTTCGCCACGAGGGGCTAGGGAGAACGAGATGTCTCTGACAGACTGCACCAAGCCGACGGACGTCGCCCTCAACACGGACCTCTACGAGCTCACGATGGCCCAGGGGTTCTGGGAGTCCGGCTTCACCGGCTCCCACGCCTGCTTCAACGTCTTCTTCCGCGAGAACCCGTTCGGCGGGGGCTACGCGGTGAGCTGCGGCACCGCCCAGATCCAGGACCTCGTCGAGAACTTCGTCTTCGACGACGAGGCGGTCGACTACCTCGCCGGCCTCGAGGCCCCCGGCGGCGGGACGCTGTTCAAGCCCGGCTTCCTGGAGTTCCTGCGCGGCTTCCGCCCGCGCGTCTCGATCTGGGCGGTCCCCGAGGGGCAGGTCGTGTTCCCGCGCGAGCCGCTCGTGCGCGTCGAGGGCCCCGTCATCGACTGCCAGCTCATCGAGACGGCCCTGCTCAACCTCGTGAACTTCCAGACGCTCGTCGCCACGAAGGCCGCCCGCGTGGTCCAGGCGGCCGAGGGCCACGGCGTCTCGGACTTCGGCCTCAGGCGCGCCCAGGGCCCCGACGGCGGGCTCGCGGTGGCGCGCGCCTCCTACGTGGGCGGCTGCAACTCGACCTCCAACGTGCTGGCCGGCCGCATCTACGGCATCCCCGTGTTCGGCACCCACGCCCACTCTTGGGTGATGGCGTTCCCCACCGAGCTCGAGGCCTTCCGCGCGTTCGCGAAGTCGAGCCCTCGGAACTGCGTCCTGCTCGTCGACACCTACGACGTGCGCGAGGGCGTGCGCAACGCCATCACGGTCGCCCGCGAGATGGAGGAGGCCGGCGAGCGCCTCTCCGCCGTGCGCATCGACTCCGGCGACCTCGCCAAGCTGTCCAAGTACACCCGCAAGGCCTTCGACGACGCCGGCCTGCCCTACGTGAGGATCTCGGCGTCCAACGACCTGGACGAGTACACGATTCAGTCCCTGTTCGCGCAGGGAGCCCCGATCGACTCGTTCGGCGTGGGCACGAAGCTCGCCACCTGCGACCCCCAGCCCTCGCTGGGCGGCGTCTACAAGCTCTCCGCCGTGCGCAAGGACGGCGAGCGGGAGTGGACGCCCACGATGAAGCTGTCGGAGCAGGCCTACAAGCGCACCATCCCCGGCCGCCAGCACGTGCGCCGCTACGTGGACGAGGAGGGCCGCCCGATGGGCGACGTCATCCTCGACGACGCCTACCTCGTCGGCGACCCGGCGTGCGCGGTGGACGTGATGGACTCCATGACCACCTACGACCTGTCGCGCTACGAGTCCCACGAGCTGCTCGAGCAGATCGTGGACGAGGGGGAGGCAACGGACGTGCGCTGGGACCTCGAGGGCTCGAAGCGCCGCTGCCGCGACGCCCTGATGCG
Organism: uncultured Coriobacteriaceae bacterium; assembly: GCA_948439405.1. Lineage (GTDB taxonomy): Bacteria > Actinomycetota > Coriobacteriia > Coriobacteriales > Atopobiaceae > CADBMC01. The sequence continues at coordinate 32,698 of CAOJNB010000001.1, read as the reverse complement.
CCTCGACCCCGGCATCCGCCGCTTCCTGAACCCGCAGGCCTACCCGGTGGGCATCCAGCGCGGACTCGCGGACCTGCGCCGCGAGCTGGCGACCAGGGAGCACGAGACCTCCGGGCGCTGAGCGGCGCCGAGCCCGACGCACGAGACACGATGGGAGATCACATGCCCGAGCAGATCGAGCAGCTGGTGAGGGCCGCCCTCGAGGCGGCCCAGGCCGACGGGACCCTTCCCGCCTTCGAGATCGACGACCTGGGGATCGAGCGCCCCAACGACGCCGGCAACGGCGACTGGACGAGCACGGCGGCGCTGCGCTCGGCCAAGCTCGCGCGCATGGCGCCGCGCGCCATCGCCGAGGCGCTCGTGGCCCACCTGCCCGCCGACGCCTCCGTCGAGCGCGTCGAGGTGGCGGGCCCGGGCTTCGTGAACTTCTACCTCTCCGCGGCCGCCGCCAACGAGGTGTTCCGCACCGCCATCGAGCGGGGCGCCGACTTCGGCCGCTCCCGGATGGGGGAGGGCACGAGGATGCAGGTGGAGTTCGTCTCCGCCAACCCGGTCGGGCCGATGCACGTCGGCCACGGGCGCTGGGCGGCGCTGGGCGACTCGCTGTGCCGCGTGCTCGAGCACGCCGGCTACGAGGTCGAGCGCGAGTACTACATCAACGACCACGGCAGCCAGATGGACGTGTTCGGCACCTCCGTCTCGGTGCGCTACGTCCAGATCGGCGAGCTGATGGCCGCGTGCGGCTGCGACCTCGACGCCGCCTGCGACGCCCTCGAGGCCGACCGCGTCGCCCTCGTCGAGGACGAGGACGGCACCCGCCCCGAGACCCACCCGCTCTCCGACGCCTTCACCGCCGCCTGCGGAGAGAACTCCTACGGCGGCGCCTACGTGATCGACCTCGCGCGCGCCTTCTGGGATTCCGACGGCGACCGCCTGATGGCGATGGACGACGCCGAGCGCGTCCTCGAGCTGCGCGAGCGCGGCTACCGGATGATGCTCGACTCGATTCGCGCCACCTGCCACGGGGCCCGCTGCGACTTCGACGTGTGGTTCTCCGAGCGCTCGCTCTACGAGCCGGCCGCCGACGGCTCCACCGCCGTCTCGCGCGCCTTCGCCCGCCTCGACGGGGAGGGCTACCTCTACCGCACGGACGACGGGGCCCTGTGGTTCCGCTCCACGGACTTCGGCGACGACAAGGACCGCGTGCTCGTGAAGTCGAACGGCGAGTACACCTACTTCGCCAGCGACGTCGCCTACCACTGGGACAAGTTCCAGCGCGTCGACCACGTGATCGACCTGTGGGGCGCCGACCATCACGGCTACATCAAGCGCGTGGACTCCGCGTGCGCGGCCCTCGGCTACCCGGGCCGCTTCGAGGTGGTCCTCGGCCAGCTCGTGAACCTGCTGCGCGACGGCCGCCCCGTGCGCATGTCCAAGCGCAAGGGCACGATGGTGACCTTCGACGAGCTGCTCGAGGAGGTGGGCGCCGACGCCGTGCGCTACACCCTGATCTCCAAGTCCTCGAACCAGGCGATCGACTTCGACATCGAGGCCGCCAAGCGCCGCGCGATGGACAACCCCGTCTACTACGTGCAGTATGCCCATGCCAGGATCTGCTCGATCCTGCGCCGCGCCGCGGGCGTCGAGCTCGTCGAGGGCGCCCCCGAGCCAGACATGGACGCCGTCGCCGCCTCCGCGCTGGGGGAGGGCTACGACCTCTCGCTGCTCGTCGAGCCCGCCGAGGAGGCCCTCGCCCGCAAGCTCGACGGCTTCGCCGGCCTCGTGGAGGGCTGCGCGCGCGACCGCGCCCCGTTCCGCCTGACGCACTACGCCGAGGAGCTCGCCGCCGACTTCCACAGCTTCTACTCGAGCTGCCCGGTGCTCGCCGGCGGCTCCCGCGACGTCTCGCCCGAGCTCAGCCGAGCGCGCCTGGCGGCCTGCGACGCCGTGCGCCGCGTGCTCGCGCTCACGCTCTCGCTCGTGGGGGTGTCCGCGCCCCAGGCGATGTAGGGCGCGCCCGGGCGCCTAGCCGTAGTAGGTGTTGGCGACGCCCGGGTTGTGCTTGGAGACGTAGGGAACGGGGTCGACGCCGTGGCCCTCGGCGGAGGACCTGATCGCGTACTGCGTGAGCAGGGCGACGTCGTCGCGCCCGAGCGCCTCCTCGGGGTCGAGCCAGAGCACCTCGGAGTTCTCCTCGTCGGCGGGCTGCCCCTCGCCCGAGACCCAGCGCGCCTGGAAGATCAGGTAGAACTCGCGGCTGTTGAGCCGGCAGGACACGAGGCGCTCGACCTCGCAGGCGACGCCCGTCTCCTCCATGACCTCGCGGCGGGCCGCCTCCTCGGCGGTCTCGCCCTCCTCGAGGTAGCCCCCGGGCAGGATCAGGTTGCCCCGCCCGTTGCCGTAGGTGTGGCGGCCGAGCAGGACCCGCCCGTCGCGCCACACGACGACGCCGACGGACTTGCCCCAGTTCGTGCTTCCCTGCTCCATGTCTCGATCATCCCCTCCTAGCCGATGCGGTGGGCGAACAGCCCGCTCAGGATCTTCGGCTCGAACCACGTCGACTTCGGCGGCATGAGGCGGCCGGCGTCGGCGACGTCCATGAGCTGGGCGATGGTGGTGGCGTGCAGGCTGAAGGCGACCCCGGAGGCGCCCGCGCGCCGCTCGAGCTCGCCCAGGCCTCGCACGCCGCCCACGAACTCGATGCGCGGCGAGCTCGCCGGGTCCTCGACGCCGAGGACGGGGGCGAGGACGCGGTCCTGCAGGACCTGGGCGTCCAGCGCGGCCACCGGGTCCCCGCAGGCGGGGCGCCCCTCGGCGCGCAGGCGCCACCAGCGGCCCGCGTGGTACATCCCGTAGCGCCCGGGCCCCTCCGGCTCGACCGGCCCGTCCGCGGGCGCGACCTCGAAGCCGGCCGCGCGCACGGCGTCCGCGAGCCCTGCCGGCGAGAGCCCCGCTGCGTCGGCGACCACGCGGTTGTAGGGCAGGCAGGCGAGCTGGCCGGCGGGGTAGAGCACGGCGAGGACGAGCCCGTCCGCGCCCGCGCGCCGGGCCGTCTCCACGGCGGCCGCGCAGCGGTGGTGGCCGTCGGCGATGTAGGCGCCGGACACGTCGGCGAGCCCGCGGCGCAGGGCCTCCTCGTCGGTGGGGTCGCCCACGCGCCACACGGAGGTGGCGACCCCGTCGCAAGCGTCGAAGGAGAGCAGGGGCGCGCCCTGCGCGACGCGGTCGACGACGGCGTCCACGGCGGGGCTGTCGCGGTAGGTGAGGAAGATGGGCCCCGTCTGCGCGCGGCAGGCGCCGATGTGGGCGATGCGGTCGCCGAGCTTCTCCGGGCGGATGCGCTCGTGGCGCCTCACCAGCCCGGCGTCGTAGTCGGCGGTCGAGAAGCCGCCGACGATCCCGGTCTGGACGTGGCCGGACGGCGTGCGCTGCCGGTACAGGAAGTAGCGCGGCGCGTCCTCCTCGACGAGGGTCCCGTCGGCCTCGCGCTCGGCCAGCAGCTCCGCGGCGCGCGCGTAGACCTCGGGGGCGTACATGTCGTGGTCGGGCGGGAACGACGTCTCCGCGCGGTCGATCTCGAGGAAGGAGCCGGGGTGCGCCTCGACGTAGGCCCGCGCCTCGGCGCGGTCGAACACGTCGTAGGGCAGGGCGCAGAAGCGGGCTGCGGACTCGGGCGTGGGCCTCGTGAGCGTGAGCGGTTCGAACCTCATGCGCGTCCCTCCGTCGGCGTCAGCGTCAGTTAAGGATACAACCTGGGCGGGCGCGGTCGGCCTGCGCCCGTCGCCGCGCGTGCTATCGTGCAAGGGTCGCGGCAGGACTTGCCGCATCCAGCGCGCGGACGGAGGACGCATGACGGACTACACCGCGCCGGAGGGCCTCGTCGAGAGCCTGCCCGGCCGCACCCACCTGCTGCTCGACTTCGACGGCACCCTCGGCGACACCTCCGCCCTCCTCGCGGGGCAGGCCTACGCCGCCCTGCGCGCCTTCGGCTGGGACGACGAGATGATCGGCGACCCGACGCGCCTCGTGGGCCCTCCCTGGCCGGCGGGCTTCGTCAAGGTCTACGGGATGGACGAGGCCGACGCCCGCCGCGTCACTGAGCTCTCGCGCGGCCTGCGCACCGAGGAGTCCGAGACGGCCTTCGACATGTTCGACGGCGCCGAGGACTTCCTCGCGGACCTCGACGCGGACCCGCGCCGCACCCCGATACTCGTGACCTCCCGCAACACGAGCCACGTCACGATGGTGTGCGACGCCAAGGGCGTCACGGGGCGCTTCGACGCGATCTACGGGCAGGACGACCCCACCCAGGCCGGCAAGGTCACGCTCGTCGGCAAGGTCCTCGAGGACTACGGCGTCTCCGCGGACGACTGCGTCGCCGTGGGCGACCGCTCCTACGACGTCGAGATGGCGCACGCCTGGGGCATCCCCTGCATCGGCTGCCTGTGGGGCATCGGCGGCGTCGGGGAGCTCTCCGAGGCCGGCTGCGACCTCATGGCGTCCTCCTTCGCGGAGCTGCGCTCGCTGCTGGGGATGTAGGGGAGGGGCGCCCGCGCGCCGGATTTCCCCGAGAGAGGAAGGAGCCCCCGGGACCGGGTCCCGGGGGCTCCGCTCGTCACGCCTCCCGCCGCGGGCTACTCGAGCTCGAAGGCGCCCGTGTACAGGTGGTAGTAGGTGCCGCGCTGGGCGATCAGCTCGTCGTGCGTGCCGCGCTCGATGATGCGGCCGTGGTCGAGCACGATGATCACGTCGGCGTTGCGCACGGTGGAGAGCCGGTGGGCGATCACGAAGGTCGTCCTGCCCTGCATGAGCATGTCCATGCCGCGCTGCACGACCTGCTCGGTGCGCGTGTCGATGCTCGACGTGGCCTCGTCCAGGATCATGACGGGCGGGTCGGCGACGGCGGCGCGGGCGATCGAGAGCAGCTGGCGCTGGCCCTGCGACAGCGAGACGCCGTTGTCGGTGAGCATCGTGTCGTAGCCGTCCGGCAGCTTCTCGATGAAGGAGCTGGCGCCGGCCAGGCGCGCGGCCGCCCTGCACTCGCCGTCCGTGGCGTCGAGGCGCCCGTAGCGGATGTTGTCCATGATGGTGCCCGTGAACAGGTTCGTGTCCTGCAGGACCATCCCCATCGCGCGCCGCAGGTCGTCCTTGCGGATCTTGTGGATGTTGATGCCGTCGAAGCGGATCTTGCCGTCGGAGATGTCGTAGAAGCGGTTGAGCAGGTTGGTGATCGTCGTCTTGCCCGCGCCCGTCGCGCCGACGAAGGCGACCTTCTGCCCGGGCTTCGCGAACAGCGAGATGTCGTGGAGCACCTCGTGGCCGACGTCGTAGCCGAAGTCGACCTCCGAGAGGCGCACGTCGCCGCGCATCGGGACGAGCTCGACGGAGCCGTCGGCGTGGTGCGGGTGGCGCCAGGCCCACTCGCCCGTCTGCTCGTGGGTCTCGACGAGCTCGCCGGTGGAGCTGTCGACGTTGACGAGGGTCACGTAGCCCTCGTCCTCCTCGGGACGCTCGTCGAGCAGGGTGAAGATGCGCTCGGCGCCCGCGAGGCCCATGACGACCGCGTTCACCTGCATCGAGACCTGCCCGATCGCGCCGGCGAAGCGCTTGGTGAGCGAGAGGAAGGTCACGATGATGTCGATGCCGAACACGACGCCCGAGATCGAGAGGTTGGGCGCGCCCAGCAGCAGCAGCGCGGACCCGGAGAGGGCCACGAGCACGTAGCAGAGGTTGCCCAGGTTCATCAGGATCGGGCCGAGGATGTTCGCGTAGAGGTTCGCGTTGTAGGAGGACTCGAAGAGCTCCTCGTTCACCTCGTCGAAGGCCTCCTGGCTCTCGCGCTCGTGCGTGAAGACCTTGATGACCTTCATGCCGTTCATGGCCTCCTCGGCCGCGCCTTCCGTCCGGGCGATGGCGCGCTGCTGCGCGAGGAAGTAGCGCGAGGAGCGCCCGCCGAAGACCTTGAGCAGCGCGACCATGACCGCCATGACCGAGCACACCACGAGCGTCATCCACACGGAGAAGTAGAGCATGGCGCACAGGGCGCAGACCATGTTGAAGGCCGTGAGCAGCAGGTTGGGCAGGGACTGCCCGATGAACTGGCGGATCGCGTCGACGTCGTTGGTGTAGTACGACATGATGTCGCCGTGGGCGTTGCGGTCGAAGTAGCGGATCGGCAGCGTCTCCATGTGGTTGAACATCAGGTCGCGGAAGTTCCTGAGCGAGCCCTGGGTGATGAGCGCGCCGATCTCGCAGTAGGCGAGGTTCGAACCCACGTGGATCACGAAGGAGACGACCAGGGCGAGCCCGAGCTGCCCGAGCGGCACGGAGGCCGTCGCCCAGTCGCCCGTCGCCCAGGTGTCCTCGACCACGACGATGGCCTGCTGCATGCAGAACAGCGGGAACATCGAGGAGACGGCCGAGACGAGCACGCAGGCGAACATGACGACGAGCAGCACCGGGTAGAACGAGAACGTCATCCGCAGCAGGCGGAGGAAGGTCCCCATCGGGTTGCGCGCGCTCTTGCCCTTGTTCCGGCTGCCCTCGGGCAGTTCCTCGACGGCGGCGTCGCGGACGGCGTCCTTACTCATCGCCCCTCACCTCGCCTTCCTGGGCGTCCGCCTCGGCGTCCATCGCCTCGAGCCTGACGTCGTGGGACTCCTTGTTCTGCGTGAGGTAGATCTCGCGGTAGATGTCGTTGGTGCGCAGCAGCTCGTCCTGCGTGCCGATCGCCACGATCCTGCCCTCGTCCATCACCACGATGCGGTCCGCGTCGTCGACCGAGCTGGTGCGCTCCGCGATGATGATCTTGGTGACCGACGGGATGTAGGAGCGGAAGCCCTCGCGGATGAGGTGGTCGGTGTTGGTGTCGACCGCGCTCGTCGAGTCGTCGAGGACGAGCACCTTCGGGTCCTTCAGCAGGGCGCGCGCGATGCACAGGCGCTGCTTCTGGCCGCCGGAGACGTTCGTGCCGCCCTGGGTGATGTAGGTGTCGTAGCCGTCGGGGAAGCCCCGGACGAACTCGTCGGCCTGGGCGAGCCTGCAGGCCTCGACCATCTGCTCGTCGGTGGCGTCCGGGTTGCCCCAGCGCAGGTTGTCCTTGATGGTGCCGCTGAACAGCTGGTTGCGCTGGAGCACGACCGCGACCTTGTTGCGCAGGGTCTCCAGGTCGTAGCGGCGCACGTCCACGCCGCCCACCTCGACCGAGCCCTCGGTCACGTCGTAGAGGCGGCTGATGAGCTGGATGAGCGTCGTCTTCGACGAGCCGGTGGTGCCGATCACGCCGATGACCTCGCCGCTCCTGATGTGCAGGTCGATGTCGGTGAGCGCCGGGTTGGCCTCGCGGCCCTCGTAGGCGAAGGTCACGTGGTTGAAGTCGACGGAGCCGTCGGCGACCTCCGTGACGGGGTCCTCGGGGTCGGCGATGTCGGGCTCCTCGAGCAGCACCTCGCAGATGCGGCGTGCGCTCTCCTCGGCCATGGTGACCATGACGAAGACCATCGAGAGCATCATCAGCGAGCTCATCATCGAGAAGCTGTAGGTGAGCAGCGCGTTGACGTTGCCGATCTGCATGGCGGCGCCCTGGGTGGTCACGATCGTGCGGCACCCGAAGTAGATGACGACGAAGAAGACGACGTCCAGGCACAGTGACATGACCGGCTGGTTGAGCGCCAGGATGCGCTCGACGTGGAAGAAGTCGCGGAACAGCGAGCCGGAGGCGCGGCCGAACTTGTCGCGCTCGTGGTCCTCGCGCACGTAGCTCTTCACGACGCGGATGCCGTCGATGTTCTCCTTGACCGAGTCGTTGAGCGCATCGTAGCGGCGGAAGATCTTGCGGAAGATCGGCATGGCCCAGGCGGCGATGCCGAAGATCACGCCGCCGAGCACGAAGCCGCACACCAGGAAGATCGAGGCGAGCGGGCCGGCCGTGACGAAGGCCATGACGATGGCGAACACGCACATGAGCGGGCCGCGCATGGCGGAGCGCACGAGCATCATGTAGGCCATCTGCACGTTGGTGGTGTCCGTCGTGAGGCGCGTCACCAGCGAGCTCGTGGTGAAGTGGTCGATGTTGGAGAAGCTGAACGACTGGATGCTGGCGTACATGTCGTGCCTGAGGTTCTTGGCGAGGCCCGCCGAGGCCTTCGAGGCCGTGATGCCGCCGCCCGTGCCCATCGCCAGCGAGACGAGGGCCAGCAGGATGAGGGTGGCGGAGTGGCTTGCCACGACCTCCATGCCCGCGCCCTCCGTGATGCGGTCGATGAGGTCCGAGGTGTAGAACGGGATGATGCACTCGATCACGACCTCCGCGATCATGAACAGCGGCGTGACGAGCGAGACGGTCGTGTACTCGCGCAGCGAGCCCGCGAGCGTGCGGAGGATCTGGCCGATGGTGTAGTCGTGGTAGCGCTCGCGGCGCGCGGCGGCGTCCTGCTCCATCAGATCCCCTCCTTCCAGTGGTCGATGACGCGTTCGAGCAGCTCGAGGAGGACCTCCTTCTCCTCCTCGGAGAGGCAGGAGAAGCCGCGGTCCTCGAAGTCGCGGAATCGCTCGGCGCTCTCCCGGGCGAGCTCGCAGCCGGCCTCGGTGAGCGACACCGTGCCGCGGCGGCGGTCGTCGCCGTCGCGTCCGCGGGTGATGAGGCCCTTGCACTCGAGCTTCGAGAGGGTCTCGGAGAGCGTGGCGTTCTTCACGCCGAAGCTCTCGAGCAGCTCCGCCTGGGTGGCCGTGCCGCCCGCGCGGTAGAGCTCCGAGAGCACGGGGAGCTTGCCTCCCCGGCCTCCCAGGTGGAGGCGGAGGTAGCGACCCCCGGCGAGGACCGAGCCCATGATCCGGGCCTCGACCCCGTCCTCGCGGGGTGCCTTCGCGGTGTCCTTCGTCAGCATGCACCCCAATCCGTAGGTACCGAAGCGTATGGTTACGCCGTGTACTCTAATCGCGCGCGAAAGGGGATGTCAAGGCACCTAAGGAATATTCCTTAGGTGCCTAAGGTGTCTCCATCCGGATGACATACGAGCAGGTGGGAGGCCCGTCTAGCAGAGGCTCCCCTCGGCCTCGAGGAGCGCGGCGACGACCTCGCCGGCCTCCTCCGCCCCGATGCGGCAGACGCCCGGGCAGGCGGGCGCGCCGTGGGTGCCGTGGTAGTCGCTGCCGCCCGTGAGGAAGAGCCCGTGCTCGCGCGCGGCCTCGCGCGCCATGCGCACGTGGGCGGCCGTGTGGTCGGGGTGGTGGCACTCGATGCCCTCGAGGCCCGCCGCGACGAGGTCGGCGACGCTCGCCCAGGAGTCCATCTGGCCGGGATGGGCGAGCACGGGGTGCCCTCCCTGCTCGCGCATCGCTCGGACGACGTCGCGGGCGTCGGGGTAGGGGATGTCGCGGTCCGCGACGCCGCCCCCCTTGAAGACGGCACGGTAGACGGCCTGGTAGGTGGGGTCGAGGTAGGGGAGGTGGCACAGCTCGTCCATCACGTGCTGCTTGTAGAGGCCGGTGCTCCCCTCGGCCTCGTCGACGACCCCGTCCAGAGAGAAGAGGTCGTCGACGCAGGGCATGCACTCCTCCGGCACCCCCAGGGCCCCCTCGTCGAGCGCGCGGCGGATGCGCCAGGCCTGCCAGAGCGTGTTCGCGCTGCGCCGCGCGAGGGTCTCGCCGACGATGCGCTCGAGCGGGCCGGAGGCGTCCGGCGTCGCCTCGAGCCCGAGGCCCAGGACGTGGACCTTGCGCCCGGTGGCCGGGTCCCAGCACGAGGCCTCGACGCCGGCGAGCACGGGAAAGCCGAGCTCGTGCGCCTCGTGGCGCACCGCGGCGAGCTGGGCGAGCGAGTCGTGGTCGCACACCGCGATCGCGGCGAGGCCCTCCCGGCGCGCCCGGAGGACGAGCGCGGCGACCGGCTCCGTGCCGTCGGAGAAGGTCGAGTGGACGTGCAGGTCGTAGGAGGCTGCCTCGCGGGCTCCGTCAGTCATCGGTCCCCTCCGTCCCGGTCGAGCGACATGGTGAGGTGCACGTGCGTGGGCGACATCCCGAGGCCCTCGTAGAACCCGTGGGCCCGGATGCGGTCCCGCCTCGAGTGGACCTCGATCAGCTCGCAGCCGCGCTCCCGGGCGAGCTCGCAGGCCACCCCGAACATCCTCGCGCCGAGTCCGCGCCCGCGCTCGCCCGCGTCGACGACGAACTCGATGATCTCGGCGACGGGTCGGTCGTGGTGGGGCTGGCGCTCGACGCGCACGTCCAGGGCGCCGACGACGGCTCCGTTGCGCTCGGCGACCAGGCACAGGTAGCGGTCGTCGGCCACGAGGGCGCGGTAGCGCTTGCGGAACGACGTCGGGTAGAGGGCCCTTCCCTCGAGCTCGCACACGAGGGCGTGGGCCGCCGCCGCGTCCCCGGGCGCCGCGGGGCGCACCAGCACGCCGTGCTCGTCGGGGGCCTCAGGCCAGGGTCGCATGCGCGCCCTCCCCGACGAAGCCGCCGGCCTGCATGTTGTACTCGCGGTCGCAGACGCCCTCCATGAACTCGAGGTCGTGGAAGATGCCGAGCATCGTGGTGCCTCCGGCCTTGAGCTGCTCGATCAGGTCGCGCACCTTCGCCTTGCTCGCGTCGTCCAGGCTCGCGGTCGGCTCGTCGAGCAGCAGCAGGCGCGGGCGGCGCACCATCGCGCGGGCGATGTTGAGGCGCAGCTTCTCGCCGCCGGAGAAGGTGTTGGGGTAGAGGTCCCACAGCGGGCGGGGGAAGTCGAAGTGCTCGAGCATGCGGCGCGTCTCGCCCTCGATCGCCTCCTCGTCGGCGAAGGCCTCGGCGGCGCTCGAGCGCACGATCTCGTAGGCCGTGGTGCGCGGCACCGCGTCGAGGAACTGCGAGACGTAGCCGATCTCGTAGCTACGCAGGTAGATCACGCGGCGCTCGTCGAGGGTCGCGAGGTCGACGGGCCTGAAGGCCTCGGAGTCGTACCAGATCTCGCCGGCCTCCGGCAGGTTCGTGCGGTACAGGCACTTGAGGATCGTGGACTTGCCCGACCCCGAGCGCCCCGTGACGCCGACGAACTCGCCGGGCATCACGCGCAGCGAGACGGACTCGCAGCCGCGCACGCGGCGGTTCGCGGCGTGCAGGGTGAAGCCCTTGGACAGGTCGCGGATGTCGAGCAGCGGGCGGACGGCGTCCATCTAGCGCACCTCCTCGTCGGCGAGGGTCTCGGCGCGGGTCGCCGCGTCGACGGCGAAGCGGGCCGACATGCTGGGCAGCGACGGGTACCACATGCGGCTCACGACGCGCCCGTCCACGAGCGTGGCGGTGATGACGGGGTAGGAGCGCTGCCCCTCCTCGACCTCGCGCACGACGAGGACGTCGGCCTTCTTGCCCTCCTCGAGGCTGCCGATCTCGCCGTCGGCGCGCACGGCGCGGGCCGGGCCGATCGTGAGCATCGCGAAGGCCTGCTCGAGCGGGAGCTTGAAGTCGCGGTGCAGCACGAAGGCGCTCTGCAGCATCGCGGTGGGGTAGTAGTCGGAGCACAGGCAGGTCGCCACGCCGTTTCGCACGGCCTCGCGCGCGCTGAGGTTGCCCGAGTGGCTCTTGCCCAGCAGGATGTTCGGCGTGCCCATGACGGTGTGCTGGCCCAGCGCCACGGCGGCCTGCGCCACCTCGAGGGTCACGGGGAACTCCGAGATGGTGCAGCCCAGCTCGCGCATCATCTCGAGCTTCTCGGTCGAGTCGTCGTCGTGGCTGGCGAGCGCGATGCCGCGCTCGCGCGCGATCCCCGCCAGGTAGTCGAGCTGCTCGTAGGTGAGCTTGGGGGCGTCCTGGCGCTCGCTGGCCATCCGTGCCGCCTCCTCCTCCGAGAGCGGGTCGCGCCCGCGGAAGGACCTGCGCCACACCTCCATGTCGCGGTACTGGCCCTGCCCCGGGGTGTGGTCCATGAACGACAGCTCGTCGATCGTGCCGTCGCGCAGGTAGCCTTCCACCTGGTCGACCATGTGGACGTTGTCGACCTCGAGGCGCAGGTGCAGGCGGTGGCGGATGAGGTGGGCGTTGCGCCCCTCGGTGCGCTTGGTGGAGGAGATGAGCGCCATGAGCTCCTGGGTGCGCTCCCACTGGCGCACCGGCTTCACGTCCATCATGTCGTGGCGGTACACCGACAGCGAGTGGTACATGGTCGTGATGCCGTGGGCGAGCAGCTCGCGCTCGGCCTCGAAGAAGGCGGTGGGCAGGTCCATCAGCACCGTCGGGCGCGGCGAGATGACCGTCTCGATGTAGTCGGAGTGGATGTCGACGAGGCCGGGCACGACGTAGCCGCCGTGGGCGTCGATGATGCCGGCGCCGGCCGCCTCGGCGTCGAGGGCGCCCTGGCGCTGGATGGCCGCGATGCGGTCCTCGTCGACGACGAGCTCGTAGCCGAACAGCAGCCGGTCGGGCTGGACGATGATGCCGTTTCGGATGACGTACATGGGGTCCTCCTAGAGGAGCGAGTAGACGAGTTCCTGCGTGTAGGCGTGCTGGGGGTCCTGCATGACCTGGTCGGTGAGGCCGTGCTCGATCACGCGGCCGTCGAGCATCACGACCGTGCGGTCCGCCAGCAGGCGGATGACGCCGAGGTCGTGGCTGACGACGACCATCGAGACGCCGAGGTCGCGGCGCAGCTGCAGGATGAGGTCGAGGACGCGGGCCTGGACGGAGAGGTCGAGGCCGGTGGTCACCTCGTCGAGGAAGAGCACGGGCGGCTCGTTGGAGAGCGCCTTGGCGATCTGGACGCGCTGCTGCATGCCGCCGGAGAAGTCGCGCGGGGCGTCACCGGCGCGCCTCAGCGGGATGTTGACGCGCCCCAGCAGCTCCTCGCCGCGCGCCACCATCGTCGAGACGGTGCGGCAGCCCGCCGCGATCTGCTTCTCGGCGATGTTGGAGAGGGCCGAGAAGGTCATGCGCAGGCCGAGGTAGGGGTTCTGGTAGACCATGCCGAAGATGCGGTCGCGGATGAAGCGCTTCTGCTGGCGCGAGAGCCCGAAGCAGTTCGCCTCGCCGCCGTCGTAGGCCGTGACGCGCATGTCGCCTGCGGTGGGCTCCTGGTCGAAGTAGAGGCACTGCATCAGCGTCGACTTGCCCGAGCCGGACTCGCCCACGATGCCGAGGATCTCGCCGGGGTGCACCTCGAGCGAGACGCCGCGCACGGCGTGCACCGTCCCGCACCGCGGGCAGATGTTGCGCTCGAGGGGCGCCTCCGGGTCGCGGCACCAGTCGCATCCCGGGCCGTACTGCTTCGCGAGGCCCGCGACGCTCAGGACGGGCGCCTCGTCGGCGTAGACGTGCCGGACGGGCTCCGGCAGCGTCGTCGGTGCGGTGGGGCTCATCGGGCGTCGCCTCCCTTCTGCCCGGTCGCGAGGCGGGCGCGCTCGAGGCGCTGGGAGCACGCGTCGGTGTCCGAGCACATCCACACGCTCTCGCCGGTCGCCGGGTCGGTGGTCTGGGTGAGGTAGGTGTCGGTCGCGCCGCACAGGCAGCAGCTCGCCCCGTCGAACTCCTCGGTCACGAAGGGGTGGTCCTCGAAGGCGAGCGACTCGACCCTCGTGTGGGGCGGCACGGCGTAGATCTTCTTCTCGCGGCCCGCGCCCAGCAGCGTGAGGTTGTCCGCGTCGTCGAGCTTGTGGTTGTCGAAGCGCGGGATGGGGCTCGGTGCCATCACGTAGCGCCCGCCCACCATCACGGGGTGGTCGGCGCCGGTGGTCGTGGTGCCGTAGCGCACCACCTGCTCGAAGAGCTCGAGGTAGGCGCCGGTGTACTCGGCCTCCGCGTGCAGGCGCTTGGTGACCGACTCGCGCGCCTCGTAGGTGCGCAGCGGCTCGGGCATGGGCACCTGGAGCACGAGCAGCTGGTCGCGCCGGAGCCTGCGCTCAGGGATGCGGTGGCGGCTCTGGACGAGGGTGGCCTCCTCGGTGCGCGTCGTGGTGTCGACGCCGGTCGTCTGCTGGACGAGCCCGCGGATCGAGACGGCGTTCACGCTGGCGTCGGAGCCCTGGTCGATGACCTTGAGGACGTCGTCGGGGCCTATGCAGGACAGCGTGATCTGCAGGCCTCCCGTGCCCCAACCGCGCCCGATCGGCATCTCGCGGCTCGCGAAGGGCACCTGGTAGCCGGGGATGGCCACGCCCTTGAGGATCGCGCGGCGGATCTCGCGCTTGGAGCCCTCGTCGAGGAAGGCGAAGTTGTAGTTCCTACGCACGTCCCTCGCCTCCCTTCTCGCGCATGGAGCGCACGGTGGAGTCGAGCTTGCTCTGGAAGGTGACGTAGTGGGGCAGCTTGAGGTGGCTGATGAAGCCCGTCGCCTCGACCCCGTCGATGTGGTAGAGCACGAACTCCTGGTCCTGGGTGGGGTAGCGCACGTCGTCGGCGCGCAGGCTGTGGTCGAGCACGCTCATCGCGATGGCCTTGCTCTCGTCGCCGCCCATCACGAGGCCGTAGCCGACGTCGATGCCGCTGTAGTGGCTGCCGTCCTCGGCCTGCTCGTCGGTGACGATGAGGCTCTCGACCTCGGTGACCGGGATCGAGCCGAGGTAGTAGGCGTCCTCGGGATCGCCGGCGCCCTCGGCGCCGGGCGCGTCGATGGTGACGGGCACCCGTCCGCGGCGCAGCTCTCCGACGGTGGGGTGGGAGAGGCCGAATCCGCGGATGGCAGCGTAGCCGATCGCGACGACGGCCTGGGTGAGCCCGCGCGAGAGGGCCTGGAGGATCACCGAGCGCGGTGCGGGGAAGGACAGCGGCGTCTTCGTGACGTCGACGGGTGCGGCGTCGTCGCGCTCCCAGGAGCGGACCATCCCGATGGAGCGCAGGTAGTCGGAGACGCGGGGCACACGCGCGAGCAGGGCCGCCGCCTCCTCCCCGTCGCAGGACGACCCGCCCGCCGCCGCGAGGGCGGCTTCGAGCCCGCGCAGGCGCTCGCGCACTGCGGCGTCGGTCTCGTCGGCGAGGTCGAACTCGATCAGGCGGTGCGAGTAGTCGCGGGTCGCCCCCAGGACCTGGCCGCCCTCGATGTCCTTGAACGCGGCTGAGATGCGGCGGTCGACGCGCATCTCCCCGGTGTCGATCGTGCGCGACACGTAGAGGCGCTCGAGGGTGGAGCGGTAGGCGCGCATCAGGAACACGGCCTCCTCCACCGAGCCGCGCGCCTGCTTGACGGCGACGGCGGCGACCTCGGGGGCCCACAGGGAGCCCTCGGACTGGACCTGGTCGACGAGCTCGGGCAGGCAGCCGAGCACGAGGTCGACGTCGAGCGCGCGGCCCGACGCGAGTCGCGCGCGCTCCAGCAGGTCGAGCGAGGCCTCGATGGCCTCCTCGCCGCCGGTGACGGCTACATATCCCATGAGGGCACCTCCTCCTCCCAGACGATGCGGGTCGTGCGTGGCAGGCACACGACGTGGCCGGCGCGGTCGACGAGCACGAGGTCGATCCCGCAGGGGAACTCGTCGCGGCGCTCGTCGCGGGCGGACAGGACGTCGGCGCGGTCGCACTCGAGGCGCGCCGTGCCGGCGATGCCGGGGCCCTCGAGGACGTAGCCCAGCGCGCGCCGCGAGCCCGAGGCGGAGCCGGTGCGCGCGCCGGAGCCGTCGCGGCCGAGCAGCACGCCGCACTCCACGACGCAGGTCGCGCCCAGCTGCGGGTCGAGCAGGGTCCCCGGCGTGAGGGCGGACACGAAGGCGCGCGCCTCGGAGCCGTCGACGCCGAGCGGGACGACGGCGTAGGCGGCCGCGGCGGGGGCGGCGGCGAGGACGTGGGTCCTGCGCGAGAGGGCGCGGCCCGCGGCCTCGCGGGAGGCCTCCCCGCCCGCGCAGGCGAGCGTCGTCGCCGCGTCGAGCAGGACGTCGGCCACGGTCACGGTCGAGGGGAAGAGGCCGGCCGCGGCCGCGTCGTCGGAGGCGGTGGGGGTGGGGGAGGGCAGCTCGCGGACCTCGCCCGGGCGCGCCATGGCGTCGAGCAGCGCCCGGAAGGCCCGCTGCAGCCGGAAGGCGCGCGCGTCGAGGACCGCGTCGCGCTCGAAGACGTCGTCGCGCATCACTTGACCACCGCCTGCACGCTCATGTCCTGGCCCCCCATGGTGTCGAAGCTCACGCGCGACGCCATGACCTGCGCCGCCTCGCGGGCGCGGGCGCGCCCGAGCTCGGCCTCGGCCACCTCGACGCGTCGCTCGACCTCGCCGAGGACGGCGGGCGGCTCGGGGAGCCCGAAGGCCGCGTCGATCACGGCGAGCGCGCGGGCGAGGCGGGCGTCGCCGCCCAGCACCACGCCGAGCCCCTCGACGTCGCCGATGCGCACGCGGCACTCCGTCATGAGCGCCTCGCCCAGGTAGAAGCGGGAGCTGCGGGCCGTCTCGCGGACGTCGCACATCACGAGTCCCTGGTGGGGCTCGACGACGTCCGCGACGGCGAGCTCGCGCTCGACGATCGCGGCGAGGTCGGTCGCGAGCGAGGGGTCGCTCTCGACGAGGACCTCGGTCCTCCTTCGTCTCGAAATCACGCGGTACCTCCTAGTCGACGAGGATGTAGCGCCTGCGCAGGCGCACGGAGACGTACTCGAGCACGAACGCGGCGATAAGGCACACGTAGACGATCACGCCGACCTCGTGCAGGTTGTAGTAGCGGCTGCCCGCCTGGTAGAGCTGGAAGCCGATGCCGCCCGCGCCGGCGAAGGCGCCCACGGCGACGGCGTTGGTGAAGTTGATCTCCAGGCGGATGAAGGTCCAGGACAGCAGCTTGGTGATGGTCGCCGGCGTGATCGCCTGGAACACCACCTGCCAGAAGCCCGCCCCGCTGGCGCGCAGGGCCTCGATGACGCCGGCGTCGATCTCCTCGAAGCTCTCCGAGTAGCTCTTCACCAGGTAGGCGATCGAGTGGGTGGAGATGCCGAGGACCGCGGCCTCGGAGCCGAGCCCGATGGCGACCGTGAACACGAGCACCCACAGGATGGTGGGAATCGAGCGGACCACGGCGACGACGCCCTTGACGACGTTGGAGACGGCCGGGCTCGAGAGGTTCTCGGAGGCGGCGAGCGCCAGGAAGAACGAGACGACGGCGGACAGCACGGTGCAGATCGCGGTGATCGCGAGCGTGATCAGCGCGCTCTCGAGGACGGTCGCCCAGGTGAAGTGCCCCGCGCCCATCGGTGGGTCGAGGGCGGGCTGCAGCATCATCGCGTAGAAGTCCGAGAGCGCCAGGCGGCCCGCCTCGACGAGGTCCACGTCGCCGTAGTCCATGCGCACGAAGGTGACGACGGTGAGGGCCACGAGCACCGCGAGGGTGAGCTGGACGGAGACGTTGCGGCCCCTCCTCGAGGTGAGGCGGATGCGCCCCGCGCGGTCGCGCTCGATCGCGTCGGCGGCGGACTTGGAGAGCTGGACGGTGGCCATCAGATCATCGACCTCCTCGCCACGTTGGAGACGGCCTCGATCAGCAGCACGAACGCGATTGTGACGATGATCACGAGGCCGGCGGTGTCGTAGCGGAACGACGTGTAGTACAGGTTGAAGACGAAGCCGATTCCCGTGCCCGTGAGCAGGCCGATCAGCGTCGCGGAGCGGATGTTGGTCTCCACCATGTAGAGCATCCAGCTCATCAGGTCGGCGACGGCGAGCGGCAGCCCGGCCTGGAAGACGACCTGCCAGTACGAGGCCCCGCAGCTGCGCAGCGCCTCGACGGGCCCGCCCGGTATCTCGTCGAAGGTGTCCAGGAAGAAGCGCATGAGCTGGCCGAGCGTGGTGAGGAACAGCGCCAGGAAGCCGGTGAACTCGTTCTGCTTGAACGAGAGGAGCAGCAGCAGGGCCCAGGCGATCATCGGGATGTTGCGGAACACGCTCGCGAAGGCGCGGATGAGGCCGCGCACCGGGCCGAGCTCGACGCCGATCGTCGAGGAGCCCAGCACCGCGAGCGCGATGCTGGCGACGGCCGCGAGCACGGTGGCCGCGACGCTGTCGAGGGCGGTCGAGACCGTCTGCTCGACGATCAGCGGGAAGTACTGGAACGAGTCGGCCGTCGGGACGAAGTTCGAGAGCATCCACGCGAAGGCCTCGGGGACGGAGGCGATCGCGAACGGGAGGTCGAACTCGCACAGCAGCGCGCAGGCCTCGAACACGAGGGCGCACGCGACCATGGCGACGACCAGGCGGGCCTGGCGGCGCCGGAACCAGGTGAGGTCCACCTGGGGGCGCGGGCGCTCGCCGTCCCTGCGCCCGACCGCGGCCTCGGCCGGGGCGCTCACTGCGCGCTCCCTGCCGCAGGCGCCCCCACGGGCGCCTGGACCTCGCCGCTCTCGGAGCCGCTCGCGACGTCGACGTCGACGGTGACCTCCGCGTCGCCCTCGTAGATTCCGCGGATGACCTCCGCGGTCGCCTCCTCGGGCGTTCCCTCGAAGACCTTGTGGCCCGCGCGCAGGCCGACGATGCGGTCGGAGTACTGCAGCGCGAAGTCGACCTGGTGCAGGTTCACGATGCAGGTGATTCCGTGCTGGCGGGTGAGGGCGTGGAGCTGCTCCATCACGACGCGCGAGCTCTTGGGGTCGAGGCTCGCGATCGGCTCGTCGCAGAGCATGATGCGGGGCTCCTGCATGAGCGAGCGCGCGATGCCGACGCGCTGCTTCTGGCCGCCGGAGAGCTGGTCGGCGCGCTGGTAGGCGAACTCGCCGAGGCCGACCTCGTCGAGCACCTCGAAGGCGCGCGCCTTCTCCTCCTCGGTGTAGAGCCCGAGGCTGCCGGCGATCGCGCCCTTGTAGCCGAGGCGCCCGTGCAGCACGTTCTGGATCGCGGTGAGGCGGTAGACCAGGTTGTAGTTCTGGAAGATCATGGCGATCTGGCGGCGCACGGGGCGCAGCTTCCCGCTCTTGAGGTGGGTGATGTCCTGGCCGAGGAACTCGATCGAGCCGTCGGTGGGCTCGATGAGGCGGTTGATGCAGCGCAGGAAGGTCGACTTGCCCGCGCCCGAGGGGCCGATGACGGTGATCATCTCGCCGGCCCCGCAGCTGAAGTCGACGCCCTCGATGGCGCGGCGGCCCTGGTCGTCGCCGCGGCGCGCGGCGTACGCCTTGCCCAGCCCGCGTATCTCGAGCAGCTTCGGTGACGATGAGTCCATAGGGGAGTCCTCTCTCATGCGACGACGCCCGACGGGCGCCTGCCGGGGCGTGCGGCCCCTCTGCTCACAGGAGCCCGGCCGCACCCGAGGGCACGGCCGGGCCAGGAGCGCGCTATCGGGCTAGGCGAGCTCGCGAATGGGGTCGTACCACTCGTCCTCGACCGCGATGAAGCCGGAGGTGTCCTCCTTGCTCCAGATGCAGCCGGTGTCCTCGGCGCCCTCGGGAGCGAAGAGCTGCTCGTTGTTGGCGACGTCCTCGGAGGTCATGCCCTCGAGGATCTTGTTCTTGACGTCCTCGGGCAGGACCTCGGCGTTGTAGACGATCGGGCCGTTGAGGACCGGGGTGGACTGGATGATGCCGAACTCGGCGCCCTGGACGCGGTCGAAGGGCTGCTCGGCGCCGTCGGCCACGCCGTAGACGTTGCCGGGCTGGTTGACCTCGTCGCGCTCGCCCTCGGGCACCTTCAGGTACATGTCGACGTCGATGTCGTCGAAGGCGGCCACGTCGGCGTCGCCCTGGAGCAGGTTGACGCAGGAGCCGGGGTGCGAGTTGCCGAAGAGGACCTCGCTGAAGAAGCCGGGCTGGGCGAGGTCGTCGGTGGAGGTGACGTCCTCGGGGAAGGCCTCCATGATGGCGTTGCAGGGGACCTTGAAGCCGGAGGTGGAGGTCTGGCTCACGAAGCTCATGCGCTTGCCCTTGATGTTGGCGATCGAGTAGCCGGTCGGGCTCTCGGCGTCCTCATAGTCGGCCAGCTCGTCGGCGGGCACGGCGATGCGGCTGTAGTACTTGGCGTTGTCCAGGGTGCCGTTGGTGTCGGCGGTGGTAAACAGGGAGTGGACGTTCTCGTTCTTCTGCTGGGCCTGGATGTAGCCCTCGGCGCCCAGGTTGGCCATCTGGGCCTCGCCGGAGGCGATGGCCTCGATGGCAACGTTGTAGTCGGTGGTGGTCATGAGCTCGACCTCGACGCCGGCGTACTCGGAGAGCACGCGGCCGAACTCCTCGCGGCCCGCGTCGAACTCGGCGGCGGACTCGTTGGGCAGCCACACCATGGTGATCTTGTCGATCGAGGCGGCGCTGCCGGCCTCGTCCGCGTCGTCGCCCGAGCTGCAGCCCGCCAGGCCCAGGCCGGCCACGACCGCGCCTGCGGCGCCGGCAAGGCCGAGGAACGAGCGACGGGACATGTTCGTGTTCTGCATGATGGTCTCTCCCTCACGTTCGGATTCGGGTTTCTCGGTCGCGGCGGCCCGCGGGGTGCGGGCGGCCCGTCCGTCCGCTGGGGAGGATGCGGCCTCGCGCCGGGCGCGGACGTTGCGGTTCGCCGGTCCTTGCCGACGGCGTACGCAACGTGCCGTCGCCTTGCACGGAGGATGGGGGAGTGCTTACAAACCGGCCCGGTGCGTAAGCGCGTCGTATGTGTTCATAAGGAGCGGCTTACGTTCCTCAGCGACCGGGATTGGTCGGCGGGGTTTCGCCCACGAGTCATGGGGTCCTGTTGCAATCCTCCTGCCGACCTCTGCCGCCGCCGCTCTCTCTCGGGAGGCCACGTGGCAGGAAACCCCCTCAAGTGCGCTCGTCTGAGAGGTCACGTGGCAGGAAACCCCCTCAAGTGCGCCACGTGCGGCGCCGCTTTGCCACGTATTGCCACCAAGTGCGGCGGATTCTGCGCATCTGGACGTCGCGTGGCTCCGTTCGGGGGCGCACGTAACGACATTGCCTGCCAAGCGATCGCGTCGATCGCCGCACTTAACGACATTGCCTGCCAAGCGGTCGCGTCGGTCGCCGCACTTGGCGACATTGCCTGCCAAGGGACCGCATCCGACTCGCCCCGCCCGTCCGCCGAGCCGCCCCGTCGCCGGGCCCCCGCGTGCCCTATCGTCACCACGAATGGACCCATGGCCCGCGCGGGCGCGCGGGCGGGAGGGAGACGCCCATGGCCGACCACGTCTACAAGCTCTTCGTCATGCCCGGCTGCCCGTGGTGCCGCCGGGTCGACGACTACCTGTCCGCGAACGGCATCGAGGTGCCCCACGCCGACATCACCGCTGACCCCGCGAACCGCGAGGAGCTGCTGCGGGTGGGCGGCAAGGTGCAGGTGCCCTGCCTGTTCGTCGACGGCGAGCCCATGTACGAGTCCGGCGACATCATCGACTACTTCGCGCGCCGCTAGGCGCGCGGGAGGGGAGCGGACATGACGCAGCGCAAGCGTGCCGAGGAGATGACCTACGCGGAGATCACCGCGATGATCGACTTCGCGATTCTGGAGCCCGCGTGGACGGAGGAGACGGTCGCCGGCTACGTGCGCCAGGCCGTGGCCTACGAGTGTGCCCTGGCTGCGATGAACCCGGCGCCGCTCGACCTCACGGCGGAGATCTGCCGCGGGAGCAGGACGCGCGTCGGCGTGTCGTGCGACTTCCCCTTCGGACAGGGGACGCCGGAGGCCCGCCTGCTCGAGGCGGAGTGCTACTGCC
Source organism: uncultured Coriobacteriaceae bacterium (assembly GCA_948439405.1). Classification (GTDB taxonomy): domain Bacteria; phylum Actinomycetota; class Coriobacteriia; order Coriobacteriales; family Atopobiaceae; genus CADBMC01. Next base: position 11,141 of record CAOJNB010000001.1, on the reverse strand, counting down.
GCACCGGCAAGGTCGACGAGCTCGACTTCGTGGCGCGCATCTGGCAGATCACGAGCCACAACTACGACGCCGTCACTGACGACATGCGGGCCATCGCCGACGTGTGCCGCGAGCACGGCGTCACCTCCAAGGTCATCATCGAGACCGACGCCCTCACGCTCGACGAGGTGCGCCGCGCCACCGTGTGCGCCGCGGACGCCGGGGTCGACTTCGTGAAGACCTCGACCGGCTACCTCAAGAGCGACCATCGCGTCGGTCCCACGCCCGAGGTGATCCGGACGATGATCGAGGCGGCCGAGGGGCGCATCAAGGTGAAGGCGTCGAGCGTGATCCGCGACAAGGCGAAGGTCATCGAGCTCGTGAACCTGGGCGTGGACCGCATGGGGATCGGCTGCACGAGCGTGCCCGCCGTCCTCGGCGTCACGCCCGAGCGCTACCGGGAGGTCAGGGACGAGCCCTTCGGCTCGGCCTAGGCCTTGCGGACGTCCGCGCAGGTGAGAGGCGTGTTGATGTCGTTCGTAAACGGAAGGTAAGCGCCTGTCACACGAAGGTAAGGGGTCGCTGACGAAGCGTCGGCGGCCCCCTGCGTGCCCATAGGATGCGCATGAGAGAGGGGAGGAGTCCCCACATCCGAAAGGAGCGCATTCCATGAGCACCAACGTTTCCCGTCGTCAGTTCCTGGGCATGACCGGTACTGCCGCGGCCGTCGTCGCGGGCCTCGGCCTGGTCGGCTGCTCGAGCGGCTCTGACACCGGCGACGCCGGTTCCGCCGCCGCCGACCTGTCCGGCTCGATCTCCTGCTCCGGCGCCACCTCGTTCCAGCCGCTGGTCGAGGCTGCCGCCGAGCAGTTCTACGAGACCTACCCGAACGTCTCGATCGCCATCTCCGCCGGCGGCTCCGGCCAGGGCCTCTCCCAGATCGCCGAGGGCTCCGTCCAGATCGGCCGCTCCGACGTCTTCGCCGAGGCGAAGCTCGAGGAGGACCAGCTCGCCGGCCTCGTCGACCACCAGGTCGCCATCGTCGGCATGGGGCCGATCGTCCACGCCGACGTCGACGTCGACGACCTCACCCTCGAGCAGCTCAAGGGCATCTTCATGGGCGAGATCACCGACTGGGAGGAGGTCGGCGGCACCGCCGGCGCCATCCAGGTGATCCAGCGCGAGGCCGGCAGCGGCACCCGCGCCACCTTCGAGGACGCCGTCCTCGCCGGCGAGACCGCCCCGGACAGCTTCCGCCCGGTCGCCGAGGTCGACTCCTCGGGCACCGTCATCGAGCAGGTCGCCCAGACCGAGGGCTCCATCTCCTACGTCGCCTTCAACTACATGGAGAACGACGGCATCAAGGCCCTCTCCGTCGACGGCGTCGAGCCGACCCGCGAGAGCGTCGAGTCCGGCGACTTCGCGATCTGGTCCTACGAGCACATGTACACCCGCGAGGACGAGGCCGAGGAGACCAAGGCCGTCACCGACGCCTTCATCGAGTTCCTCCTCTCCGAGGACGTCCAGCAGAACCTCGTTCCCGAGCAGGGCTTCATCCCCGTCGCGGACATGCAGGTGAAGAAGGACGCCGAGGGCAACGTCACCGAGGCCTAGCACCCGAACGACCCTCTTGGCGGCGGCGTCCCACGCTTGCGGGGCGCCGCCGCACCTATGACGAGAAAGGCACCTCCTCATGGCGAATCCCATGCCCAAGCGGAGGCTGGAGAACATAGGGCTCTCGATCACCGGGTTCTGCGTCGCGCTCGTCGCGCTCGTGGTCGTCACGCTCATCGTGATGGTCGCCCAGCAGGGCCTCACCACGTTCTTCGTGGACGGGCTCGACCCGGTGGCGTTCTTCACCGGCCAGAACTGGATCCCCGAGCAGGAGCGCTACGGCGCCCTGCCCATGATCGTGGGCTCCTTCGCGGTGACGTTGCTCTCGACGGCCATCGCGCTGCCCGTCGCGATCGGGTCGGCGATGTTCGTCGTCGAGATCGCCCCGGGCTTCGGCCGCCGCGTGTTCCAGCCCTTCATCGAGCTGCTGGTCGGCATCCCGTCGGTCGTCTACGGCGTCCTCGGCCTCTACGTGATCAACTCGCTCATGCGCGCGATCTTCGGCGACGCCGCGGGCACGGGCGCCGGCATCCTGTCGGGCTCGCTCGTGCTCGCCATCATGATCCTGCCGACGGTCACGACGCTGTCGATCGACGCCCTGCGCGCCGTCCCCGAGGAGTACCGCAGCGGCTCGTACGCGCTGGGGTGCACCCGGTGGCAGACGATCTGGCACGTCGTGCTCAAGAGCGCGCTGCCCTCGCTGATGACCGCCGTCATCCTCGGCATGACGCGCGCCTTCGGCGAGACCCTGGCCGTCCAGATGGTCATCGGCGGCGTCGAGCGCTCCATGCCCTCCGGCCTGCTCGACCCGGCCTCCACGCTCACCGCGGCGCTCACGGCCGGCCTCACCAACGCCGTCTCGGGCTCGGTGTACTACCACGCCCTGTGGACCCTCGGCCTGCTGCTGCTCGCGATGTCGCTGGTCTTCATCCTGATCATCCACCTCATCGGCAGGAAGGGGGCGAAGGCTCGTGGCTAACACCTCCTCCCGGGAGGCGCACGCGCGGCGCATCGGCGCGCAGGACAGGTTCGCCACCGGCGTGCTCACGGTCATCGTGGGCCTCGTCATGGTGCTCGTCGTCGCGATCATCGCCTACATCCTCGTGCGCGGCGCCGGCCGCGCCCTCACGCCGGGGTTCCTCACGAACACGTCCTCGGACGCCGTGCTCCCCGGCATCGCCTACCAGCTGTTCGACTCGTTCTACCTGCTCCTGGTGACGCTCGTGATCTCGGTGCCCATCTCGCTGGGCGCGGCGATCTTCCTCGTGGAGTACGCGCCTGACAACTGGGTCACCTCGGCCGCCAAGACCGCCATCGAGACGCTCTCGAGCCTGCCCTCCATCGTCGTCGGCATGTTCGGCTCGCTGTTCTTCGTGGTGACGCTCGGCTGGGGCATCTCGATCATCGCCGGCGCCTGCGCCCTCACGATGTTCAACATCCCCATCCTGGTGCGCACGATCCAGCAGGCGCTCGAGGACGTCCCGGCGAGCCAGCGCGACGCGGCGCTCGCCATGGGGCTCACCCGCTGGGAGACCACCGTCAACGTGCTGCTCCCGGCCGCCATGCCGGCGATCGTGACGGGCGTCGTCATCTCGGCCGGCCGCGTGTTCGGCGAGGCCGCCGCCCTGATCTTCACGGCCGGCAGCGCCCCGGCGCGCCTCAACTTCGCCGACCCGTTCGGCCCGATCGGCCCGTTCAACATCTTCCGGCCCGCCTGCTCGCTCGCGGTCTACATCTGGCGTCTCACCTCCGAGCCGACCGCTGGCTCGACCGAGATCGTGTGGGGCACCGCCACGATCCTGCTCGCCTGCGTGCTCCTGTTCAACCTGCTTGCCCGCCTGCTGGGCAAGGCGCTCTCGAGGAGGCTGACGGCAGAATGACGGACACCACGACCACCGGCGCCGCCGTCGACAAGACGCAGGTCTCCGACGACCCGCTGCTGCGGACCGAGGACGTGACGGTCACCTACGACCTCACGCACGAGGCCCTGCACGGCACCTCGCTCTCCTTCGACGAGGGCCAGGTCACCGCCCTCATCGGGCCGTCGGGCTGCGGCAAGTCCACCTTCCTGCGCTCGCTGAACCTCATGAACCGCGAGATCCCGCGCTGCTCGGTGGGGGGCCGCATCTGGTACCACGGCGAGGACGTGAACACGCCGCAGGTGAACCTGTTCGAGCTGCGCAAGTCCATCGGCATGGTCTTCCAGCAGCCCACGCCCTTCCGCAAGTCCATCCGCGAGAACATCCTGTTCGCCCCGAAGAAGCACGGGCGCGTGCGGACCAAGGCCGAGCAGGACGAGCTCGTCGAGACGTCGCTGCGCCAGGCGTCGCTGTGGGACGAGGTCAAGGACAAGCTCTCCCAGAGCGCGCTCGCGCTCTCCGGCGGCCAGCAGCAGCGCCTGTGCATCGCCCGCACGCTGGCGATGAAGCCGGACGTCGTCCTGATGGACGAGCCGTGCTCGGCGCTCGACCCCATCGCCACCTTCGCGATCGAGGACACGATTCGGGACATGGCGGGCGACGGCATCTGCATCGTCATCGTGACCCACAACATGGAGCAGGCCGCCCGCGTCTCCGACCGCTGCGCCTACTTCCTGATGGGCGACATGATCGAGACCGGTCCCACCCAGCAGATCTTCTCGAACCCGCAGGACAAGAGGACCGACGACTACCTGACGGGGAGGTTCGGATAATGGAGGAGACCAAGCACGGGGCCCCGATGAGGGTCGAGGACCTCGGCCTGCACTACGGCTCGTTCGAGGCGCTCAAGCACGTCACGCTGGACTTTCCCGCCAACAAGGTCACGGCCATGATCGGGCCGTCGGGCTGCGGCAAGTCCACCCTGCTGCGCTGCCTCAACCGCATGAACGACCGCGTCGAGGACTGCGTTGTGACCGGCACGATCAAGCTGGGCGACCAGGACCTCGCCGACATCGACGTCTACGACCTGCGGTTGCGCGTCGGGATGGTGTTCCAGCACCCCAACCCCTTCCCGATGTCGATCTACGACAACGTCGCCTACGGCCCGCGCCTGCACGGCCACGTCTCGCGCTCCGAGCTCGACGACCTGGTGCGCGACTGCCTCGTGCGCGCCGGTCTCTGGGACGAGGTCAAGGACAAGCTCAAGCAGAGCGGGCTGGGGATCTCCGGCGGCCAGCAGCAGCGCCTCTGCATCGCGCGCGCCCTCGCCGTCGAGCCCGAGGTGCTGCTCATGGACGAGCCCACCTCCGCGCTCGACCCGATCTCGACCTCGCTCGTCGAGGAGCTCGCTAGCGAGCTCTCGAAGAGCCGCACCATCGTCATCGTGACCCACAACATGCAGCAGGCCGCGCGCATCGCGGACAAGACGGCCTTCTTCTACCTGGGTGAGCTTGTCGAGGAGGGGCCCACGCAGCAGCTCTTCGTCAACCCGAAGGAGAAGAGGACCGAGGACTACCTCACGGGGAGGTTCGGATAACCATGGTTGTCGCACGAGAGGCCTACAAGACCCAGCTCGCTGAGCTGGGGGAGACCATCGCCAAGCTGGGCGAGAAGACGCTCAAGAGCATCCGGCAGTCGGGCGAGATGCTCGCGAACAGCGACATGGGGCTCGCCGAGGACATCATCGCGCGCCGCCGCGACATCGACCGGCTGCGCCGCACCGTCGAGGACAGCTGCATGAGCTTGATGCTGCTCCAGCAGCCCATGGCGAGCGACATGCGCTTCGTCACCTCGGCGTTCCGCTCCGTGAGCGACCTCGGTCGCATCGCCGAGATGGCGCTCGACATCGCGGAGCTCGAGGACGAGATGGACACCGAGAGCGTCGAGACCGTCGGCTCGCGCCTGAGGGACCTGTCGGAGAAGTCCGCCGACATGGTCGAGACAGCGCTCTCCGCCTTCGTCTCCTCCGACGCCGACGTCGCCGAGCAGGTCTTCGAGATGGACAACGGCGTCGACGAGGCCTTCCTCGCGCTGCGCGCCACCATCGTCGACGAGCTGCGCTCCGACGAGGAGGACGTCTCCGCGCGCACCGCGCCCGAGCTCCTCATGATCGCGAAGTACTATGAGCGCATCGGCGACCACGCGCAGAGCGTCGCCGACTGGGCTATATTCCGTGCCACCGGCACGTACAGGGGTCACCAGCTGGGCCAGGCCTAGCGGCATCGGGAGGGGTTTGGGCAGGATGGTCTACTACGTCGAGGACGACCGCAACATCCGCGAGCTCACGCTGTACTCGCTCGCCCAGTCGGGCATCGAGAGCGAGGGCTTCGCCGACGACGTCACCTTCCGCGCCGCCTGCGAGCGCCGCGTCCCCGACGCCGTCCTGCTCGACATCATGCTGCCGGACACCGACGGCATCGAGATCCTGAAGCGCATCCGCTCCACCGCCTCGATGGCCGACGTGCCCGTGATGATGCTCACCGCCCGCGACACCGAGCTCGACACGGTGCGCGCGCTCGACGCCGGCGCCGACGACTACCTCTCGAAGCCGTTCGGGATGATGGAGATGGTCAGCAGGGTGCGCGCCCTGCTGCGCCGCTCCGCCTCCCAGCGCCGCGCCCGCCAGCACGACGCCGACCTCGTCGACGGCCCGCTCGAGCTCTCACCCGAGCGCCACGAGGTGAGGCTCGAGGGCGAGCGGATCAAGCTCACGGCCCGCGAGTACGCCCTGCTCGAGTACCTGATGCGCAGCCCCGGCATCGTCTTCACCCGCGAGGAGCTCCTGCGCCGCGTCTGGGGGTGGGACTTCGACGGCGGGAGCCGCACCGTCGACGTCCACGTCCAGACGCTGCGCGCCAAGCTCGGGGAGCACTCCGACCTGATCGAGACCGTGCGCGGCGTGGGGTACCGGCTGCGTGACGAGCGATGAGCCGCCAGCACCCCTCCCTGCGCGCCCGCCTGTTCCGCACGCTGCTGCTGCTCGCGGTGGCGATCGCGGCGGTCGCGCTGATCGTCACCGGCCTCGTCTTCCAGGAGTCGCTCGTCTCGGGCACGCAGTCGGTGCTCGCCCTCGAGAGCGACGTCGTCGCCGAGGACCTCGCCGGCGGCGGGCCCTCCGACGACATAGCCGAGCTGGCCTCCCGCGACTTCGGCGACGTCCGCGCCACACTGGTCGCCCCGGACGGGACGGTCCTGTACGACTCGCTCGGCGACGAGGCCACCATGCCCAACCACCGCGACCGCCCCGAGGTCGCCGAGGCCCTCGCCGGGCAGGTGGGGGAGTCGGTGCGCTCGAGCGACACCCTCGGCAACGTGAGCGTGTACCGCGCCGAGCGGCTGCCCTCCGGCAACGTGCTGCGCCTCTCGGTCGACCGCAGCGGGGTGGGCACGGCGCTCATGAGCGACATGTGGCTGCTCGCCCTGCTCTTCCTTGCCATCGTCACGCTGAGCTGGGTGCTCGCCCGCGTCCTGACCGAGCGGATCATGGGGCCGATCACGGCGATCGACCCCAAGGACCCGGGGGCGGCGCGCGAGGACTCCGAGTCCTACGACGAGCTCATGCCCGTCGTCGACCGGCTCGTCCTGCAGCAGGACCGCCTCCACGACCAGATGTACGAGCTGCGCAGCGCCAACGAGATGCGCCAGGAGTTCACCGCCAACGTCACGCACGAGCTCAAGACCCCGCTCGCCTCCATCTCGGCGGCCGCCGAGCTCATCCGCGACGGCATCGCGCGCCCGGAGGACGTCCCCGACTTCGCCGCCCGCATCCACAAGGAGTCGATGCGGCTCACCTCGCTCGTCAGCGACATCCTCACCCTCTCGAAGCTCGACGAGGTGGAGCGCCGCGGCGACCGCGGCTTCATGGGCTCGACCGAGCCGTGCGACCTGCTCGCCGTGTGCCGCGACGTCACGGGCAGGCTGGGGCACGCGGCGCGCAGGGCGGGCGTGACCGTCGGGCTGGAGGGCGAGTCCGTCCAGGTGCTCGGCAACCCGCGCCTGCTCGACGAGCTCGTCCACAACCTCTGCGACAACGCGATCCGCTACTCGGGCGAGGGCTGCCACGTGCGCGTGAGCTGCGGCGTGCGCGGCACGCACCCGTTCGTGGAGGTCGCCGACGATGGCCGCGGCATCGCCGAGGAGGAGCAGCCGAAGGTCTTCGAGCGCTTCTACCGCGTCGAGTCGAGCCGCTCGCGCGAGCTCGGGGGCACGGGCCTGGGGCTCGCGATCGTGAAGCACGCCGCGAACTTCCACGACGCCTCGATCGCGCTGGAGAGCGAGCTGGGGGAGGGGACCACCGTCACGGTGACCTTCCCGGCCACCCACGGCGACGCCGAGGTCGCCTCCGGGCCTGCCGCGGGCTACGTGCTGCCCAGCACGGACCCGGACATCCCCAGCAGGACGCAGCCGCGCGGCTAGGCCCGCGCGCCCTCCGCATCCATCGCCTCGGCCACGCCGGGCACGAAGCGGCGCAGCGCCTCGGCGACGCCGGCGTCCCAGGGCGCGTCGCACACGACGTCGCAGGCGGCTCGCGCCGCGTCTGTCACGTTGGCCACGCCGACGCCCAGGCCCGCGGCTTCGAGCATCTCCGCGTCGTTGGAGGAGTCGCCGAGCGCCATCGCGTCCGCGACGTCGATTCCGAGCAGCTCGCACAGGAAGCGCAGGCCGTCGCCCTTGTTGATGCCGCGCGGCTGGAACTCGAGGTAGCGGGTGGAGGAGTAGGTGAGGTCGAGGTCCGCGGCGAGCTCGGCCACCACGGGGCGCGCGGCGACCCGTTCGCGCAGCCACGCCTCGCTCTCCCCGACGAACAGCAGCTTCGCGATCGGCTCGTCGCCCATCTCGTCGAGCGAGTCGCCCTCCATCTCGCGGTAGACGACGCGCGTGCCCACGTAGGCGCGCTCCTCGTCGGTGAGCCCCCACATGAGCACGGTCCCGTCGCGCCCGGCGACGTGCATCGGCAGGCCGAGCCCCGCCCCGATGCGGAAGCAGCGCTCGGCGAGCTCGCGGGGCATCCCGCGGAAGCGCAGGACGCGGCCGGCGCAGTCGGACACGACGCAGCCGTTGAGGGTGATCGCGTAGCGGTCGGCCCTGCCGGCGAGCCCGAGCTGCTCGAGCGTCGGCCGGATGTCGAGCATGCTGCGGCCCGTGGCGGGCACGAAGGGCACGCCCGCCCCGAGGCAGGCGCGCACGGCGTCGAGGACCGGCCCGCGCAGGACGCGCTCGGGCGGGATGAGGGTCTCGTCGAGGTCCGAGGCGACCAGGCGCACGGGCACGGCACTACGCCCCCTCGACGCGCGCGAGCAGCGCGCGGGTCTCGGCCTCGACGGCCTCGGGCGCCTCGCGCATGAGCGAGTGGCCCGCCCCCTCCGCGATCGCGAGCCGCGCCCCGGGGACCGCCGCGCGGATGGCGCGGGTCTCCTCCTCCGCGATCATGTCGAACTCCCCGGCCATCACGGTGGCGGGGCAGGAGATCGCGGCGAGGCTCGCGGGGTCGATGTGGGGATGGTCGAGCATGAGGCGGGTGAGCTCGGCCTGGGAGGCCGCCTTCGGCAGGCGGTCGGCGAGCGAGCGGTAGAGCTCCTCGTCGGCCTCCATGCCCGCGAGGTCCTCCCCGGAGAGGCCGTCGGGCGTGAGGTTCGCGCCCATCGCCAGGATGCCCGCGACGCGGTCGGCGTGGTCGCGCGCCATCAGGAGCGCCTCGATGCCGCCGTCGGAGTGGCCCACCACGACGGCGCGCCCCGCGCCGAGCGCGTCGAGCGCGCGCACGGCGTCGTCGGCGAGCAGCTCGTAGGTGAGCGGCGCCGTCCCGCGCGACGAGACGCCCTGGTCGCGCATGTCGGGCGCGATGACGCAGCGCTCGGGCGCGAGGGCGGCCGCGAGGCGCCAGAAGGCGTGGTGCGAGCTGCCGTTGCCGTGCAGCAGCAGGACGGGCTCGGGGCCCGCCCCGAGCAGCTCGGGCGACCAGGCGAAGACGGCGAGGCGCGCCCCGTCGGGCGTCTCACACACGGTCGCGGTCGGGCGGACGGGCGCGACCTGGGTGGCGGCGTCGGTCGTCGTGCTCATGGGGGTCCTCCTCGCTCTCGGCGCTCCCGGCTACTTCCCGCGCCTTGTCTGGGACGGGTGGCGCTCGAAGAAGTCGAAGCGCGGCGGCAGCTCGACGAGCTCGTGGGCGTCCGGATCCTCGCCGAGCGCGGCGGCCAGCTCGCGGCAGCCCTCGAAGGCGTGGTCCCAGGAGAAGAAGGCCTCCGCGTCGAAGCCGAGGTGCTCGCAGACGAGCTCGCACCCGCGCGGGGCGGCCGGGTGCCACAGCAGCGCCGCGGTGCGCAGCGCGCGGAAGGCGTCCGCGAGGGCCGCCTCGTAGGCCGCGTCGTCGCCCTTGGCGGCCTTGCTCGCCTCGTCCCAGCGCCGGTTCGCGTCGCGGCAGAACTCCTCGGCGACGGCGAGCGCGCCGTGGACGTCGAGGTCGTGGGCGAGCCGCTCGAAGGCGAGGGTCGCCTCGTCGCAGGCGGCGACCACCTCGGCCGCCGGCTCGGGGGAGGGCAGCCGCCCGCCGCAGACGTTCTGCGCGCCGTACATGCAGCTGCGCGCCAGGCGGTTCAGGATGTTCGTGAGGAAGGTGCCCTCCTTGAGGACGGGGTCGACCACGCGCGGGTCGTCGCGCACGAGGGTCTCCTCGCCGGTCCTCTTGTCCCTGCGCGACACGGAGTCGTCGAAGGGCTTGGGCGAGAAGGACACCGCCTTGGCGTCGAGGGCCAGCGAGAGCCAGTGGGCGCGCAGCTGCTCGGGGGTGTAGTGGTCGAGCAGCTCGGAGGCCATCGGCGGACGCACCGCCCCCGAGCTCGAGGCCTTCCTGTTCATGAACAGGACGTGGTGGTTGGCCACGGGCGTGTCCTGGAACAGCCCCCAGCCCAGCGCCTCCCACAGCGCCGGCTGGGCCACGCAGTAGAAGTAGATGTTGTCCTGCCCGATGAACTGGAACACCTGCGCGTCGCCGGCGCACCACCAGTCGCGCCAGTCGCGGCTGGACTTGCCGCACGACTCGTCGGCGAGCACCGTCCGCGTGAACGAGATCGGCGCCCACAGGCTCTCGGGCCAGCACCACACGGTGAGCCCGGAGCCGCCCTCGAGCTCGGGCGCGGGGACGCCCCAGTCGATGTTGCCGGTGATGCGGAAGGGCAGCAGGGTCTTGCCCGTGCGGAAGCGCACGCCGGCCGCCTCGAGGACGGGGCGCGCGGCGTCGCGGTCCTCCCAACCTGCGAAGGTGACGACGAAGGAGGTCTGGTTGCCCTGGGGCTCGCGCAGCTCGTGGGTGGGCAGCTCGGCCTCGACGGCGTCGAAGGCCTCGCGGTAGGTGCTCTGCACGTAGACGGCCGGGGCGGCGAGGGACTCGCGCACCGTCTTGGCGACGACGGGGCGCACCTGCGGGTCGTCCTCCCAGCCCTCGACGACGCGCTCGAGCTCGTCGCGGAAGGCGGGGAGGTCGAAGTACCAGTTGTCCACCGGGCGCAGCTCGGGCGTGGTGCCGGTGAGCTGCGAGACGGGGGCGATGAGCTCCTCGGGCTCGAACTGGTGGCCCTGGTCGCACTCGTCGGCGTAGGCCTTCTCGGACTTGCAGCCGCGCACCGGGCAGCG